>CALAXC010000232.1 GCA_937894775.1 uncultured Clostridia bacterium
AAGCCAAGGAAATATTCGATATCTTCATTGATAAGCAAATAGTTTACCGAATTTGCGCAGAAAGTTCCTGCTTCTGAGAGTGTCATTTTCAGACGATATTTCTCATTCACGCCAGTGATACCTTGCATAACAATACGAGATTGTAGGTGATGTCGGCTTCTCGGAGAAGCTACTTCTGCCAAATACTGATCGGAGTCCAAATACAAAATATCACCTTGACTTATATCATTTGTTGTATAGAATCTCTGTATTTGTGCTCCCCTAAGCATTTCGTGGTAACTATTATCCAAACGAATATATTTCTTGTCGAGAGAAATATCGATTTCTCCCGTGAAGCATTTAGAAAATTCCTTCATTCGCTTCGATTTTTCACACATCTTCAACAAAACATCCAACTCCGTCTTGCTTACCAACGGAATGGTTAAAGATTTGCTATCAATACAGTCAATATCGCTTGGAGAAATATACACTTGCTCATACGAGGTGTTTACATAGCGGTTATCGTTAATTCTAAGCTTGAATTTTCTTGTAGCATCCGACTTAGTTCTGTTGCTTCCAAGTATGCACACCGACATTTTTGCTGATTGGAATACACGCTTGTTCTCATCATCTCTTTCGGGGAATGCTTCAAGATACTGTATGGATTCTTGTGCAAAAACAAATTTTCTAAGTTCAGCAGCACTCAAATCACACATAAATGCCATCGGGAAGATCAAAGACATATGACCATTCGCTTTGAGAAGATGATGTGATTGGCAAATGAACAGACGATAAATGTTCAGCATTCCGCCCTTTGCGGGAGCATATAACGGAAAAGTTTTATAATAATTGATTTCTTTATCGGTTACTTGAATACTCGATTTTTGATTTTGCTTCTTGTTAAGCAATCCGTAAGGTGGGTTACCGATTACGATATCAAATCCATCTTTAATACCAAACATCCACTCAGCATCAAACCAACTTGTCGATTCATTGCTAAAAGGCGACCAATCTGACAAAGCCTTATATCTTGACGAAGCAGACTTGTTGTAATTAGAGATAGTCTCTTGGAACATTCTCTTCTGAATGTCGGCAAACTCCAATTTCAACTCGGTTTTTCTTTCGGTATCAGCGTTAAAATATTCATCACGAACAGCTTTCAATTCATCAATATGATCTTGGTTTTCAAATAAAGAAAGCTGAGGACTTTCCTCCAACGCTACCAAAGAGTTTGCAATTATAAATTTGAAATCCAAGCTGGGCAAAGGATTGATGCCTCTATTCGGTTCATCGTCATATACCTTTTCCTCAATAACAAGGGAGAGGAAACAACGCAGGCGGGCAATTTCAACCGCAATAGGCTGAATATCCACACCGAAAATAGAGTTTTGAATAACGCTCAATTTTCTTATGTAATCAAGAGAGCCGGCATTAAACTTCTTTTCAAACTCTTTCTTTATAAGTATGCTAACGTTTTCGGTTGCCTTATCAAACCAAAGATTTGCTTCGGGATCAATCTCCTGCAACATATACACGATCTTTTGCAGCATACCGATAGGAAACGCACCCGAACCACAAGCGGGGTCGATTATAGTTACTGTATAAAGAGCATTGATAAGTTGCTTCTTTTCATTCTTATCAAAAGCTGCAAGCTCATCATCTTCTTTGCCATAACTGATAAGCGCACGAAGTTTGGCTTCGTCTATCGTTGTTTTTGTTTTAAGATATTCAAGGATACTACTATCGACCATATATCCCACGATATCTCTTGGGGTATAGAAACTACCCGTACTCTTCTTTGCATTTTCACCGTTTTCTTGACTTATCTCCGCTAAGAGGTTTTCAAAAATTCTACCGAGCATTTCGGGATCGATAGACAACTCAATATCGTAAGAAGTATTCTCATCAACGGTAAAGTTGTACTGTCCCAAGATCTCAAAGAAATGTTCAAACCATCCGTTAGGAATGGTAACAAGTCCATACTGTCCCGCTTGCAATTCGGGAGCGAACTTGTAGTGATCGTCAGCGTGAGGGCTGAAAAGACCACCGTTCAGATACGGAATCTGTGTATAGATTTCCTCACGAGCAAACTTACCCTTACGGCGAGGCTGATTGGTATTCAAAAGCTCAAAGAACAACGGCTCGAGGGTATCGTGATAATAGTTGCGGCTTGCCTTTACAGAGTCGAGAGCAAGCATACTTTCGGGAATCAGCGGAATGCCGTTTTCGCTCTTCTTCTCCTTCAAGAACCAACAGAACACAATACGACCGATAAGCCTTACGGCGAACTCGGCATACTTATTTTGGTCGGTAACACCATAGAGGTTGAGTTCCTTTTCAAAGCTTTTGCCGTCGCGCTGACCGCCAACAAGCTTGGTAAACGCAAGAGCGATTTCATTATAGAACTGCTTATTGACTACCTCAACGGAGAAACGGTTGATAAGCTCATCAAGAGAGTTCACCTTGCCTTTGCCAATCAAGAAGTCGTATGCGGTTTTGGTCTTTGTGCCGTAGCCTAAG
>CALAXC010000233.1 GCA_937894775.1 uncultured Clostridia bacterium
CGTCAAATTCGGGCAATTTGATACCGTAGTCATTTTGTAATTTGAAGGCAAAGGTAGGATTGACGATAATTTCATCATCGGTAACTTTTACATAGTAAGGTTCGATAGACGATTCGTTTTCAATCGTTATAGGCGCAAGCAAAATCGGAGCGCGCATAACGTATTGCGAATTTTCATTTTCCGTCCAATGGATAAAGCCAAAAGCGATATACGCGATATTGACGCCCGTTTCTTCGATTGCCGTCTTTGCCCGTTTGCTGATATTTTTCAGCGCGGCAAACGGTTTGTTTACGGCGTTGTAAACGAGGATTTGGTTCTTTTTCAGCTTTTTTTGATACGCCTCCAAATAATCGGCTTTGGGAATACGCTTTTCACCCTTATCGACCGTTTCGTCGTCGAAATACTCGAACTCCTCTTCCTCGTCTTCCAGCTTGGGATCGTATACTTCAAAAACGGCGGCGTGTTCCGCGCGTTTGAAAAGGGTAACGAAATCGGGAGAAAGAATTTCCACCGTGCTCGTCTTTGCGTCTTTGAAATGGATAAGGTTGTTGCGTTTTCCTGTATCCAACAATAATTCAGCCCATTTGTTTAACTTCTCTGCTTTCATTTGCGTTTCCCCGTTCGGTTCTTTTTTCGCCGTATTTTGGCGCGTGCTTTCAAGGCCTTTTTTATTATAGCACCTTTTTTTATAAATTTCAAGTATTCCGTAGGCATTGCGCGGGAAATTCGTTTCTTCTCTTTCGTCAAGTTTTTGCAGGAAATTTTTTAATTTTCCGCATATTTACTTGGAAAGGCTTGACTTTTAGGGAAAAAGAAAATACAATATTATCATAACCTTTTTAAGAGAAAGTTTAGGAGAAAAAATGATGGCAAGACAGATGATTAAAGGTATTTCTATGTGCAATCCCGTCGATTTCGACAGAGAATATCTTTTATACACCGCCGATTACGCAATCCAACACCATTTCGACCATTTCCAAATGATCGGACCTACCCACAACACCCACCGCGGAAACGTGGACGGCTTGATTGCTTACCGCAAATACGCGCAATTTAACGGCGATAAAGATTACGCTTATCTGAAAGAGGTAAACGCGATGGTCAACGAGGTATGCGAAAAGCTGTACCCGCACGGTATCAAGACCTTCTTTTGGCATCACGAATTAGAATTGCCCGAAGATTTCGGCAAGGTATATCCCGAAATCCTCAACGATTACGGCGACGTGGAAATTACCCACCCCCTCGTTAAAGATTTCTTGGTGAATAAAATCGAGGATTTTTTCGCAGCTTATCCCAAAATGGACGGGCTCATCCTGACCCTGCACGAAACCCGTATCCCCTTACTCAAACTGAAAAATCAAAAGCTGGGCAAAATCGAACGGGTAAAGTACGTTACCGAAACCCTTTACAACGCCTGCAAAGCGCTTGGCAAAGAATTGATCGTAAGACCTTTTGCAAGTATCGAAGAAGATTATCAAATGATGACCGACGCATACGAACAAATTTCTCGCGACCTCGTAATTATGGACAAATGGACGCAGTTTGACTGGTCGTTGACCCTGCCTGACAATAAATTTTTTAATAAAATCAAAAACAATCCCCTATTTGTGGAAACGGACATCTTTGGAGAATATTTCGGCAAGGGCTTTTTGCCTCTGATGCTCAAAGATCATATTTGCCGTAAGTTCCGCTATTGCGAAGGGTATTCGCCCGTCGGCTACGTATCCCGTATCGACCGTGAAGGGTTTCATCCTTTCGACAGCGTAAACGAAGTTAATTTACATATTATGGAGGCTTGTCTTTGCGGTTATGACGTGGACGAAACGGTAAAAAATTTCTTTGAAAGCGCATATCCCGGCGCAGGAAAGGAAATCCTCTCCATTATGGAGAACACCGAAGAAATCCAAAAGAAAATTTTCTATTTGGACGGCTATTACTTTACCGAATTAAGCCGTTTCCCCCGCTTAAACCACAGCAAAAACCATTTCTATTTCGAGATGATGAAAGAGGATTATCAAATTGCCTCCAACGAGTGGTTTATCCCGATTGGCTGGAAACGCTGTTCTTTGGAAGAAGTACGCAAGGAAAAAGCGGACGCGGTGGCAATGACCGAGCAACAGCTGAAAAAGCTTGCCGCAACCAAAGACAAGCTTACCGAAAAAGCCTATGCCGCTTTGGAAGAAAAATTCCTCAATTTGGCGTATATCGCCAAGCTTTGGCAGGCTTTAACAGACGCCTTTATCTCTTACGCCAAATATTTTGAAACCAAAGACGAAAGCTATGAAACCGCCTTGTTTGACGCGTTTGAAAAAATGCGCGCCGTCAACGCCGAAGGAATTGCGCGGCTGGGCAATATCTTCTACCCCGTCGCTATCAATCCCGGCGATCCCGTACAGGGCAATCCCGAAAAGTCCGACCGTATCGAACTGTTTGTCGAACAAACCGCAAAATGTTTCGCTTTGGAAAAGGCGGCAACCGACGCGATGGAAAAAGAAAATTTAACCGATGATTTAATAAAGCAAGATATTATTAATGAAATGAAAAAGAATTCTTCAATAACTATTGATATTATTTTGATGATCGTTTCCGTGTTTTTTGCTCTTTGTTTTAGTTTTTTTACGGTTTTTGCATGGTTAATTGTTTTAATCCCTGTGGTTGCTTTTTTTATACGCTATGGTATGCGAAAGAAAAAAATTAAGGAAATTAAAAACGGTGAATTTGTTGTGGTTCTTGATGAATTATTATATGAAAAGCAGGGGGAATTGCGAACCAAACCCACCTTTTACAAACCGCGTTTAATTTCATATTTGCAATTTTTGAATAACGGGCGATGGGAATTAGACGGAAGCTATTATTTGTGGAGTAATAAATATAATATGAGTGATACGGGAATTTGCAATACTTCGTGTTCAAATGATACGTTTTATGTTGTGTTGGATAAAAAACAAAAAAAATATATGGCATACAATACTAAATTCTTTGATTATAAGCAGTATAATTATTAAGAGGGATATTAAATGAAAAAAATAATTTCTATTTTACTGTGTATCTTATTAACTGTTTTGGCTTTTTCTTCGTGCAATAATAGGGAAAATCAAGATAAAGATGAAAAGCAAACCGAGGTTTTCGAAACGGAAGGTGTTGAAACTTTACAAGAGAGTCCTGCGGATGATTTTTATGTTTCAAATCTTGATGACGGAACAGTTTCTGTGGCTTATAAGGGAAAAAGTGAAAATGTAATTATCCCCAAGCAGATAGACGGTAAAACGGTAAGTGCAATTTCTTTAGACGGTTTTACGTATTCAAGAGCTTTTTTGAAAAATGTTGTGTTGCCCGATACGATAACAATGATAGGAAATAACGCTTTTAAGGATTGCTCACTTTTGGAGTCTATAAATTTCCCTAAATCCTTGACGAAAATAGGAAGTTCTGCATTTATGAATTGTACTTCTCTCAAACAAGTAGAGATATATAGTGATTGTTTGAGTGATTTAAGCAGTAATGCATTCGGCTATTCGGGCATAGAAACTCTTGTTTTAAGCGAGGGTGTTACGCAAATTCCCGACGGGTGCTTTGGGGCGACTAAAATTTCAAAGGTTGAATTGCCCAGCACCGTAAAAACGATAGGATGGCAGGCATTTGGAGCTTGCGAAGCATTAGAAACCGTTGTTTTGAATGACGGTCTTGTTAGTATAGGGCTTAAGGCTTTTGTTAATAATGTGAAATTGAAGCAGATAGTAATTCCCAAGACGGTAACCGCGGTTGACGAAATGGTTTTTTCTGGATGTGAAAGTCTTGAAAGAGTAGAGTTTCTTGGAAATGCGCCGTCAACGTACGAGCATCCCGAGGCAGCGCTATATCCTGATCTATTTAAGCCTGTTAATGCCGATTATACGGTTTATTATCATCAAAACGCAAGTGGATTCACGTCTCCCGAGTGGTACGGTTATCCAACTCAAATATTGCCATAAATTCCCCCCCTACTTGAGCGACGAATTTTTGTTTGGCTTTGACGTTGAAGTTGTTGAAAAAACGTGAATATCACCCTCGACTTCGTTTGAGGGGAAGTTGAATATATAAAAAGTTTAGGAGGTCTACTATGAAAAAAGTTTTAATAACAATGATGCTAATTTTATCTATATTTTTATCCGGATGTCAAGGTGTTGAAAAAATATCAGAACAAACCAATTCAAGCGATAAAATAACATCAACTATAGATCTTCCGAGTCATACTATAGAGGTAAGAAGCCTTGAAGATTTCAATAAAATGAAAGAAATGTCGGTATGTGATGATGAATCACAACTACAGCAATATTTTCAAAGCTTTGCGTTTGAAAGACCGCAAAGCAAGGAGGATTTATCAGCTTTTGTTAATTTAATAGATTCATTGCCGCAAATTCCTATTTTGGAGGGCAATATTACTTGGATATGCTTTTCGCATAGCATATCGGAAGATACGGGAAAAGAAACGAATGTTGTATATATAACAACAGAAGCAGCAAACGGTGATTGGACTCGTGTAGAATATGTTCTTTCAGTTACCGATATTCCTGCTAAAATTTCGGCTGAAAAGTCCGAAATAGAGAATAAATCCCTTTTAAACTCTCCTATTAAAAACTCAGACGGAAATTTGACACTTCACATTGAAACCCGAAGTCCGCACCCGTCCGGCAATGGTACTATGATACAATGGGTTGGAGAAACTGAGGGAATATTTACAAGGATATTCTATTTTACAAATACTACGTCTGATGTTGAAACGGAAAAACTGTTTAACGATATACAAATATCTCATCGTTTAAAATGAAAAAATCTAAAAAAATAAAAAAATGAAATTTTTTGAAGAAAAACTTTATTTTTCTCGGTATTATATTATGAAAGGTAAAAAGTGGATGATAAAAATATAAAAGAAAGGAGATATTTTATGAAGAAAAGAGTATTAATGTTAATTTTAATTTTTTCTATGCTTTTGACCTTGTTTGGTTGCGGTTTGTTAAAAGATACCGAAGATGTAACTCAAAGTGATACCGACATCGTCACAGAAAGCACTAAGGGCATAATTATTAATCTTTCAGACTATGATAACGTAAAAGATTATCAAATTATAAAAACTGAAAACGGTTACCGTTTGGTGTTTGATGATCCATTGCTATATTCAAAATACGGTGGCAGTCCGGGCATAGTAGGATTTAACATAGCTTCTTGGGAAGAGTTTTCCAAAGATTTATTGAATGGACATTTATCATACAATATGAAAGAAAGTATATATTATACATGTCCTAAAGATGATGAAGGGTTCATAATATTAAATCCTTACGCTTCATATAAGGTTTCTCATACCTTACCACATAATATCGACCATCGTGGGAGTTTTACAGGCGGTGCGTTTAGTATATCTTTAACCTGTGATGAATATTATGAGGAAATAATTTTTGTACGTATTTTAGAACATTATGTATATGAAAATATATATAATAGCAATTTTGCGGATATTGATTGGAAAGAAAAAAATGTTGAATATGAAAAAAAGCTTTCTGATGAAACTATTATGGAATGTTATAATAAAACAATTGAAACGAACAAGAACTTTAAAACTGTAAAATATATTCTTTCGAACGGAACAAAAACAGTATTTGTTGAAAAAATATATGGCAACTACGATGACCCAAACATTCCGGAAAGAATTCATTTGTTAGGTAATATTGATGATAAATATTTCGAAGTATTTAATGTATTTGAAGCACCGCAAATATTAAATCATGAAATTACGGAAGACTTGAGCGACGAATTTTTATTTGGCTTTGACGTTGAAGTTGTTGAAAGAACGTGAATATCCCCCTCGACTTCGTTCGAGGGGAAGTTGAATATATAAAAAGTTTAGGAGGTCTACTATGAAAAAAATTAAATTATTAAAAAATGCATTATGTTTAATTTTAATTTTTTCTATGCTTTTGACCTTATTTGGTTGTACGTTTGATGAAATTGAAACCGAAAATTCCGATACATCCGATACAAATATTAACAATTCCGTTACATCATTTAACGGTGATAATATCATGGATTATAAAATACAGGAAATAGACGGTGAATATTATATTGCTTTTGATGATATATCAAGATATATCGAAGACCCGCTTCCACCCGGGCTGTTTATTGAACCTATAACTTATTTAACCTTTAAAAACGTAGGGAAAATGCAAAATGCAATACTAAATGGCAACTTTACGTATGCTGATAAAGCAATTATTGCAAATTATTTTTCCAAAGATGATAACGGAGTCATAATTCCGGATCCATATAACGTATATTTGCCCGTATTTCCCGATGAAACAGTTTTGAAATGTTATGATACTGTTACCCTATTAGGCCGTGGATATTCTTTTGATGCCAAATTTTTGGATAACGATGACGCTTATATAGTTTTCACTTGTTTAACGAAAAAACATTATAATACTAATCTCGAATATGCTAAAAGTGACATTCAAAAAAAATATAAGGTATGGGAAAAGGAGTTCGACGACATAATTGGAGAAAAAGAAGTTGTTAATCTTGATAACCGTAAAATAATTCAATATACTTTATCGAATGAAGATAAAACTATGTTTGTTATCGAAGAACAAAAATTTGCTGATTCTATTCTTAATGATTATAAAGTTAAAATTTTCTACGAATCAAATGGTGTTTATTTTTATGTATTCATAGGAAATATGGATAAACCGCTTTCCCCCGAATGGCTCTTCCAATTCGACGTTCAAAGATATGTGTCTGATCAAAACAGTTGAATATCCCCCTCGACTTCGTTCGAGGGGAAGTTGAATATATAAAAAGTTTAGGAGGTCTACTATGAAAAAAATTAAATTATTAAAAAATGCATTATGTTTAATTTTAATTTTTTCTATGCTTCTGACCTTGTTTGGGTGCGGTTTGTTAAAAGATGCCGAAGATGTAACCCAAAGTGATACCGATAGTAATATAAAAAATATCACAGAAAAAAACATCGAAGATAAAGACAACGTTAGTTTGGATTATAAAGTGATCGAAAAAAATGGAGAATACCATATAATATTTGATGACATATCGAAATACACGTATGTTCGGATGGATGATGAATTTGGCGAGATACCGACGTGGATTAATTTTCAAAGTACACAAGAAATGCAAAATGTTATATTAAACGGTAAATTAACAGATTCTCACAAGGAGATTATTGTACAAACATTTGGAGTAAATGGGGATGTAATAATACCAAATCTATTTATTGAGGTTACACACCCATTGTCTTATAAAAAAAATGAAAAGGTCACGTTGTGGAAAGGCAGATGTTCGCGACAATTATATTTTAAAAGTTTTAATGATTATGAATTAACTTGTCAAGTAATAACTAATAATTATTTTGAAGCAATGTTAAGTCTTAAATTTATGGATTTAAAAAATCAAAATAATGCTGAAACGTATTACAAAAGTGAATCTTCTAATGAACAAACTGCAAAATCTTATAAAAAAAGTATTGAATCTATTGAGTTTTTAGAAAACATAATAGTAAAAAGATATATTCTTTCTAATTTTCACAAAACAATGTTTATAGAAAAAACATACAATAATAACAATATTTTTAACAATGTTCAATTATTTGCGAATGTTGATAATGATAAGTATTTTGAGGTGAATTTGAATTTTCAAAATACGTTTTCAGAAGAAGATTTAACCGACGAATTTTTATTTGGCTTTGACGTTGAAGATGTTGAAAAAACGTGAATATCCCCCTCGACTTCGTTCGAGGGGAAGTTGAATATATAAAAAGTTTAGGAGGTCAGTTATGAAAAGAATATTAGTTTTAGCCATTGCTATAATTATATCGTTTAGTTTGTGTAGCTGTAATAATGCAATTTCAGACGATGCTGATGCTTTAAATAAGAATGAACAACTGACACTATATTCTCCTCTTATTACCGGATATTCCGATTCACTGTCATTGGATCTAGAGGTTGAGTATAAATTTGCTTCTCCTTATGATGATTCCGCAAAAAATATAAAAGATTCAATTGAGTTAGAAATTAATGGGACATCATATTTTGGTACGTATGATACAACAAGTTATTTAGGGTATAATTATTTTCCTACAAGAAAGTATATAGATAACGATAAGAATCTCTTTGCAATAGATGATAGCGGAAAATTAACCTCATATTTTTGGGGAATTTCTAATTCAAAAAATTCTGTGATCAGTCAGAATGAGTGCGTTATAATTGCAAAAGATTTTTTGCGTAATATGGTAGATGTTGATCAATATGACATAAATGTTGTTGATGAAAAGGAAAAGGAAAGATATTCTGTTAAATTCAAGAAAAATATAAATGGATTTGAAACCTCTGATTGTGCAACTGTTAATATTAATTATGATGGTACAATGTACAGTTATTCTTCGTTTATGTTGGGAAAAATACCTTGTGATATTGATACGTCGGATATTGATATAGATAGGGTCAAGAGTGTTGTTACAGCTCGATTGGATTCTGTTTATGAAGCTTCGCAAAAAAAATATGATGAAATAAGGTATGAAGAAAACAGTATAATATTAACGGTTTTAAAAGAAGGATATACAGGTATAGTGATTTCCTATGATGTAGATTGCATAAACAAAGTAGGAGAATTTAATGAATACGAACAACATTTTACATCGGTCGTAACTTTTGTGGTTCCGATTAAAAGTAACGAGTTTAAAGTAATTGAAAGTTAAATATTTACAGCTTTCCCGACGCTTTGCGTCGGGGGGGATATTTTTGCTTTTAAAAAGATATAAAAAGATTTATAAAATGTTTAAAATTAATATATGGATAAAAAGCGCAAGATAAAACTTGAATTTTCACAAAAATATGGTATAATGAAATTGGAAAGAGATATTATGGTTAGGTACCATATTATTTTGCCCAATAATTAATTCGAGTTATTGTCTAATGAAAGGAGTATATTTTATGAAACGCTTATTTACATTTATATTAGCTTTTGTTATATGTGTAATAGCTTTTATCATTCCGACATCGGCTGAAACATATGATTTGTATGACTCGCGATATTTAACGGAGGAAGAAAAGGTTCAATTAGATATTTTAAATAATGAGGAAGTCATAAAATTGTATAGTGGTTTGTTTTTGCATCGTTTTGCACGACGAGAAGATATTATGAGCATGATTGAAACATCATTAACTTCAAACTATATGATAGTAACAGATTCTGAATATATGAGTTTATATAAGATTAATGAAGGCGAAAGGGATATGTTAGGAAAGGAATTCGGCGGTCTTATATGGAAGGGATTTTACACATATACTAAGTATCTAAATTTAGTTTTTGATTCATCGGTAAAAGTTAATAAAATATATTGCTTTAGCGGTTTGGTAAATTATGATGGCGCGTATATTTACTATGAAACCGATCACGGTGAATACATCCTGTATGCAAAAAGGGAAACCTCAGAAGAAGCATATTTATTTCCTCTTTCTGATTTTTGTGAATATGCAAAAGCCAAAAAGAATATAGATGGTGCAAGTATGAAGTTTATTAATGAGGAAAATTACTTATTAAGCAATACGCCTCACGCAGTACCGCACCCGGATACTGATAATGATGAAAAGTGTGATGCTTGCGGAGTTGCAATACCCGAAAATAACGATCCTTTTCCTCATATTCCCAAAACAAATACTGATAAGCCAACTGATAATATCGAGGAAACAAATTCAGTTGATGATCAAGTTGACGAAGGATGTGATTCTTCCATAGCTCTCTCTGCCATTGTTCCCGCAGGAGTTATTGGAACCGCTTTTGTGATTAAGAAAAAAGAGGATTAAATTTAAATAAGCGATGGGCTTCGGCTCATCGCTTTTTTGATATACTCTTATCTTTTTTTAAAAAAGTCTTTATACTTTATAATTTGTATGATATAATATATTTGAATATTTTTATATATTGATCATGGGGATAATGTTATGAAGTCTATCGATATTCAAAAAAACAAAAATTTAAAAGCAGACGGTATGAAATCGCTTGTTGAGTTATATAAAATAGGCAGAGGACCTTCCAGCTCTCATACTATGGGACCTGAAAGAGCTTGTAAGGATTTTTTGAAGAAATATCCCGATATCGATTCGGTTCAGGTGTTTTTATACGGTTCGCTTGCAAAAACAGGTAAAGGACACGGAACCGATACCGTTATTGAAAAAACACTTTCTCCGCTTCCTTGCGACGTAATATTCGATTTTGAAAGGACAGAGCTTCCTCATCCTAATACTATGGAGATCGTCGGATTTAAAAACGGCGCTGAGGATGTTCGTGTTACTGTTATGAGTATTGGCGGCGGTAGTGTTTTGTATGAAGGGCAGACTCATTCCGATACGCCAAACGTTTATGATCTGCATACTTTTGCCGATATATCGGAATATTGCAAAAAACGTTTTATTCGTTTATGGGAATATGCTATAGAAAAAGAAGGTCCCGATTTTCTTGATTATATGGATCAGGTCTGGGAAGAAATGAAGAATGCTATTCATCGCGGACTTTCTGACGAAGGTATTCTTCCCGGCGGTCTGTCTGTTAAAAAGAAAGCTAAGGCTCTTTATCACAGTCAGCACATAGATGAAAGTCCCGAAACCCGAGAACACCGAATGGTCTGCTCCTTTGCCTTTGCTGTCGGTGAGCAGAATGCATCGGGTGAGAGAATAGTTACCGCGCCTACCTGCGGAGCTGCAGGCGTTCTTCCCGCTGTTCTGTATTATCAACAGCAGAAGCACAGATTCAGCGACAGAGAGATAGTGCAGGCTCTTATTACCGCAGGAATTATCGGCAATTTAATAAAGACAAATGCTTCTATATCGGGCGCGGAGTGCGGTTGTCAGGCTGAGATCGGAAGCGCTTGTTCTATGGCTGCTGCCGCTCTTGGAGAGTTATTTTCTTTAGACATCGATAAAATCGAATATGCCGCGGAGATCGCGATAGAGCATCATCTCGGGCTTACCTGCGATCCTATCTGCGGACTTGTTCAGATCCCTTGTATCGAGCGCAACGCTGTTGCTGCTATGCGAGCTATCAACGCCGTGAGTCTTGCAAGCTTCTTATGGGATTCCCGTAAAATATCCTTTGATGCCGTTATAGCAACTATGCGTGAGACAGGGCGCGATCTTTTGTCTTCTTACAGAGAAACTTCGGAGGGCGGACTTGCTAAAATTTCGCTTTGATGCTTTACTTTCTTTGTTTATTATGATATAATGAATTTATATAAATATTTTTTTGAGGTTGATATGAAAAGGATAATTTCTGTTTTACTGATAATATCAATGCTTATGATAGGAATATATATACCTATCAATGCTGTTACTTTGCCTGACGGAAGCGATCTTTCTCCTACCGCTGCTCCTTCGAGCTATACTACGGCTAACGGTTGGACTAAGATAACTACCGCTACACAGTTTAAAAATATTGCGACGGGCGGAAAATACTATCTTGGCGCAGATATTGACCTTACTGCAAGCGGAGTGAATTTCAAGACTCTTGCGGGCGGAGCTAATTCAGCTAAGGCATTGATCCTTGACGGTTGCGGTCATACTGTTACCACCAAAAAGCCTCTTTTTGAGGAGCTCCCCGGTGGTGAGTCAAAGGTCGGAACACATAGCCAGATAAAGAATCTTATTATTAAAGGTTCTATTAGTGTAACTCTCAGTGAGATCACTGCGTACGATAACGGTTTTTCGGTAGCTGCATTAGTCGGAAAAGCTAACGGTGGAATATTTACTAATATTGTAAATAATGCATCTGTTACGGTTTCTGATTCAAATAACAGCGATATAAGAGTTGCGGGACTTGTTGGTTCGGTATTTAATGACAGCTCAAAGTTCATTAACTGTCAGAATAACGGAGATCTTACCGCTTCTGTAGGTAGCGGAGCAAGTAATTATTATGCGATGGGTGGAATTGTCGCTTATATCGGTTATAACGATGTAGACGTATATAAGGCTTATTTCGCTTCTTGCAAAAACACAGGTGACGTTACAAATAAATCTACCGCTACAGAAAAAACCTTTGCGGGCGGTATTCTCGGCACTAAAAAAACCGACACTACAGTACAGATCATCGCTTGCTCAAATACGGGTGTCCTTTCTGCTCTGAACAAGGGTATTGACGTTGCGCAGGGACTTGCGTCTAAGTCTTTTTCAAATATGACTATTGCCGATGCAACCAAGGTATCTTCGGCAAGTGAATTCGCAAAGATAAATGGATCGGGTTCTTATTATATTTCAAAAAATATTACATTATCGGTACAAAACCCCAATAAGTTTACGGGTACTGTTTACGGACTTGGAAATAAGATAACGTCAAGCGTTCCTGCTTTTGGCGACGTTGACGAGGCTACGGTCAAGGATCTTACTTTTTCGATTACGGGTTGGACCGCAGTTTCAACAGCTTCCGAATTTAAGAGTATAGCTGCGGGCGGAAAGTATTATCTTACCAAAAATATAGATCTTACGGCAAGCGGAGCTGATTTTGAAACTCTTGCGGGCGGATCTAATTCTGCTAAGACTTTAAGCATCGACGGCTGCGGATTTTCGGTAAAGACCGATAAAATGCTTATCAAACAGCTTCCCGGCGGAGGAGCGCTTGGAACTCACAGTGAGATAAGGAATCTTGTTATCAACGGTAATATCAACGTTGCATCAACTGCTCTTGCGGGATATAGCAACGGAAATTCTGTTGCGGCTCTTGTAGGTAAGGCTAACGGCGGTATATTTAAAAATATTACCAATAATGCATCTGTTACTGTGTCGGGAGCATCTTCCGGAAGAATTGCGGGTATAATAGGTTCTGTTTTTAATGACAGTATAACCGTTGAAAACTGTGTAAACAACGGAAATATAACGGCAAACGCAGGCGCGGCGTCAAACGTAGGTGTAGCAGGTATTCTCGGATACGTAGGTCTTGCTGTTGATGAGATAATGGCTTCTTTTATAGACTGTGTGAATAACGGTAAAATAAATAACACCTCGACCGATGCAAAATATTCTTTTGCAGGCGGAATAACCGCTGTTAAGACAGATATATCGCCTTTGAGAATTATTGCTTGTAAAAACAACGGTGATATTCACGCGGGAATATCTTACGGAGATTATTTTGCGCGAAGCATTTATGAGAATGTTATAGTTTCAAATCACGGTATTTCGATCAACGGATCGGAATTGAGCGGTTTTTCGGTCGTTGCGGATAGCGCATCGGATGCCAATGCAAAGAAGATAGTTGATTTTGTTAAGAGTAAATACGGAATCGACCTTCCCATAGTATCGGCTGATAAGTATACTTCGGGTGATGCTATATTGATAGGTCAGGGAAATGATTACGGCGGTATAAGAGAGGGGATTGACTGCGATATCGCAAATGACGGCTTTGTTAAAGTATTTATAGATGCACCTTCTGCAAATATTTCTTCGCTTGTCGATTCATTCTTAGCTGACCGACTTACTACCAACAGAAAGATCTATGATTTTTCTCTTGCTTTTGAATCAAAGACATTTACTTATAATTGGGCATCGGGAGTAATGCATATAGGATATACTTACAAATCCGACAAGATCACAAATCTTGCAAGCGGTGTTAAATATATCGAAAGGACTTACACCACCGATGCGGGCGTTGATCTTATAGCTTATATTTTGATACTTGAGGCTGATGCTAAGGCACATTTTGAGGTTGCAAGTGCAAAATATCATACTGTTTCAAGCTGTCCTTATGCAGAAGTGTGCGGTAAAAAGCACGTTACCGAAAAAACAACGAGCGAGCTTGCAAAACAGGTTGAGGCTACGGGTAAGAACGTTATTGCCGCAACAAATCTGAACTTTGCTATGAAGAGTGCGGGATGTTATACTCCTTGGGGTATGCAGATAGTAAACGGAACCGTTTACAGAGAGCCTAATTACGTGAATAAGATTGATAGCACTAACGGCACCGTTCTTTCACAAAAGAGCCATTTGGGTAAATGGTGGATAGGTATTACCAAAGACGGAAAGATGGCGAGCGGTGGAGTTGAAGATTATCACAATAATTATAAGGGTAATATCCAACAAGGCTTTGGCGGATCTTATTTCTTGATTAAAAATGGGGTTTATCAAAAGCTCAGCGGTTCTGATGCAGGTGATGCAAGAACAGCGGCAGGATATAATGCTGCGGGTGATTTTGTTGTCGTTGTTGTTGACGGAAACGATAAGAATAACGCACAGTATCCCGGTGCAAATTATGCGGATATGAGTCAAGTGTTTATGGATCTTGATATGGATATCACGAACGCGCTTATGCTTGACGGCGGCGGATCTTCCAATATGCTTGTTGAGGAAAACGGTGTTCTTGAGCTTAAAACACACATTTACAGTAACGGAGGAACCGATACTGCTTATGGAACAGAACGAGCTTTGGCTGATGCTTTGGTCATCATAAAGGATTAAAACCAATTAAATAACGAATAAGGGCTGTGTCGCTTTTCAGTGTGATACAGCCTTTTGCTTTTACTTGTAAAAATGACGAATTTTGCAAATTCAGAGGGTAAAATGTTGACAAGTAGCGATGTAGGCGGTATAATATAAGATAGAATATTGTTTTTTGCGGGAGGATATATATAATGACACCTGAACAGCAAAATCTGTTGGAATGGTTATTGCGTTTTTCGGTTATATTTTTGATTGCTTCTTGGCTTGCTATCGTAATTAAAGCCTGTATTTATAAATTTTCAAAGTTGCCTAAAAGACGTCTTGGAATCAATAATATTATGATCTTTTCGGCAGGGCTTCTTGCTTCTGTATGGTGTCTGAGATATGCGGTCGGATATTATACGATCATTGAGTCTGCCGAAAATAATCTTAAATGGTGGGAAGAGATATTCAACAGCTTTGTTCACGCACTTCAGACCTTCAGTATGGATGAAGATTATACTCAGTACATAAAAGGCGGAAAAATTATGGTTGAGAGTCTTTACGGAGTAGGTTCAAGGGCGATAAGCGTTTACGGAGCTTATGCATCTATACTTAACGTTGTTGCGCCTGTTGCCGGAGGAGCTATCGTATTTGAAGTTATAGCGAATATTTTCCCAAGAGTAAGAATGTACTGTGCGACTATTTTCCGTTGGCGTAAAATATATTATTTCAGCGAGCTTAATCAGTTTTCTTTGGCGCTTGCTAAGAGCATATATAAAAATGACGCGCGAAAGATACTGAAAAGACGAAAGTTAATTGTTTTTACAGGTGTTCACTCTGACAGTGAGTTTGAAACAGATTATGAGTTTTTGATGGAAGCTAAGCGAATGAACGCAATATGCTTACGCGATGATATCAAACACGTACCTAAGGTTAGAAAATCGAGCTATTATCTTATGTCTGAAAACGAATTTGAAAATCTTCAGGCATTTACCCGTCTTTCAGGAAGAACGTGTAAAAACTGTTTAAAGAAGTCAAAGGTATATCTTTTTGTTCAGACCGACGCCTATGTTCAGATAGAAAAGCAGGTAAGAAACAGATTACAACACTCGGAAAATGGCGAAAAGCCTTTTAAAGCGGCGGAAATGCCTATTATTCTTCCGATCAACAGTTATAGAAACCTTATTTATAATCTTTTTACCGAAGTGCCTCTTTATGAGCCGTTGCTCTGCAAAAAGAAAAATAAGGATAAGCTTGAACTTACTATTATCGGAAACGGTATTATCGGTATGGAAGCTTTGCTTGGTGCGTATTGGATGGGACAAATGACTACCGTGATCGACGGTAAAATGACCGATGTAAAGCTTAAGATAAACGTTCTTTCAAAGGAAGATGAAAGCGAATTTTGGTCTAAGCTTGATTATATAAATCCTGAAATAGAAAGAACCGCAAACGAAAAAGATAAGATATTACACGCCGCTAATGCGGTTGAGCGACTTCCGTATTTTGAAGTGAATTATTCAAAGGTTGACGTAAAGACTGAAGGCTTTTGGAATGAGGACGATCCTTGCATACTCGAAGCCGATTATATTATCGTTGCGCTCGGTAATGATACCGATAACGTTGATATAGCTGAAAAGTTAAGATGTCATATTGGTAAAGCTCATCTTGAAAAAGAAGAATTTTCTCCTACGGTTATTTCTTATGCGGTGTTCGATCCCGCAATTTCCATCTTGCTTAATGGGGATAAAGGATGTAAAAACTATTCAAAAGAAAAGCACGATATATATATGCACGCTTTTGGCGGACTTCATCAGGTATATAGCTGTGATAATATTTTTATGTCGCAGAATACCGTTATCGCAAAAGAGATAGGTGAAGCTTATACTAATGTTGCCGTTGATATCGATTACGTAAAAACGAACGAGAAGAGAGCTGAAAGTGAAAACGAAAACTACAAATATTGGGCTAACATATCACGCGCTCTTCATATAAAGTACAAGGTCTTTTCCTTGGGATGGATAAAGAGTTCTGTTTTTGACTCTGAAGATAATGCCGAGGGAGTTGTTGATATTACAAAGCATAATAATGAGGTAAGTGATCTTTGCGCAAAATACAGGCGTGTTTCATCGATCCGTAATTTTGAAAATTTTGATGCTGAAGAGCTTTTGGCAAGAGAAGACATTGAAAGGCGTAAGCATATTCTTGCGTGGCTTGAGCACAGACGTTGGTGTGCATTTACTCGAACTATGGGATATCAGACTACCGATGCCATAAAACGTAACGTTGAGCTGTCAAACGGAAGACCGGATTATAAAAATATGCTTCTTAAGCTTCATCCTTGTTTGGTTGAGGCAGTAAGACCTCAAAATGATAATGATGTATATATTTCTGCATCATTTCTTCCCGACGGTCGGGTTGACGAGGCTACTACGTTTAAGGGCGAGCCTTTGGATATGCTTGACAGAGTATCCTATAAATGCCGCGAATTTTTGGGTAACGATGCGTACGATTTTAAAATGTACGATTACTACCGTCACGAATTTGAGCATCTTTTCTTCGCTTCTGATATTCAGAAATTGAAGATGCCAAGAAATGTGTCAAATAAGTTTAAGCGTTTTTATAAAAAACAAGTTGAAAAGCTTTATAAAGAGCTTTTAGAAAAATATAAGCAAAGCTTTTGTAAAGAATTTTCTAAAGAACTGTCCTATAAATGTGCTAAAAAGTTATCTGATAAGCTTTCGGAAGAACTTGCTAAATCACAGAAAAAATCGCTGAACGTTCCAATATCGGTCAGTGAGGTTGTGGACGTATTATATTCTTGCGGCTTTGGTAAGGGAAGAAAAGAAGACTTAAAGGAAAAAGCTGCGGAAGGAAAGGATTATATTTTATTTGACGAAAAATGCTTTGTTAAGGGATTAATCAAAAAGAAAGAAAAAGCAAATAAAAAAGAAGAAAAAAGAAACAAAAAAGAAAAACACAAAGAAGAAAAATTAAAGAAAAAGCAGAAAGAAGAAATAATAAGGAGAAAACAAAATGCATAATCTTGATTTTTATGCGGAAAGCTTTAAGCTTAAGCACGAGGCATTTATAAACGGTTGCGATTCTATAGAGGCTATGGGACTTTGGGATAAAGAAAATCTTGGAGAGATGGATGCCTTTTATTCTCATGATCTTGCGAGCATAATAATAAGACTTATTGCCGTTGATAAAAAGGTTACTCAAAAAGAGGTCGATTATCTTAACTCGACCTTTGGATTTAGCTATTCTATAGAAGAGCTTACCGAACTTTACGATAACTGCAGCGAAGATATAGGACAGGCTTTTGATGAGAATTTTGCAAACGGAATAACCTATATGAGAAAGATAAACTCAAAGCTCGCCGATGCTTACAAGGATATGCTTGCTATGATCTGCCGTATCATTATACTTAGCGACGGTATCGTTGACGAAAGCGAAAAGGAAGAGATAAAAAAGCTTGAGGAGCTTTGTAAGTGAGAATATAAGAATTCTTAAAATTGTTTTTTGGCGAAAGGATATATATGATTAATAAAACGTTTTTACTTGAAAAAGTCCTTGATCTTGCCGATAAGCTGCGAAAGGATGACGGGAAAAAAGCTGTTTCGTCGAACTATTTTATTCTTGCATTTTTGAATTTCTGCGATAAAGCAGATTCGAGTATTGCTGCCGATGAGGCGATCATGCAAGAGGTCATAGATACTAAGGATCTTTTTGTTACATATCATTTTCAAACGGAAAACGCTGCTCAAAAGATCAGCGAGGCCTTAAAAGATCCCGAGTATTCTTCGGCTATGGACGAGATCCTTTTTAAAAAGCTTGTTTTTTCGGTTGAAACTTTGGCGATGCGTTCGAAAGCTGAAAATCTCAGCACACCCGATTATATGGCGAAGGTGCTTTCAGAGCCTACCAAGATTATCGACTCCCTCTTGGATAAGGTATCAGATGAAATGGGAACCTTTGTTCAGGAAATGATAGATACTTTAAAGGCTGAAGACGCCGCGGAAGATAAAGAGGAAGCCGAAGCACAGAATACAGATATCTCCAAAGGATCGGTAAACGCGGAAACCGATACTGAAAAGGATAATACTTTTAATGTTTCGGAACTTGTAAAATCGACGCAGAAGATACGTAAAGAGCTTCTTGAAAGCGTATTCGGTCAGGATCAGGCAATTAATACTTTTGTTGCGGGATATTTTCAGTCGGAGCTTATGGCAGAGGCAAGAAAGGATTCTAAAAAGCCTCAGGCAACCTTTTTGTTTGCAGGCCCTCCGGGTGTAGGAAAGACATTCCTTGCTGAAAAGACTGCAGAGGCTGTCGGTTTACCCTTTAAACGCTTTGATATGAGCGAGTATTCAAATGGCGGAGTTCCTGTTCTTTGCGGAAGCGAAAGCTTTTATAAAAACAGTGCTCCGGGTGCGCTCACCGATTTTGTAGCTAAAAATCCTCATTGTATTATTCTCTTTGATGAGATAGAAAAAGCGGGATTTGATGTTATTCAGCTCTTTTTACAGGTCCTCGATGCAGGACGTCTTAAGGATGCGTATACACAGAAAGAGGTTCCTTTTACAAGAGCTATAATGATATTCACTACGAACGTAGGAAAGAATCTTTATAACGATCCGACGGTTACAAATCTTTCTGCATTACCCAGGAAAGCCGTTCTTTCGGCAATCTCTTCCGACGTAGGTCCAAGAGGTGTTCCGTTGTTTCCCGCTGCGATATGCTCACGCTTTGCGTCGGGTAACGTTATAATGTTTAACCGACTTGGCGCAAGAGATCTTTTCACGATAGCGAAGAGAACACTTTTACAGAATGCGTCTGCTTTGGAATCTTCGCTCGGTATAACGATTGATGTTGATGATAAGGTTGCTACCGCTATAATTCTTAGCGAGGGTAAAAACGTTGATGCGAGAACGGTAAAGGGCAGAGCTAATAATTTCTTTTATGAGGAGCTTTATGAGCTTTTCCGTTTGTTGGGTAAGGAGAAAAACACAAGCTCTATAGATAAACTTAATCGCATAAATATAAAAGTATCTTTCGAAGGGGATTCAAAGAAGCTTTCGGGAATGTTTGTTAACGAGCATAAGCCCGAAGTCCTTGTCTTTGCCGACGGAAATATGGCAAAAGAAACTGTCGCAAAGCTTGAGGGACTTGTATGCCATGTCGCAAGCAATCTTGAGGATGCCAAGAATATTCTCTTTAACAATGATATTTCCATCGTTCTTTGCGACGTGAAGTGCGGTGCGCATGATAATCTTCGCAACCTTCTTAATCTTGATGACCTCGATTCCGAGGGCAGAAGATTTATTACGTATGTGACGGCAAGTCATTCCTTGCCTGTATATCTGATACAGCATAAGGAAAATGAAATAACTCAGGAAGAATTTTTGTCTTTTGCGACTATTGGAGTAAGCGATATACTTGCAACCTCCGCAAAGAAGAACAGCTTTTCTTCTCAGGTGCTTTTCCTCTGCGACGTTGCTTATCAGCAGGAAAATATGCTTAAGCTTGCGCGCGAAAGTAAGGTCTTGATATATAAGACCTCGCAGACGGTAACTAAATCCAAAAAGACGGCGGATATATATCTGTTTGATCTTAAAACCGTTCTTGCAAAGGATACGGGAGATCCAAACAGAATACTCGACAGCGCATCAAAGCCTACACTTCGCTTTGATGATGTTATAGGTGCTGAAGATGCAAAGCAGGAGCTTGCATATTTCGTTGATTATCTTAAAAATCCCGTTAAGTTTTTGCGTAAAGGTGTACGTGTTCCCAAGGGAATACTTCTTTACGGCCCTCCTGGTACGGGTAAGACCTTACTTGCAAAGGCTATGGCAGGTGAGTCGGACGTTACTTTCCTGGTGGCAGAAGGAAATCAGTTTTTGAAGAAGTATGTAGGAGAAGGTCCTGAGGCTATTCATTCGCTTTTCGCCTCTGCGCGCAGATATGCTCCATCTATAATATTTATCGACGAAATAGATTCTATTGGCGCAAATAGAAGTTCTGCCGACGGAAGCTCTAAGGCGAGCGCAGACGTACTTACAGCGCTTCTTACCGAGATGGACGGATTTAACGTAGATAGCGCAAAGCCTGTATTCGTTCTTGCGGCTACTAACTACGAGATAAAACCCAATACGCCAAGAAGCCTTGATCCTGCGCTTTTGAGGAGATTTGACCGTAAAATATACGTTGATCTTCCTAATAAAGAGGAACGTAAAAAATATCTTCTTATGAAGATATCCAAGTATAGTTCGGTATCGCTTAGCGAGGAACAGATAGATAATATTGCACTTCGTTCTACGGGAATGAGTCTTGCAGAGCTTGAGTCTGTTTTTGAAATGGCGCTCAGAAGTGCTATCCGTTCTCAGAACGGTATCGTTACCGATGAAGCATTTGAGGAAGCTTTTGAGTCCTTTAACAACGGTGAAAAGAAACAGTGGAAGGCGGAGGAGCTTGAAAGGACCGCGCGTCACGAGGCGGGACATGCTTTACTTTGTTGGCTCAGCGGTCAGAAGCCTACTTATGTTACGGTCGTTGCAAGAGGAGATCACGGAGGATACGTGCAGCACGCAAACAGTGAGGATAAGGGAAGCTATACAAAGTCTGAACTGCTTGACAGAATACGTATTTCTCTTGCGGGACGTGCGGCTGAGATTGTTTATTACGGAGAAGACGGCGGCATATCCACGGGAGCATCGGGCGACCTTTATTCGGCTACGAGAACGGCGGAGCATATGATATGTACCTACGGAATGGACGGTTCGGTTGGCTTGTCATATATCAGCACAGATGCGATAGGCGTCAGCGGGGAACTCAGAAACAAGGTGAATTCTATACTTGCAGACGAGCTTAAAAATGCGGTAGAGCTTATTTCAAAGAACAAAGCGGCAATCGATGCTATGACTGCGGTACTTATTGAAAAGAATCATCTTAAAGAAAATGAAATAGATGAAGTATTTAAAGCTACGGCTTTGATTTAAATTTTATATTTTGAGGAGGACAAAATAATGTCAAGCGAAGTTAATATGGAACTTGCAAAAAGAACATTTGACACATTGGTGAATATGTTCGAGACGAGAAATCTTAAGTATGATAAGAATGAAGAAGAGCTTATCGTAAGAAGCGGTATTAAGGGAGATGACCTTCCTATCGATTTTATCGTGGTAGTAAAGCCGAAAAATGAGGTAGTTCAGTTCTTGTCAAAGCTTCCTTTTAATATGCCTGAGGATAAGATCATCGATGGAGCTATTGCGGCTTCTGCTGCAAACTACGGATTGGTAGACGGTTCTTTCGATTATAACGTTATGGACGGAAGCATAATATTCAGACTTACATCGAGCTACCGTGACAGTATACTCAGCGAGGATCTTTTTGAGTATATGATAATGGTATCTGCTGCAACTATTGATGAATACAACGATAAATTCTTTATGCTTGCAAAGGGAATGATCGATATTCAAAAGTTTATAGAGGATAGTCAGGCTTAAGTAATAAAATAAAAAACGGTGTCTCAAATTTGTGTTTGAGACACTGTTTTTTTAAAAATATGATGTTTTTTGTAATGCTCAGTTATTCGGTACGTGTAATCCCTTATCTTCTTTTGTTGTGCTTAGTCTGAGATCTTCGTCTTGTATTCCGAGCATAGCTTCCATTATTTCATAAGTTTCTTGCGGATCATAGGTCTGATACCGTATTTGCAAAACGTCTCCGCTGTGCAGAATACTTGAGCCTATTACATATTTTTTAACCGATATTACAGCGCAATGCGGAGGCCAGAGAATATCCCGTATCTCTTTTCCGATAACGAAGGCGTTTTCCTGTACCTCAAAGGTTGCATCTACCGTTATAAGATCCTTTCCAAGATGTGTTTCGTGTATCTTTTGCTCTGCCATAAGATCGGTAAAGGATATCGTTTTGGAAGATTCAATAGTAAGATACGCAAACGCAACGCCTACCGCTATCATAAGTATATTATTAAAGCCTGAGAATATCTCTACAGTAAGGATTATGGCTGTAAGCGGAGTGCGTGAGGATGCGGCGAGAAATGACGACATAGCTATAAGCGCTATTGCGCCTGAATACTCTTTGGGCAATATATTCATAGCAACGGCGGCATTTGAAATAAGAGCACCGAGAATTGCACCGAAAGTAAGCAAGGGAATAAGTGTTCCGCCTGTAATACCCGTATTTGTTGATACGAGAAGAAGTAAGGCGCGTATTATAAGTAAAGCTATAAGCATATACCAAACGGGAGCATTTGCGGAAAATATTTCGTCTATAATATGGTGTCCCGAGCCAAGTGCTCCGCTCAGGAAAAATCCTATTACTGTAACCGCAATAAAAATAATTAAAACTTTAACGTAAAGCGGAATTTTAGCAAGCTTTTTGTTTATAAGAGAATTAAAGCATTTGTATATTTTTGTAAAAGCTGTAGAGATGCCGCCGACAACAAGTCCTATTATTATAGCTATCCATACGTATTTAAGAGGAAGAGCGGCTGCTGCATCAAGTTCAAAAAGCTTTGGCGATATATTTAGAAATGAAAAGGCGTTACAGAGGATAGATACCGTAAGAGTTGCGGCAAGAGTTGCTGTTGAAGCGACCATAAATATGATAGGCGAAAAGCGTCGGTGCGCTTCTTCTATGGCAAAAATTATTCCCGTAAGCGGAGCGCCCGTAGCGGCAGTAAATCCTGCACAAGCACCTCCCGTAAGAGTATATTTTTCGAATGCCCGATTGCATTTTGCAAAGATATTTACAGTTCCTTTTCCTATCGAACAGCCCATTTGTACACTTGGACCTTCGTTTCCGAGCGGAATTCCGACAAGGAAAGTCAGCAGAGTAGAGGAGAATATTCCAAACAGACTTCGTATCCATTTAAAGGGAATAAATCCTCGCATTATCGCTATCGAGTTTGGTATACCGCTTCCGCGAATTATCGGGAAAAATTTTATTAAAATAAATGATATCGATCCGATAAGCGCGGCACCGAGTATCAACAGAAGTAAAAATTTGGAATCGTTTCGTACCGATGCATAGATGAAATTTGAAAACTCCTGCACGTATTTTATTGCTATCTTAAAAAGAAACACTACAGTGCCCGTGAGTACTCCCGTTAAAAATGTAAGAAGCAGACAGGGGATAAGATATTTTTTTGAACGTTCTTTTTTTACTTTTTCTTTTTTAGTCATTTTTTATCCTTAAATAATTAAAAGGTTAGTTTACTACATTCGTAGGGTGACCGTCTATAAAGGCTTTAACGTTTGAGGTTACTATTTTTAAAAGACGTTGACGCGTCTGAAGGGGCGCCCAAGCGATATGAGGGGTTATTGTTATATTTTTTGCGTTAAGGAGCGGGCAGTCTTCGCGCATAGGCTCAACTGTAAGAACGTCTATAGCTGCGCCTGCAAGCTTTTCTCGGTTGAGAACGTCGGCAAGCGCTTGCTCGTCGATAACTCCGCCGCGTGCAGTGTTTATAAAATAAAGACCGTTTTTCATTTTGTTAAATGCTTCGGTATTGAATAATTTTGCGGTCTGCTCGTTAAGAGGGCAGTTTACCGAAAGATAATCGCTTTCCGCAAGGAGGGTATCGAAATCGACAAATTCAACTCCGTTATATTCTTTTTTACTTCTGTTCGTTGCGATAACACGCATACCGAATGCTATTCCTATATCGGCAATACGTTTTCCTATAGCGCCGAAGCCGAAAATACCGAGTGTTTTTCCCTCAAGCTCGTAGGTCGGACGCGAGAAGAAGCAGAAAAGACGTGAACGTATCCATTCACCGTTCTGTACATCGGTATTGTAGTCGGATACCTTTGATGCGTGCGCCAAAATATAGGCAAAGACCTGCTGTGCAACGGCGCTTGTAGAGTAAGAACCCGCATTACAAACATCTATGCCTTTTTGACGTGCGTAAGCAACGTCAACATTATTGTATCCTGTGGCGAAAAGAGCGACCATTTTAAGGTGAGCCGCTGCATCTATTTCGGGTTTACCGATCACAGTTTTGTTGATTATTACTATGTCCGCATCTTTTATGCGATCTGCTGTCTGTTCAGGCGAGGTTTCTTTGTAGTAGGTAACGTTTCCGAATTCTTCAAGCACGGTAAGATCAAGATCGCCTGCGTTTACTGTTGCAGCGTCGGTGAGTACTATGTTAAGCTTATTCATAAATTTAAATACGGTCCTTTCAGTATATTAAAATAATTTTACCATATATATTAAAAAAAATCAATAGCGGCATATAATTATTGTGTTTTGAATTGAAAAAATGTTGTGCGAAAGATACAAAAAAACTTTTTAAAATATGGCAAAATTGCCGTTTTTTCCAAAAAAGACTTTACAATAGTGTTAAAAAATGATAAAATGAAGCAGATTAGTGGGGCAGAAATGCCTTGATTAAATTAAATGAGGAGAATAATTATGAAAAAAATCATTTCGGTCTTGATAGTTGCACTGCTTTTGGCAACAAGCGTTTTCGCAATGATTCCTGCAAGCGCAGACGCGGTAAAGAGCTACGACGTCGATTGGGCAGATCTTTCATATGCTGCATACTGTGACGGTACGGCTTATGATGGAAGCGACTATGAGGCTATGTTCACGGTAACTAAGGATTCAAAATCACTCAATTCGAGAGGAAATAGCAGCTCCAATGAGATGTCTTATGTTTCCACGACAATGTTTGACATAACGGCAACTACACAGTATGAGTACGTATTCCAGGCAAAAAACAATAACGCAACTGCTTATGCAGGTGTTCCTTTTGCTATCGATTCGTCAAACGAGGTTTATATGATATACGGTGCGTTTGACAATAATTCCGATGAGGGAAACGGCTCTATGTTCCGTTTTTCAAGAGGTACGTTTGACTGGGAATATCCGAGTGATAGTAACAGAACTTGGAAACAGCTTAAGCTTGACGGCGGTTTTTCAACTGTAAAGGTTGTATATAACGGTCTTAGCGTAAGAGTTTATGCTATCGCTTCAAACGGAAGCTATGAGGAGATGACGAAAGAGGCGATCGAGCTTCCCGAAGGCTCTAAGCTTGTTATGGGTGTTCACAGCCGTGAAACTAATACCGATAGCGGAAATGACCGTACACTTATGGTAAAGAATGCAGTTGTTTCGGCTATGAATAATGAGGCTGCTACTAATTTGAACGTTGATACAAACGGTGCGGGCGCACTTGAATCTCTTATTTTGCAGATAGAAAAAGATTATATTAAAACAAACTATACAGCTTCTTCTTGGGCTGCATTGGAAAGCGCTTTGGAGAATGCAAAGGCTGTTGTAGATAATGCGTCTTCTACAAGAGATGAGGTTACAGCTGCTAAAGATGCTCTTGAGCTTGCTGCTGTAGACCTTAAGTTCAAGCCTGCGGATACTTCTAAGCTTGAAAAAGCTATTCAGAGCGCAAATGCTCTTAAAGAGAAAGAATATACCGCTATTTCTTACAAGATGGTAATGGATGCTGTTGAAGATGCTGAAGCACTTTTGGATTCTAAGGAGCTTAAGCAGACAGACGTTGATGCTATGGTAGAAACTCTTAACGGCAGAATTGAGGCTCTTATTCCTTCCGGTGAGATAGCAGAACCCGATGAAGATGTAGATGAAGAAGAGCCTGACGAAGAAACAGAAGCTCCTGCAACAGAGGCTCCTGCAACGGCGGCTCCCATACCTCAGGGTACCGATATCATTAACGGCGGACTTCCTCCAAGAAAAGGCTGTGCCGCATCGGTTACCGCTACAGCAACCATCGTTGCGCTTGTTGCAACTCTTGGAACAGCTCTTGTAATTAAGAAAAAAGACTAAATAAAAAAATAAAAGGTTGTCATATGACAACCTTTTATTTTTTAATTTGTTATTTCTTCTTTTTCTTTATTGTAATTTTCGCAATAGCGCGCTATTATATCGGCTTCTGAGAAATGCTCACGTTTTCCGCAGATGAGCTGATAGGTTTCGTGACCTTTTCCCGCAAGAAGGATTATATCTCCTTGCTGTGACATTTCAAGCGCGTGTTCGATAGCTTTTTCACGGTCTGCGATAGCAACGTAGGGACAGGATCCCGCCGTGAAATAAGAAGCTATCTCAGCGATTATTGCGCTTGGAGATTCATAGTCTGGGTTGTCTGAAGTGAGAATACAGAAATCGGCATCGCGTGAAGCGACAAGACCGAGCTCGGCACGTCTCATTTTTGTTCGTCCGCCAACCGAACCGAAAAGACAGATAAGTCTTGAAGGTGCATACTCGCGAAGAGCGGTAAGAGCGGCTTTTAAGCTTACTCCGTTATGCGCATAGTCGATGACTACCGTGGCGCCGTTGGGAAGGGCAAAGGGCTCAAAGCGACCTGCTATCTTTACGTTTTTAAGCGCCGAAACTATCTGTTCGGTCTGAAGTCCTAACTTTTTGCATACAGCGATCGCGGTAAGTGCATTATATACGGTGAATTCACCCGGGAAGGAGAGATCTACCTCATAGGTCTCTTCTTTTGCTTTACAACGGAAATTTACAGCTATTCTTGATGCTGTTCTGTAGAAATATATATTTTCCGCACAGTAGTCGGTATCGGCATTTCCTTTACCCGAAAGGCTTACCTTTTCTGAGTGGCTGCCTGTTACCATTTCATTTGCATACTCATCATCTGCGTTATATACTACGTATTCAACACCGTAATCGGTGAAGAGGGTGTGCTTGCAATTTTTATAATCATTGAAATCGGGATGCTCAAATTCGCCTATATGGTCAGGAGAGAGGTTTGTGAAAACACCTATCTTGAACTTTATTCCGTGTACTCTTGCCATCTTCAAGGCTTGAGAGGAAACCTCCATAACTACCGTTCTCACGCCCTCGTTGTACATTTTTCTCAATGTTTCGTGAAGCGAATAGCTTTCGGGGGTGGTGTTTACCGTTTCTTGCTGAATATCGTTATAGGATATTCCGTTTGAACCGATATATCCTGCGGGGATACCGTTTTCCTTTAATACGTTATAGATAAGAAGTGAAGAGGTGGTCTTTCCCTTTGTTCCCGTTATGCCTATAAGAGTCATCTTGTCTGCAGGATAGTCAAAGAATGCTGCAGAAAGCTGAGCTAAAGCTACGCGGGAGTCTTTTACGGTTATGATATATGCATCATCTTCAACCGTTATAGGCTTTTCTGTTACGAAAACACGGCAACCGCGTGAGTATGCGCTATGAGCATATTCGTGACCGTCATCTACAGATCCTACGATGCAGACGAATAAAGAGTTTTTCGACGCATTTCGTGAGTCCGAGGATATCGACGATATTTCGGTGGTGTTTACGTCGATTCCCGAACGGTTTGTTATTTCGGTGTAATCGACAACTTTCATAAGTTCGTTTAACAGCATAGTAAATTTTAAATTCCTTTCTCGGTGAGATAAAATTTCAAAAGATCTCCGTCGAATCCGACGGGGGTTTTATTACAGCGCAAAAGCGCGGAGATGCATAAAACTTCAAGAGAATCTATTACATATTTCGGCAGCGGATTTTCTTTTTTGATAAGTGACAGCTCGGTACACCCGAGTATTACCTTTTCACAGCCTTCGGAATGTAGCTTTTCGCAAAGTTCGGTGAATTTTACGACGTCGGGCTTGTTTCCGCTTTTTATTTTATCAAAAATAGTTTCCGTAACAAAGCTCTGATCCTCTTTTGTTAAGGTGTGAACTTCGATTCCGTATTTTTTAAAGATATCCGAATATGCGCCCGATGATGCAGTTCCTTCGGTCGCGAGAACGCCGACCTTTGCGGCTTTTTCAAAAGCGCAGACCTTGGCGGTTTCTTCGATTATATTAAGTATAGGTATATCTACGGCTTCGGTTATTTTTGAATAAAAGTAATGAGCTGTATTACAAGGGATAACTAAAAGCTCAGCTCCTGCCGCCTCCAAGCGTTTTGCCTCGCTGCGCATTCGTGGGGTGGGATCTTCGTTTGATATTCCCATTATGAATGAGGATCTGTCGGGTGTGTCGGCACGTGAGGAAAGAAGAAAATTCAAATGATCGCTGTCTTTTTTTGCTAACGTGTGAGCTGTGAGCATTTCGCAAAAATATATTCCCGACATAGGTCCAAGACCGCCTAAAATGCCCAATAGATCGGGCACTTTATTTTCTTTTGACAAAGCTGCTCACCGCCTTTCTTTAATTCGGTATGATCGCAAGCGGAGAATCTTCAAGTGAGATATCCGCATTTAAAATTATAAATTCTGATTCAAGCTCGGAAGAGTGTTTTTTTACGAGATCTGTATATTCATCCGAGCAGGGTATGAGCAAGGGAAGAGTATATTGCGTTTGTGCCGCAAGATCTTTTAACTGCATAACCGTGATCTCTTGGCTTTTACTTTGTGAGATCGCTTTGAATCTGCTTGAAAAGTCCCATAAGTCGGCAACGGTTTTTTTGGTATCCAATATCAAAGATACTATTCCGTACCTCTTGAATATCTTAAACGAGAGCTTATGTGCGGTCATAGTGTCACCGAGCAGAAAAGGGACAAAGTAGAGTCTTGCTTCTTCGCGTATCTGTTTTCTTTTCATAGTCACCTCTCGCTTATGAACATATACACAGTTATTATATCACAATAAAAACTCTTTGTCAAAGGTTTATCGAAAGGATTTTAAGATAATTAAAAAATATTCCTTTTTCTATTGAAAATCAGAGCATTTTTGTATATAATATTTAGGGAATCTTGGTAAAGGAGGAATAGACTGAATTGAAAAAAGAAAAAATATTCAAGGTGTTTACTAATATTCCTACTCTTCATACCGAAAGGCTTTCGCTTCGTGCTATGCATCCTATCGATGCCGAAGATATGTATGATTATGCAAGTCGTCCTGAGGTGACAAAATATCTTTTATGGAAAGAGCATAAAAGTGTAGGATATACTAAAGATTATCTTTTTTACATAGGAACCAGATATGCGCTTGGAGATTTTTACGATTGGGCTATAATAGACCGTGAAAGCCGAAGAATGATAGGGACTTGCGGTTTTACAAGAATAGATGCGGCAAATGATTGCGCAGAGATAGGGTACGTTCTTAATCCCGATTTTCACGGAAAAGGATATGCAACCGAGGCTGTGAAAAAAATAATCGATTTTGGCTTTTCCGAATTATCGTTTAACCGTATAGAGGCGCGTTTTATGAAGGGGAACGAGGCTTCTTTGCGTCTTATGCAAAGGGTTGGAATGACTTTTGAGGGGTATATGAGGGATCTTATATTTGTCAAGGGAAGTTATCGCACAGTTGGAATAAGCTCAATACTGAGATCTGAATATGATAAGTTGAAAACAAGTGAAGAGGAGAATAAAAAATGAGAAAAACAAAAATAGTATGTACTATAGGACCTGCCTGCAACAGCGAGGAAATACTTACAGAGATGTGTCTGGCGGGTATGAATGTAGCTCGTCTTAATTTTTCACACGGAGATTATTCAACTCATAAGCATCATATAGATCTTATAAAAAAGGTTCGCGAAAAGCTTGGACTTCCCGTTGCGATAATGCTTGATACCAAGGGTCCTGAGTACCGTATAAAGACCTTTAAAGATGGCTCGGCAACTCTTTCTGACGGTGATAAGTTTGTATTCACTTCGGAAGATGTTGAGGGTGACGAGCATCGAGTATCGGTCAACTATAAAAACCTTCCTAAGGAAATGAACGCAGGCGACAGAATTCTTCTTAACAACGGTCTTGTGATATTTGAGGTCGAGAGTGTTGAGGGTACTGAGATAAATTGCCGAGTCGTTACGGGAGGTGTGCTTTCTAACAGAAAGAGTATGTCTTTTCCGAATAAGGTATTGAAACAGGTATATCTTAGTGATTACGATAAAAATGATATGCTTTTCGGAATAGAGAACGGAGTTGATTTTATTGCTTGTTCCTTTGTTTCGGTAAAGCAGGATCTTATCGATGTAAAAGAATTTCTTAAAGCCAATGGCGGCGGAGATATAGATATTATTGCAAAAATAGAAAACCGCTCGGGTGTGGATAATATTCGTGATATTTGCGAAGAGTGTGACGGAATAATGATAGGACGCGGAGATATGGGCGTGGAGATACCTTTTGAGGAGCTTCCGGCTATACAGAAGCATCTTATCACGACTTGCCGTATGCTTGGAAAAAGAGTTATTACGGCAACCGAAATGCTTGAATCTATGATATACAATCCAAGACCTACGAGAGCGGAGATATCCGACGTTGCGAATGCTGTATATGACGGAACGAGTGCGATAATGCTTTCGGGTGAAACTGCTGCGGGAAAATATCCCGTTCTCACCATAAAAACTATGGCAAAGATAGCTATTCAGGCAGAAAGCGGTATAAATTACAGAAAGATATTCCACGATTCCGATTTTATAATCAGAAATACTGTTGATGCCATATCTCACGCGACCTGCGGAATGGCTATTGATATAAACGCAAAGGCTATCGTGGTCTGCTCGCTTTCGGGAATGACGGTCAGAATGGTGTCGAGATTCCGTTGTCCTATTGATATTCTTGGCGTTACCACAGACGAAAAGGCTTGGAGAAAACTTTCGCTTTCCTGGGGAGTTACTCCAGTGATGAGCGAGGTATATCAGTCGCTTGACGTTCTTTTCTATACTGCGGGAAAGCTTGCAAAGTCTACTTTTGGGCTTAACAAGGGAGAGAGGATAGTTATTACGGGAGGAATGACTAACGGTTCTTCGGGAAATACAAATCTTATCAAGGTTGAACAGGTCTGAAATAAAAAAATATTAAAGCTGCGGCTCTGCGATATAGCGTGAACGCAGCTTTTGTTTTTGATTTTGATATTTAAATAAAAGTTTACAAAGAATTGTATTTTTTGCCATTATTATATATTATTATATACTGTATACTATATTATATGTTGTTTTACTTAAGGAGGAGTATTCTTTGAAAAAGAACACAATGATAAAAACTCTGTCAAAAAGTATAAGGGAGTACAAAAGAGCATCGATTCTCGCGCCGCTTATAATAGCGTGTGAGGTAATACTTGAATGTATGATCCCATATACTGCTACACTTCTGATAAATCACATAAATGTGAATGATGTGTCGGCGATAGATACTTCGGTTATTTTAAAATACGGTCTGATACTTATAGGACTTGCTTTTGCGTCGCTGTGTTGCGGTGCTTTAGCGGGACATTTCGCTGCGATCGCATCTTGCGGATTTGCAAAAAATCTGCGGCATGATCTTTTCGCAAAGGTTCAGGGATATTCTTTTGCCAATATGGACAAGTTTTCAACGGGCGGTCTTGTTACGCGACTTACGACTGACGTATCAAACGTACAGATGGCATATATGATGATAATCAGATCTGCGGTGCGTTCACCGCTTATGCTTATCGTTGCAACGGTAATGGCTATAAAGGTAAGCCCCCGTATGTCGATTGCTTTTGCGGTGGTTATTCCGTTTTTGGCTATAGGTCTTATAATGATCATTATTAAGGCGTACCCGATATTTAAAACGGTATTTAAAAAATATGATAAGCTCAACGGTTCTATTCAGGAAAACGTTGCGGGTATGCGAGTTGTAAAGTCTTTCGTAAGAGAGGACTATGAAAGAGAAAAGTTTGCCAAAGCATCGGACGAGGTAGCAAAGGGCTTTACAAGAGCTGAAAAGATATTGGCTCTTAATAATCCGCTTATGCAGATAGCGTTTAACGGACTTATGCTTATGGTCTGCTTCTTCGGTTCAAGACTTATAATAGGAACTAACGAGGCAGCTCTTGATGTTGCGGGATTTTCGGCACTTCTTACCTACGGCGCTCAGATACTTATGAGTCTTATGATGCTTTCTATGATATTTGTTATGATGGCGATGTCTATAGAATCCGCAAGCCGTCTTTCTGAGGTACTTAACGAAGAAAGCTCGATACAGAATCCCGAATCTCCGATAACAACGGTTCCCGACGGAAGCATTCTTTTTGATAACGTTTCTTTCGTTTATTCAAAGGAAGCCGAGAAAAAGGCTCTTTCCAATATCAATCTTTTTATAGGAGCAGGTGAAACTGTAGGTATAGTAGGCGGAACGGGAAGCGGAAAGACGAGCCTTGTTCAGCTTATATCAAGACTTTATGATGTTTCTGAGGGCGCTGTAAAGGTTGGCGGGATCGACGTTCGTGATTATGACGTTGAGATCCTTAGAAATGAGGTCGCTGTGGTTCTTCAGAAAAACGTTCTTTTCTCGGGAACTATAAAAGAAAATCTCCGTTGGGGAGATCCTGATGCGAGCGATGAGGATCTTGTAAGAGTTTGTAAGCTTGCAGCGGCAGATGAATTTGTAAGAAGCTTTCCTGACGGTTATGATACTGTGATAACTCAGGGTGGAACTAATGTATCGGGCGGACAAAAGCAAAGACTTTGTATTGCGAGAGCGCTCTTAAAAAAGCCTAAGGTGCTTATTCTTGATGACTCTACAAGTGCGGTAGATACCAAGACAGATGCTTTAATACGTCAGGCATTTGCGCAGGAGATCCCCGATACTACCAAGATAATTATTGCGCAGAGAATAAATTCTGTCGAGCACGCAGATAAAATCGTTGTGCTTGATAAGGGTGAGATCGAATCGGTGGGTAAGCACGAGGAGCTTTTGAAGATAAGCCCGATCTACCGTGAAATATATGAATCTCAGATAAAGGGGGCAGAGCAGAATGGCTAAGAATACTTTTAACAAAAGACCTCCTATTAAAAAAGGTTCGCTGAAAAGAATAATAAAGCTTCTTTTTAAGACCTATCCTTGGCAGATGGCAGTAGTTTGCGTTTGTATCGTTTTCGTTTCGTTTTCATCAACTATTGCGGGCATATTTATGAATAAGTTCATCCTTTATATACAGGAAGGACTTGAGATAGTAAAAGGAATCAACCAGACACGTGTTCTTGATGATGTTTACCGTGATATTTCGATCCTTGTTATTGTGATGATCTCGATATATGCGGTAGGCTGGATATGCAATTTCGTCTATACGAGAATAATGGCGATAGTAACTCAGCGTTTTCTTGATACTTTGCGACGTCAGATGTTTGATAAGATGCAGAGCTTCCCGATACGTTATTTTGACACTACCGCTCACGGCGATATAATGTCGCATTATACAAATGACGTTGATGCGGTGCGAGAGCTTATATCTGTAACGATACCTCACCTCATACAGTCGGCGCTTATTGTATTTTTCTTAGTCTTTAATATGATATATCTGAGCGTATGGATGGCAATAGTTGTTGCTGTTGCGAGTATTGCTATGATAACGGTTGCTAAGACAGTAGGCGGACGAAGCGCAAAGAACTTTATGAAGATGCAGCGCTCTATTGCTAAGACCGAAGGCTTTGTTGAAGAAATGATGGAAGGACAGAAGGTAGTTAAGGTATTTTGTCACGAAAAGCCGAGCATAGAGGATTTTGATAAGATAAACGATGAGCTTTGTAAAAATGCTACCAGTGCTAACAGATTTGCAAATATTCTTATGCCTATAATGGGTAACATAGGTAATATTCTTTATGTTACCGTTGCCTTTGTAGGTACTATGCTTATCATTAATCAGGTGCCTAACTTTGCTATTTCGGCGCTTATTGATCCCGCTGCTAAGATAGTGGGAATTGCTACGGTAGTTCCTTTCCTTAATGCATCAAAGCAGTTTACCAATAACGTAAGTCAGGTATCGCAGCAGATAAACTCTATAGTTATGGCTATGGCAGGATCAAGCCGAGTATTCGAGCTTATAGATACCGAATCCGAATTTGATGAAGGATACGTTATGCTTGTTAATGCGCGTATAGTTGACGGACAAATAGAGGAGTGCGAGGAGCATACGGGTACTTGGGTATGGAAGCATCCTCACGGTGACGGAACAGTTACCTATACCGAGCTTAAGGGTGACGTAAGAATTGAAAATATGGATTTCGGTTACGTTCCCGAAAAGCTTGTCTTAAAAGATATAACTCTTTATGCAAAGCCGGGACAAAAGGTTGCTTTCGTAGGTGCTACGGGAGCGGGTAAAACAACGATCACTAATCTTATAAACCGTTTTTACGATATAGATGACGGAAAGATAAGATATGACGGAATAAATATAAACAAGATAAAAAAGAGCGATCTTCGTCGATCTCTCGGAGTAGTTCTTCAGGACGTAAATCTCTTTACGGGAACGGTTATGGATAATATCCGTTACGGAAAGCTTGATGCGACCGATGAAGAATGTATTGAGGCGGCAAAGCTTGCTAATGCACATGACTTTATTATTCGACTTCCCGAAGGATACAACACTATGCTCACCGCAAACGGCGCTAACCTTTCACAAGGTCAGCGACAGCTTATATCTATAGCGCGTGCGGCGGTTGCAGATCCTCCCGTTATGATACTTGACGAGGCTACTTCCTCTATCGATACCCGAACCGAGGCGATAGTTCAGCGAGGAATGGATGCTCTTATGAAGGGAAGAACTGTTTTTGTTATAGCTCACAGACTTTCTACGGTAAGAAATTCTGACGTAATTATGGTGCTCGATCACGGAGAAATAATCGAGCGCGGAGATCACGAGCAGCTTATTGCTCAAAAGGGAAAATATTATCAGCTCTATACAGGTGCGTTTGAGCTTGAATGATAAAGAACGGAGTCAATAAAATGACCGAACAGCAGATAAGATATACACTTGGAATAGACATAGGCTCTACCACTGTAAAAACCGTTCTTTGTGATGGCGGTAAAATAATCTATAGCCGTTACAGACGACATTTTTCAAAGGTGAGAGAGGCAACACTCGATATGCTCGGAGAGCTTTGTGAGCTTATAGGCGATAAGTCTTTTGCTCTTGCTCTATCGGGCTCGGCAGGTCTTGGACTTGCTGAGGCTGTGGGACTTCCTTTTGTTCAGGAGGTTTTTGCAACGGGGGAAACAGTAAAGCGTCTTGCTCCCGACACAAGTGTTGTTATAGAGCTTGGCGGAGAAGACGCAAAGATAATATTTTTTGAGGGCGGAACCGATGAGAGAATGAATGGTTCTTGCGCAGGCGGAACGGGTGCGTTTATCGATCAGATGGCAACCCTTCTTGATATGACCGCTGACGAGATGGATAAGGAGAGTCTTTTATACAAGCGAATATATCCTATTGCATCACGTTGCGGCGTCTTTGCTAAAACTGATGTACAGCCGCTTCTTAATCAAGGCGCTACAAAAGCCGATGTTGCGGCAAGCATATATCAAGCTGTTGTAAATCAGACAGTTGCGGGACTTGCTCAGGGAAGAAAAATAAGCGGCAAGGTTCTTTTTCTTGGAGGACCGCTCTATTATTGCTTGGGACTCAGGGAACGGTTTAAGGAAACGCTTAATCTTTCAGAAGATCAAGCGATATTCCCCGATTACGCGCTTATTTCGGTAGCTCTCGGAGCGGCGATATATGCTGAAAGTTCGGGAGAGGTGTATAGTTTTTCCGAGCTTTCGAAGAAGATAAGCTTAAGTATCGGGCTTTCGACGGGAACCAACCGACTTTTACCGCTTTTTACCGGCGAAGCGGAATATAAAGAATTTAAGGAGCGTCACGAGAAGGCTGACGTGCCATTCGTTGATATAAACTCTTATTCGGGCAGAGCATATCTCGGTATAGATTGCGGAAGCACGACTACTAAAATAGTTTTACTGTCGGAAAACCGAGAAATACTTTATTCCTATTATGATTCAAATAAGGGTAATCCCGTGTCTATCGTAAAAGAACAGCTTCTCAACATATACAGACTTTCTGAGGGAAGAATAAGTATATGCGGAAGCGCAGTTACGGGATACGGTGAGGAGCTTATAAAAAATGCGTTTAACGTTGATATAGGCGTTGTTGAAACTATTGCGCACTATACGGCGGCAAAATATTTTATGCCGAAGGTCGATTTTATTCTTGACATCGGCGGACAGGATATAAAATGCTTTAGAATACGCAACGGCGCTATTGACGGTATAATGCTCAACGAGGCTTGTTCGTCGGGATGCGGATCTTTTATAGAAACCTTTGCGCGTTCTATGGGTTATGAAATAGACGAGTTTGCTAAAAAAGGACTTCTTAGCAAAGCTCCCGTGAATCTCGGAAGCCGTTGTACGGTATTTATGAACTCGTCGGTAAAGCAGTCGCAACGTGACGGAGCTACTGTTGAGGATATTTCTGCGGGACTTTCGGTAAGCGTTGTGAAAAATGCTATTTATAAGGTGATAAGAGCGGGCTCTCCCGAGGAGCTTGGAGAAAATATAGTTGTGCAGGGCGGAACGTTTTATAACGATGCCGTTCTTCGCGCATTCGAAAGAGAGCTCGGAAAGAATGTTATCCGTCCTAAAATTGCGGGACTTATGGGTGCTTACGGTGCGGCTCTTTATTCGATGAAGCTTCATCAAAGTGAGATACTTTCAGAAGAAGCGCTGAAGGTATTTGAGCATACATCAAAGACTGCTGTCTGCAGGGGATGTCAGAATAACTGTCACCTTACTGTGAATAGCTTTTCGGGTGATAAAAAATACATATCGGGTAACAGATGCGAAAAGGGATTGGGACTTGGCGCACAGACCGAGCAGCTTCCTAATATTTATCATTTTAAACGTTCTTATCTTACTAAGATCGGATCAAAAGCTGTCGGTAATTATCCCGAACCTACAAGGGGGATCTTGGGATTTCCTCTTGCGCTCGGAATGTATGAGCTTTTACCGCTTTGGTATGGAATATTCCGTTCGCTCGGTTTTGAAATAAAAATATCGCCTATGTCTACAAAGGCGACTTATGAGAAAGGGCAGTTCTCGATTCCGTCAGATACTGCTTGCTATCCTGCAAAGATAATGCACGGACATATTGAGGCTCTTATAGAAATGGGGGTTGACGCAATATTTTATCCTTGCATAACCTACAATGTGGACGAGGGAGATACCGATAATCACTTCAACTGTCCCGTAGTGGCGTACTATTCTGAACTTCTTAACGGAAATATGGATTCCTTGAAGAAGGTAAGACTTATATATCCGTATCTCAATATAAATAGTAAAAAAGAGCTGATAAAAGGTATTATGCGCTTTACCGACCTTTATTTTGCGAATCGTAATATAACCAAGCGCGAAATAGCAAGGGCAGTAGATAACGGATTTTCTGAGTATAATGCTTATATGTCGGCGGTAAAGCGAGAAGGCGAAAAGGCGATAGCCTACGCAAAGGAGCATAATAAAAAAATTATGATACTTGCGGGAAGACCGTATCATATCGATTCCGAAATAGGACACGGTATAGATAAGCTTGCAACATCGCTTGGTTTTGTGGTGGTCAGCGAGGACAGCGTTTTTCATCTCGCAGAGCCGATAAACGTTAACGTTCTTAATCAGTGGACGTACCACGCAAGACTTTACAGAGCGGCAAAATTTGCTTGCGAGAATGATTCGGCATCGCTTGTTCAGCTTGTTTCATTCGGTTGTGGAGTAGACGCAATAACTACCGATGAGGTGCGCTCTATACTTGAAGAGAACGGGAAGTTCTATACACAGATAAAAATAGATGAAATAACCAATCTTGGCGCGGTCAAGATACGTTTGCGCAGTCTTTTAGGCGCACTCGACCAATAATATTCAGTAAAGTAGGTATATTATGCAAAAAGAATATGTTTCCTTCACAAAGGAAATGAAAAAAGATTATACCGTTCTTATTCCTAATATGCTTCCGATGCATTTTACTCTTCTCAGTAAGATCTTTAACAATTACGGTATAAGGACTGAGGTGCTTTTTACAAAGGGAGAAAAAATAAAGGAAACAGGCTTGAAATATACACATAATGATGCCTGCTATCCTGCTATAATCGTTATAGGACAGTTTATAGACGCTTTACAGAGCGGGAAATACGATCCGCACAAGGTTGCTTTGGTGATGTTTCAGACGGGTGGCGGCTGTCGCGCGTCAAATTATATAAATCTTATTCGTAAGGCGTTGAAAAGAGCGGGATTCGAATATGTACCGGTTATATCTTTTAACTTTACGGGGCTTGAAAAGCACCCGGGATTTAAGCTTTCTCTTCCGCTTTTGCACCGTATGGTATATGCTGTGTTTTATGCCGATCTGCTTATGCTTCTCCGCAATCAATGCCGTTCGTATGAGATAAATGCGGGTGAGAGCGAGGCTCTTGCACAGAAATGGACAAAACGTCTTGCCGATGAAATAACTGAGAGCAGGGTATCCTATAAAAAAGTGAAGAAAAACTATAAGCTAATTATAGAGGACTTTAATAAGATCTTGCGTAAAGACGAAAAAAAGGTCAAGGTAGGTGTAGTCGGTGAGATATTTGTAAAATACTCGCCGCTTGCAAATAATGATCTCGAAAATTTTTTGGTGTCAGAGGGAGCAGAGGTAACTGTTCCCGGATTGCTTGACTTTTTGCTGTACTGTATTTATAACAGTCTTACCGATTACAGACTTTACGGACGTGGCAAGGTAAAACATATCGGTGTAAAAATAGTTTATAAATTTCTGCTTGGTAAGCAGATGGATCTGATAAATATAATAAAAGAAAATTCCGACTTTGAGCCGCCTACATATTTCGATCATACTACAACTCTTATAAAGGGGTATATCGGAGCGGGTACAAAGATGGGCGAGGGTTGGCTTCTTACGGCTGAAATGCTTGAACTTGCCGAAAAAGGTATTCCGAATATCGTTTGCACGCAGCCCTTCGGATGTTTGCCTAACCATATATGCGGAAAAGGTATGATGAGACCGATAAAAGAGAAAAATCCTAATATAAACATAGTTGCTATCGACTATGATGCGGGCGCAACTCAGGTGAATCAGGAAAACCGAATAAAGCTTATGCTTGCCAATTCAAAGACAACCGAGGAGATACGATGAATAATCAAAAAAGACGTTTTTTGGTAGGAGAAACGAGTGCTTCGGCTTCAAGATGGCTTTTTCTGATCTGCTTTTTAGTCTATTGCGTATCATATATTGCAAGAGGAAGCTTTTCCTTTGTGCGAACTACGATGATAGATGCAGGGGCGTTGACTGAGGGCGTTGCAGGAGCTATAAGCGCTGCATATTTTATATTTTATGCGTTGGGACAGCTTGTAAACGGATTTTTGGGAGATAGAGCTTCGCCGTTTGTAATGGTAACGTCGGGACTTGCTATTGTTGTTGTTTCAAACCTTTTAATGACTTTTTCTCAGCCTGAAGGACTTTATATTTTGTGGTGGGGAATAAACGGATACGGTCATTCGATGCTTTGGTCACCCGTTTTTTTCGTTTTATCTAATTTGATAAATCTTAAAATGCGTACCTTTGCGCTTACAGCGATCTCGATATGCGCGCCTATGGGAAAAATAGCGAGCGCACTTGTTTCGGGAGCGGTCATAAGCATTGGAAAATGGCAGGATGTTTTTTTCACCGTTTCGATGATAGCTTCAGCGGTTCTGATACTGTGGATAACGCGATATCTTACACTTTCAAAGCGAATATTTATTAATGATTATAGAAATGACGCTAATAATGGATCCAAAGAACAAATAGAAAGAAACGATCTGAAAACCAAAAAAAGCATCGGACTTTTTCCGATACTCGTAGCCAGTGGACTTATTATAATGCTTCCGTCGATGCTCGTGCACGGACTTTTTTATAACGGTGTTGTTGAGCTGATACCGACAATTCTTTACAGTGAATATTCTATGACACCAACGATGGCGGCGGTAATCGAGATAATTATTCCGATAATGTCGATAGCGGGAGTCTTTTTTGCAAATTTTGTCTATTACAAGATATTTAAACAAAATGACATGAAAAGCGCATCCTTTATGATGGGGATAACGCTCTTGCCCATAGGAATAATGCTTTTACTTGGAATTTTCAAGCGTGACGGATATATGATAGGTCAGTATGCAGATGCGATAATATTTGTAACGACTTATGCTCTTGTGTATCTTTTTCAGTTTGGATTCAATCATATAGCGATAGTGCTGATGCCTGCAAAATTTGCACGGTTTTCTTACTCGTCAACGGTGTCGGGTATAGCTAATGCTATAAATTATGGCGGAAGCGCGATTTCCACTTACGGAATGACTTATGCGCTTTTAAGACTTGAGCTCTGGCAAACGGTGCTTATCTGGGCAGGAGTTCTTGTAATAGCTTTAGCGCTCGTGTTGGCAGCGCAGAGAAAGTGGAGCAGATTTGCTCGAGAAGAAATGATTTTTTGAATCTTAAAGAATATCAAAAACCCCCTATGACGGATTGGTTCGACCGACATAGGGGGTTATTATTTAAAAAAATTGGTTTTTTTAATTGGCTTAATTGGTATTAATTATTTTTAATTGGTTATTTTTTAATTGGCTTTTTTTAAATTAATATCGAAATAACTTCGACAGCTATTGTACCAAAGAGTTTAACGGCAAACGAAATTTTGTTAATACGGGGTTTGAAGAAATAGCCGTATAAGGAACCGTTCTGACCGTATTCCTATATTTCCTCAAACGTAGTTTTAACGAAAAAATCGTGTCGTAAACTGCTTTAGTATGAAATAGCCAGACAGCGTGAGTTGAATAAAAGAATTTAATTCAGCATCCTGCAATATAATCTGTTGAAATTGGCATTAGGATATATTGCATGCGCCTTTACTGCATCAAAGAAACGGCTTGCACTGCTTCTTGATACGGTGTCACGCTTCTTTAACTTATTTACGATCGCGGTAGAAGTGCTGAGAATTGATATCGCAATTTGTACCGCTAAGAAGAAGCCAAGAAATGTTACTATCTCCGATTCACAGAGAAGCGCATTAACGATTTCGGCATAAAGGATCTCACCGAACACACTTACGAATTGATCTTTTATAGGTCCGAAAGCAAATGTAAAGATGAAGAAAAAGAGGATACACGTGAACAATATGGCATAAGTAGTTGATGCTACTTTCATCTTATGTTTGTCAAAAATTCTTGCTAAGATCACTGATGATATAAGAAACAAAAGACACATCCACATGGTAATTCCTCCTTTCTTGAATCAAACATTCTGGTTAGATACAGTAATTATAGCACATAACCCAAAAAAATGCAATAGTTTTTTGGAAAAATATTTTTTGTTCAAAGTTTAGTTTTTTTGCAATCTCAGCTGTTTTTATTTTCAGAAACATAAAAAAGATGATACATCTTATGATGAAGTTTGTTATAAGGTGTATTTATATTTATATAATGTTATTAAATTTCCGAGTTTCATTATAAATGCTTTAGATATCGAAAAAATAGATGGCTGCTATCGAAATTATTCGCTTGACTAATTATAAGAGTTGCTATATACTGACGGTGTAAAGATACAAGTCGCTTGATAAAAGCTTTTGAAAATGCTTTTATTAAAAACGATGTAAGTATTCAAAATTTAATAATTTATAAAAGCTATGATGAAGAATGGTCGCCGCGAGTACGCATTTCAGAGAGCCGATGGTTGGTGTGAATCGGTATGTAAAAGCTGTGTCCTCTCCCTTCTGAGCTGCTCACCTGAAAGCCGATTGCGGTGTATAGGGTGTTCCGTGTATGCTACGTAAGTGCATAGAGGTTGACTGACCTCGAAAACAAAGGCGTTGATGAAGACGGAAACTACCAGCGATTTTCACAGAGAGTCGGGGACGGTGCGATCCCGATAAATGACAGTAGATTTCTTATCCCTTCTGAGCCGGAAGTCCCAAAGGCGTAAGCACCCAGTAGGCATTTCCCGTGTATGCTGCGTTAATGCATAGAAGTTATCTGACTTCGAAGAGGTGGCGGAGCATTTGTATCCGCAATTTGAGTGGTACCGCGAGTGTTGAATTGACAGCACCCGTCTCAAAGCAAAAACTTTGAGATGGGTGCTTTTTGTTTTGTTACCCGTCTTGAAAAGACAGTGGAGGTAAAAATATGCTGACACTTGACAAAGTCTTTGACGCCTCAGTTGTACTGAGAGACGTCATAAGAGAAACCGCCGTGGTGAAAACCGCAGGCATTGCGCCCCATTGCGACCTGTACCTTAAGCCTGAGAATCTTCAGAACACAGGCTCATTTAAGGTAAGAGGCGCAGGCTACAAGATCGCAATGCTGTCCGAGGAAGAAAAAAAGAGAGGCGTTATCGCCTGTTCCGCCGGAAACCACGCTCAGGGAGTTGCCCTTGCGGCATCAAAATACGGTATAAAGTCCCTGATATGCTTGCCGGACAGCGCCCCTATCTCAAAAGTTGAGGCCACCAAGGGCTACGGCGCAGACGTTTGCCTTGTTAAAGGCTGTTATGACGACGCCTACAAAAAAGCATTGGAGCTTAGGGACAGCAAGGGATACACCTTCGTACACCCCTTTGACGACGAAAACGTCATTGCCGGGCAAGGCACGGTAGCTCTTGAAATAATGAACAGCCTTGACGATATTGACGCAATTATCGTTCCCATCGGAGGAGGCGGCCTTATCTCGGGCATTGCCTACACCGTTAAGGCAATAAGGCCATCCATAAAGGTTTACGGTGTGCAGGCGACAGGAGCGCCGAGTATGTTTAACTCCGTAAACGCCGGAAAAGTCGAGGGACTTGAGTCCGTGTCAACCATTGCAGACGGTATTGCCGTGAAGCAGCCGGGAGAAAACACCTTTGATTTGGTGCAAAAGTACGTAGACGACATTGCCCTCGTAAGTGATGACGAAATATCCTCTGCGATACTTGCCCTTATCGAGAAGCAAAAAATGATAGCAGAGGGAGCAGGCGCAGTTTCGGTTGCGGCGGCAATGTTTAACAAGTTCCCCATTAACG
>CALAXC010000234.1 GCA_937894775.1 uncultured Clostridia bacterium
CTAACTCCACAGGCGCAGCTAAGGCTATCGGTCTTGTTATTCCCGAGCTTAACGGTAAGCTCATTGGTAGCGCTCAGAGAGTTCCTACCTGCACAGGTTCTACAACAATTCTCGTAGCTGTTGTTAAGGGTAAGGACGTTACTGTTGAAGGAATCAATGCTGCTATGAAGGCTGCTTCTTCCGAGTCTTTCGGTTACAATGAGGATCAGATCGTTTCTTCCGATATTATCGGTATCCGTTACGGTTCTCTCTTCGATGCTACTCAGACAATGGTAGCTAAGATCGATGACGATACCTACCAGGTACAGGTAGTTTCTTGGTACGATAACGAGAACTCCTACACAAGCCAGATGGTTCGTACTATCAAGTACTTCGCAGAGCTTAACTAATTATAATATAATAAAAAAGTCTGTTGCTTCGGCAACGGACTTTTTTGTTTTTGAAAGATAATAATATTATGGAATATTATTTTCAAATATCTATTGACAAATAGAGGTTTATGTGTTATTATAATAGTGCACTTTACTAAGGTAAAGCGATAAAACAAAATTTTAGGAGAAGACATAATGAAAAAAATTCTTGCAATTGTTCTTGCGCTTGTAATGATAATGGGCGCAGTACTTACAATGTCGTCTTGTTCAAAAGACGATAAGACACTCGTTTGCGGTGTAACTATTTTCGAAAAGATGAACGAAAAAGATGAAAATGGCAATTGGACAGGCTTTGAGTCCGAGTTTGCTATGGAAGTTGGTAAGATCATCGGTATGGAAGTTAAATTCCAGGAGATCGAATGGGGACAGAAGTACAACGAGCTTAATTCAGGTGCCATCGACTGTATCTGGAACGGCTTTACAGCTAACTCTTCCGATAAGGATCCTTCGGGTAAAGATGTAAAGAGAAGCGATCTTGTTGATTTCTCTTACGGTTATATGCTTAATCAGCAGTGCATCGTTGTTAAGAAAGCTAACTTAGCTAACTTTACAAGTGAAGAGAGCCTTAAGGGTAAAACCGCGTGTGCTGAAGGCGGAAGCGCAGGTGAGGCTTACGCAAAGGGCGCTACAGACGCAGATAAGGTTCTTCCCGCATCTTCTCAGCTTAAGGCATTCCCTGAGGTTATGTCAGGAGCGGTTGATTTTATCGTAGTTGATATTCTTCTTGCAAAGAACATCTGCGGTGAGGGTGACTATGAAGACCTTACCATCGTTGAAGATATCGAGCTTGCTTCGGAGATCTATGCAATCGGATTTAAGAAGGGTAGTAAGCTTACCGAAAAGGTAAATGCAGCTATTAAGCAGCTTGATGAGAACGGAAAGCTTATGGAGATTGCAACCAAGTATGGCTTCCAGAATGTTCTTAAGGTTAGCGAAACTATTGAATAATTAAAATATTTAATTAATAAAGGAAATTTAGATGGGTTTTTGGGATGTTACGTTAAGCTTGCTTAACGGACTAAAAGAAACTTGCCTGATATTTGCGCTGACACTTGTGTTAGCGCTTCCTTTAGGTTTAGTCATTTCTTTTGGTTCAATGTCAAAATTTAAACCGCTGGCGGCGGTTGTGAAGGTCTTTGTCTGGATCATTCGCGGAGTACCGCTTATGCTTCAGGTTATAATAGCCTTCTATGTTCCGGGATTTTTGTTCGGAACGCCTTTGCTTACGCGCTTTGCGGCGGTTATCGTGGCATTTGTTATAAATTATGCTTGCTACTTTTCGGAAATATACCGAGGAGGAATAGAGAGCATATCAAAAGGACAGTATGAGGCAGGGCAGGTCCTTGGAATGACTAAGACACAGGTGTTCTTTAAGGTCGTTCTTTTGCAGGTCGTAAAACGTATTTTAGCGCCTATGTCAAATGAGGTAATAACACTTGTAAAGGATACTGCACTTGCACGTGTAATTATGATCCCCGAGCTTATTCAGGCAGCGGAAGTATATGCAGGATACGGTCTTATGTGGCCGTTGTTCTATACGGCGATATTCTATCTTGCTTTGGTAGGAATACTTACACTTTTGTTTGGTTTCTTTGAAAAGAAATTGAACTATTTTAAGGCGTAAAGGAGGCAGGATATGTCATTACTTGAAGTAAGAGATATAAAAAAGAGCTTTGGTAAAACCGACGTCTTAAAGGGAATAAGCTTTAACTTAAACGAAGGAAACGTTCTTTCGATAATAGGTTCATCGGGTAGCGGTAAAACGACCTTGCTTCGCTGTATAAATTTTTTAGAAAGCGCAGATAGCGGTACTGTTTCGATCAACGGAGAAGCGGTTTACGATGCTGCTTGGGATAAAAAGCAAAAGAAGATCGCTATGAGAAACAACTGTAAATATTTTGGAATGGTATTTCAGAATTTTAATCTGTTTCCACAGTATAACGTTCTTGATAATATTACTCTCGCACCGATATTGCACGAAAAGGACCTTATAAAAGCAGGGCAGAGTCGTTATGCAAATATAAAGGAAGCGATTGAAGCGATAGAGCATAATGCTTGCGATCTTATCGATACGGTAGGACTTTCTGAAAAGATCAAAAACTATCCCTGCGAGCTTTCGGGCGGTCAGCAACAGAGAGTGGCAATTGCGCGCGCTCTTGCGATGCAACCCGATATTCTTTGCTTTGACGAGCCTACGTCGGCACTTGATCCTGAGCTTACAGGAGAGGTTTTAAAGGTAATCCGTGAGCTTAGCGAACGTGGACGAACAATGATAGTCGTTACTCACGAAATGGAGTTTGCGCGTCAGGTTTCCGACGAGGTTATCTTTATGGCAGATGGAATTATTGAAGAGCACGGCGAACCGAATGAACTTTTCGGCAATCCAAGAAGTGAAATTTTAAGAAGCTTTTTAAGCGGAATTAATAAATAACATAAAAAAATGCTGTCGCTATAGAGACAGCATTTTTTTATACTTAATTATATTTTGCCATATAAACGTCCATTAACTGTTGAATGCCGTTCATATCATCGGCAGAGTTGAATATTTCAACAAAGTTTGTTGTTTGTCCGTTGTTGTATTGACATTCGATAAAGTTATCAAAATCGTACTGAGGTGCAATAGTCTTATCCCAACAGAAATCATATTTCTGTCCAACGCAAGAGCTTCCCGTAATTGCCGAGAATGCCATCTGTGCGGTAATGTAACCTGCTAATGGGTTCTGGTGGAAATTATCACCGTTACCGCTCAAAGAAATTACCGCGGAGTGTAAGGGCATAAGACCGGTAGAATTTTTAACAAAGGAGTTTCTGTTGTAGGTGATTTTCGCGTTTGGAACAGTGACCTCACCGTTGTATATATCCGAAACAAGATCACCCCAAGCAACTACCTTAACTCCACTTGCAGAGAGCTTTGGAAGTTCGTTTATTATGTTTTTAGCATCTGCTCTGAATGTGTTTTCGTGAGCAAGATAAACTATTTCTTCGGCTTTTGTAAAGAGGCTTGCAACCTTGTCAAAGCTTGCTCTGAAAGAAGATGAGTCTTGTCCTGCTTCCGAAATAAATACGTAGTCTATATCTTCAAGGAAGGTTTTGTCAAGGTCTTTAAGCTTTTTCTCATAGATCCAATCAAGATTCTGACCGCCGTATGTAAAGTTATATACGTCGATATCCGTTCCGTTTGCTTTGCATATCTGAGAAAAATAACCTTTATCTCCGCCTTGTAAACGAAGAGCCATATCTGCAGCATCTATTTCTGCATCTTTTTCATCCTTATAAGGAATAAAGGTTACGCAGGTTCCCCAATAAATAAAGGAGTTACCGACGAAGATAGCTTTTTTGTTTTTGATAAGGTCGGGAGATTTGAATGTATCCATAGAAGCAACGTTACCCTGAAGCTCGATCACTTTTTCTTTAAAAGCGGAAATCGCGGCGGAATAAGAACCTGATTTGCCGGCATATATCAAAAGCTTTGAAGCTGCGACGCTTGTTGAAAAATATACTTTTTCACTAAAACTGTCAGTGTAGCTTGAACATTCTTCACGGTTGGCTTTTCCAATAATTATTTCATTTGCCGAAGCGGCTTCTGTGTCTGCCTTGATAGGAAGAACGTTACCTGTGTTTTCAGCGATCCAAAGCTGAACGGTGTCTGCCGCAGCTTTTTCTGTGTCGGATGCCGCGGAGGGAAGAATGATCGAGAATTTGTCTATCGAGGCATCACCGATCTTTAAAGTAGGAATTTTGTAATTCTTATAGGAGTCAACGAAAAGTGTTGATGTTGGGTAATAAACCATACCCGATTTGGTTTTAACGAGCTCACCTGCAAAATATTTTGTAGCATCTGCAAGGCGATCTTCGGTATTTGCATAAATTATTATTTTGTTTCCATCTACAGTTATAGAATAATCAAGGTAAGATGGAAGCGCTTCTTTCGCTGTTGCAGACGCTGTTCTGTTAGTAAGGCCTACTACGATTTCGGGAGTACCGTCATCGGGAGCTTCGTCTGTGGTAAGTGTATAGTAATCGTCAGCTATAGCATTTTTATCAAGTGCTTTAAGTCTGTTATATATTTTTTGTGCGGGTGCTTTATTTGTGTCCTTTGCGTAAACGATCCTATAACGTGTATCGCCGGAAAGAACTACTTTATCAGCGGGTGTGCTTTCTTCTGTTTCGGAAGAAGATTCGCTTTCATTGGAATTATTGTTGTTGCAAGAGCAACAGCCAAGTATTAAAAGTAATGAAAGCAGAAGTAATAAAATTCTCTTTAACATATTAACCTCCGTAAGAAAAGATTATAAACTATAATAATTATATCATATGAAAAAATATTAGTCAAGGAATAATTTTCAAAATGCTACTTTGATAATATTGCTTTTTTATAAAAACTGTGATAAAATTATCTTATATATATAATTTTAATTTATGGAGGATGGATATGTCTATAAGTATATTAACCGACAGAATAAGTATAGAAACAAAAAATACACTTTATGTTATGCAAATGCTTGACGGAGTATTGCCGATACATCTTTATTACGGTAAAAAAATAAGCGAAGATCAGCTTCCCGCCATCGCTATAGATAAACCCCGTTCATTTTCACCTTATTTTAAAATAAATGGAAAGAAATACTCTTTTGATAATCTGAAGCAGGAAATTTCTTTTTACGGATATGGCGATTTTCGAGCTACAGCACTTCGGGTGCTCGATATTACAAGCGGTTCAGATGTTACAAATTATAAATTTAACAGAGCGAATTCATTTTCGGGCAGAAAAGAAATTTCGGGACTTCCTTATTCAGAGGGAGAATGTGAAACCTTAGAGCTCGTATATGAAGATGAGGTAACACAGAGTGAGCTTTATTTGTATTATACGGTTTTCTTTGATACCGATGTTATTGCTCGCTATTTTGTTTTGAAAAATAACGGAAATAAGGAACTTAAAATTTTAAAAGCTATGAGCCTTTCGCTTGATCTTCCTGACGGAGAATATGATCTTATATCTCTTCGTGGAAAGTATAATTATGAACGTACAGCGCACAGAGATCCGATATATGGCGGAAATCACCGAATAATGAGCCGCCGCGGTTCATCCTCGCATCATTTCAATCCTTTCTTTATGGTCGTAGACAGAAATGCCGATGAAGAAACAGGTGATGCGTATGCCTTTAATTTTGTCTATAGCGGAAGTTTTCTTGATGAAATAGAGCTTGGACAAGATGGATTGCGTATAATGACGGGACTTGGCGATGAATGCTTTTCTTATTTGTTAAAACAAGGCGAAAGCTTTTCTTCTCCCGAAGCGGTAATGACTTACAGCGAGAAGGGAATAGGACAGGCTTCAAGAAATATGCATAATTTTGTACGTTCGTCTATTTTACCCGACAGTAGAGATAAAAAAAGACCGATAGTATTGAATTCTTGGGAAGCAGTATACTTTGATATAGATCAGCAGGTAATGCTTGATTTTGCCGAGGAAGCTGCTAAAACCGGAATTGATACCTTCGTAATGGATGACGGTTGGTTTGGAGCAAGAAGAAACGACAAGGCGGGACTCGGTGACTGGACGCCTACGCCTGAGCTTTTTCCTGAGGGACTTGCGAAATTTGTGGAAAAAGTTCATTCCAAAGGAATCAATTTTGGCATATGGATAGAGCCCGAAATGGTAAATCCCGACAGTGATCTTTACAGAGCGCATCCCGAATGGGTTTTGCGTGACGGTGGCAGAGAGCCATTGCTTTCAAGAAATCAGCTCGTTTTGGATATGGCAAATCCCGAAGTTGTTGAATATTTAAAGAAAAGTCTTGATAAATGCTTTGACGGAATAGATATAAATTATTTCAAGTGGGATATGAACCGAAATATGAGTAATGCAATATCTCCGTATCTTCCCGTAGAACGTAAGGGCGAAACGCAATATAGATATATGCTTGGTGTGTATGATCTTTTCCGATGGTTCAAAAAACGTTTTCCTGATGCTATGCTTGAGAATTGTAGCGGAGGCGGCGGTAGATATGACCTTGGAATGATGAAATATTCCACACAGATATGGACGAGCGATAATACCGAAGCAAAGTACAGAGTTCATATTCAGCACGGAAGCTCTTACGGTTATCCGATGTCTACGATGAGCTGTCACGTTTCAAACTGTCACGGTCAGTGTGAGGATGAAAGAATGCTCGATTATTGCTTCAGAGTAGCTATAAACGGCCCTCTTGGATACGAGTTTAATATTCTTAAGGTTGAACCGAAGGTCAAGGATATCATCTCAAAGCAGATAGAGGAATACAGAAGCTATGAAAAGCTTATTTTGAACGGTGATTTTTATAGATTAAAAAATCCTACGGTCGACGGATGTTATGCGTACTATATTACAAATTCCGATCAAACCGAAATTTTGATTGCTTATCTTCAAAATAACAGCGATCCGAGTGAAACCGAGCACATTTTGAAAATATTTTCAGCAAAAGCCGAGTTAAATTACAGAAATACCGTTACAAATGAAATTTTGAGCGGAGCAGCACTCAGGGCGGGAATCAAAGTAAAAGCTGACACCGCTGAAAGATATGGAATAACGTGGCATTTTGTTGCTGAATAAAAGATATTTTATAAGGAGATTTTTATGTATAAGTATGAATATGAAACGGTAAGCTGTGATTTTGGCGGTTGGGGTATCGGTTCAGGAAATATTTATGAAATAGGAGATTACCGTTCTAAAATCGATAAACGTGCCTCTGAAGGCTGGCGTTACGTTGGTTACGTACCTACAAAGCAGCGTGGTACAGGACATATACAGGAGCTTGATTTGATTTTTGAAAAAGAAGAGTAACGGTCAAAAATATAAGATAAATATTTGTGAGATATTAAAATCTATTTAAGAATAATACTTAAAAAATGGGAGTAAAAAATGAAAAAGACCTTAAAAAAATCCATTATATGCGTTGTAGTGGTTATCTGTCTTTTACTTAACAGTTACGTCATTTTTTCGGGACTTTTTGTAAGAGAATCTTCGAATAAGGATCTTTCGGCATCATCGCCTAAGATAGTTTATTCAAGCGACAACAATGTATCTTTTGAGAAGATCGCACCCATATATAAAGAAAATTCAAAAGAAGATAAGCTCTCTATAATTCGTTCCGGGGAGGTTTCTGATCCTCTTAAGGTAACGGTTGCTGTTTATGACAACAGCGCGGATTACGGTACTGATTATATTCTCAAATATAATTGCAATAAAATTGAAAAGCTTAAAGATTCAAGATCGATATTTGAGGCATTTCGTGACGATGGAATCATTTCGAGTAATATCCCCGTCAATGCGGCGGAAATTTTAGTTACGTATGACAATGATTCTGCGGATGAGCTTACAGAGGATGTTAATGCGGCGGAAATGTTTTCTAAGCTTAATGAGTTGGGCTCGCGCGTGGCTGAATTTGAGGTCGTGTTTGGAGCGGGAGAAGCTCTTGCCGATATTTACATAGAGCTTATTGATGATAAGCTGAGTGAATACAGTGAAAGCTTTATTCTTGTTCTTTTTGGTAGTGATGACAATGTAATTGAAAATTCGCAGATATTGTGCGATATCGAGGATGATGAGGAAACGCCTACCGTTCATATCGAATTTGCAGAGTCGAGAATAGAAGCAAGTGAGGAATCTGGCGTGGCTCAGGTTGAGCTTACCCGAAGCGGTAATGTTGCCACGGGAACGTCTGCTTTGTTGCTTCGTAACGAATCACCTATAGGCTATGTTGACTTTTCTCCTTATCAGTCAAAGCAAGTAGTTTTAGCTATTCCGGGTACTTACAGACTTGTGGCGTTGGGTGATTATACGGTTGCGGATACTCCGATCTTGGTAAGCGGAACGGCAAAGGATATAGCTGCGCTTCCAAACGGTGCAGATCCCGAGCTTGATTCCTTGCCTACGCAGTATGAAGCTATGCCGTATATTGTTCAGGGCGCTCCGAGTATAAACACTTTTCCCGAGTGGGCGAGAACGTCTACAGAAACCGATGATTATATAGTTGTTTTGGGAGATTCTGAGAACGGTCTGTTTGAAAAGGACGCAAGCTCAACCGACGGGAACGTTAAGTTTTTAGCTTCTTCTAACCTTTACCAATTAGATACCGAAGGCGGAGCATCTCAAGGCTATTTGTTTTCAAGAACCAAAAACAGATATAATTTAAACGGTATTGAGTCTATTGAAGGCTCGGTCTATGTATCCGATCTTACTACCGGTTACTGTGATGTCATTTTCGGTGTCTGGAATAAAGGACACGCAAAGACATATACAAACGATAATAAGAGTTTGCAGAATCTTACCCATAATATCGGTGCAAATATGGGTTCGCAGTATATTTATTACTGTAATTCCGATCTTAAGGGTTCGTGGGATTGCGGATGGAATGCTTATACTGTCAATGGCTTTAAGATGAATAAGCGCGCATACGATATATTTATAATGCAGCCTGATCCACTTGATTATTCGGGGACTAAGATAGCTCCGACTGTTCTTGAGAGCAGAAATCAAATGACATTAAAAATGCATCCCTCGAAATCAAATATTGCTATTTCCTATACTGTTGACAGTATGTATCCTGCGCGTCTTGTAGGATATAAGTTCTTTAACGGAAGCACAATGCAATACAGCAGCGTAGTATCGCTTTCTGATGCACAGATCAAATTTGACCAGAGCTTTTTGGATAGATATGATGCAAAGTGGGGATATGATGCTACCGATGAATCGGGAAATGTAAAAAGAACATTTACGATTCTTCCTGTTTTTGAAAAAATAGAAGTAGATGTAACGTTGAATAAATCGCCTAACGGTTCTTTAATGCTTGAAAGTCCCACAGCTACTCCTTGCAAGGGAGATACCTTGGTTTTTAAGGGGCAGGGTAATGACGGATATTCTTTTTCAGGAGTAGCTTACCAGTACCGTATGTTTGAGGGTGGAGAAATTATGTCACACGGTACGGTATCTAACATCGGTGATACAGTTACAATGAAAATTGATAATACCTACGGGCATTTTACCTTCCAAGGTATATATAATGAAAGTGCAAATGAGCTTTCTGTAGTTTACGGTGAATCTGATCCCCACGGAAAGCTCAAGTTTGAACCGGGTGTAGTATTGAGCGGTACGGATTATAAATTGAGTGATTATTATCCGCTTATGGCGACTCCCGATGAGAATTATATAACGGTTTGGAATTCAGCGGATAATTATTATTTTGGCGATATATTTAATTATCAGCTTGACGGTAATTATTTTAATTACGGTGTTTCGGTAAGATTCCTTTCCGACGGAGATTATCTTAATGCAAACGATGAGAGCACAAAGATAGTTCTTAAGACAGGAAAAATTTCGGGTAAGCTTACAAGAAATGATTTGAATTTGTTTGATAAGACAAATACCGACATTCCGTTGGCAAAAACACATTATACAGTAACGACATCACACGGCACTCATAGCGGAGTTACCGATGAAAACGGAAATTATACAATAGAGGGCTTTACGGGTGTTCTTGGCGGAACTTATTCGATGGCGGTAAGCTATCAAGGACGAGTAGGGTATATTACTTTTGAGTATAACGGCGAAGGAAGCAATTATGATCTTTCGTTGCCTCAGTTTGCGGTAGGCGGTTTTTATCCCGTTGAGGTAACGGCAACAGTAAGCGGACACGGATACGGAAGTAATACTCTTAATCTTACAAGCTCGGGTAATGTTCAACTCACCGCAAAGATATATGTTCATTCAAACGAATATAAAATTTCCGATGTCAAATTCCATTTTCTTTCTACCTTGAGTTCAAATTATGGGCATGAATTAAAGGTATTGAATGCAACATACAATGAAAATGCTAATATGGGTGACAGATATCAGCTATGGACACTTGAGCTTTCCGAAACGTCACTTCTTCCCGAGCATACGCAGATATACGTTACGGCTTCAGCTGAATATGTACATACCTCGGGAGATAAAGTTACTTCAACAATAGACCGTGTAAACAGTGGATATATAGTTGAAAAAGCATTACAGGAAGAGCTTCCTCCGATTCATCAAAGCATTCCCGAAATTCCTGGAGTGCAGGCTTCGGATACCGATGTAAAGGATTTCGAATTGCCAATACTCGGAGTGCTTGATATGAGCTTCAGCAGCAGAACGGGCGGATATTTTGTTCAGCAGGGAAGCTGGCGAGAGGATGGCGACGTTTATACCCTTGTTTGCGGTCAATCGGTAAGACCGAACTATTTAACAGGTATGCTTGGCGATAGATATAAGGATGCTATCGAAACAAAGCATATGCTTGAGGCTGCGGCTGCCAACGATCCAAAAGGTAAGGCGGATCTTAAGCAGAAAATGTCCCCCGAACTTGAGATTGCTCCGGTATTTATGATCAAATTTACCGTCGCGGTAATAGATAAGGGCGGAGAAATGCTTGTGCATAAGCTTATCGGTCTTGATGTTGCGATCGGAGTGGAATCTTATTTTACAGCGGATATACCGTTTAACGTATACGGTGTGCCGTGCTATATATGTGTAAGTGTGCTTAGTGAAGCATATTGCCAATTGCAAGCAGAGCTTCCTCAAAATGCGGAGCTTGGTTCAACTCTTGATAATATAATAAAAGAACTCGGTACTCAAGCCGAGGGTGATCTGAATGCATTTATTGCAACTCCCGTTTTAAAGATTGGAGTAAAGGGCGGTGTAGGACTTAACGGTTGGGTAAGTATTTTTGCTGAAGGTTCATTGAATTTACCCTTTATTGTTGGATTAACACCACCCGATGCAGGAGGCGCAATAGAGTTTAAGATAGGCGTAGGCGCAGAGCTTATATTCTTCTCAGGTACCGTAGCTTATGAAACTCCCGAATTTTTATATGGCTCGGAAACACTTCGCGATGATCTGAAAACTATTCAGGATTATAAGGACGAACCTGTTTCGAGAGTATATCTTACTTCTTCAGGAGAAAAATATGATACCTTTGAAGAAGCACTTAATAACACAAAATTCTCAATAATGAAACGCCCGAGCTCCGCCAATAATATTTTGAGAGCGGGGAAGGTGGATAACGCTGTTCTTGCTGAAGGAGTCTTTAAAAATACAAAGGTCAAGCTTCTGGAACTTAAGAGCGGAAAAATAATGGCGATATTCCTTACCGATAATCACGCGCCCGACGGTAGCTTTAACTATCTCAGCGCAGCGTATGCTATAAGTGAAGATAACGGGCAGACTTGGAAAGAGGTTGAATACGTAAGTGAAAATATTGTAGCTTCTGTTTCTTCACTTCAGTATGATATCAACGTTTTTGAGCTCAATGACAGAATTCTTATAACTTGGTCTGAAGCAGATTTTGACACCTTACTTAAAGATGTTGACACAGAAAATCTTACCGCGGCACAAATGGCAACTGTTATTAATGCGATGAACCTTAAGGGAAGATGTTTTGACAGCACAAGCGGTGAGCCCATAGGCGAAGCCTTTACGGTGGCAGAAAATTCTGCTGTGTTCTGCGGAGCACTTGATGCTGTACAAAACGGTGATGACGTTTACGTTTATTATCAGAGAACAGCACTTTCAACTGAAAAAGATGTTACGGTCGAAGCTATTATGAAAACGCAGAGAACTATCGCTATGGCACACGCAAAGGTAAGCGATACAGCTAATTGGTCATCTACCCCCGTGAGGGCTATGAGCGATGAAGGCGGTCAGTATTTGATCAGCGAAGTCGAACCTTTTGTTCATAACGGAATTCTTGGCGAGATCGTTGTTCTTGACAGAAACGGAATGATGATGACTTATGATAATGAGGCTCAAAAGCTTGTTCCGAACGTTGAGGACAGACAGCTCTTTATCCGTACTTATAGCTTTGATGAAAACGGTGTTCCCACGACAACGGCGCTGATGCCTATTACCGATGCATCTGACTGTGCGCAGAGTCCACAGGTGGTAAGTAATGATGATTATTTATATCTTTTCTGGAATCATAACGGAGAAATCGTTTATGCTCCGGATTTTGTGGCAAGATATGACGGTAGCTTTGAAGAAGTCAGTGACATTGACGGTATAATTCTTGACAAGGCGTTAGTAGTTGTGGATTCTGATGGTACGCACAAGATAAATACTAAAAATAAATTTTCTCCTGCGCATATAAGCAGTGATGAAAGCTTGCATCTGGGCATAAAGTTTACGGTATCTATGTCGGATGACGGTAAGGTGTTTATTTGTTGGGTAGCAAACGATAAAGAGGATACAACTCTTGTTCCTACAGATGAAATATACGGAATGATGCTCGAAACCAAGCTCGTTTCGGATGTGATATCCAATATTGATAACGCTAACGTAAGTAAGGATGCCTACTCAGAGCATCAGCTTTTTGCAATAGGTTCTCCCGTTGCGCTTACAGATGAGGATCATCCTATAGGTGCGCTCGATAGCATTTGCTTCGAGAGTGGAAAGGAAAGTAAATTCCTTTTGGTTTATACAAAGCTAAACAATATTTTGCGTAATGACAGTACCTATGCGGACATTGTAGCAACTACAAGTGTTGATAGACCTGAGATCAAAGCAGAGATAGAGTTCGTTGATTATCCGATGCCGGGTGAAAATGAAAAGGCTTATGTTAAGATATATAATGAGGGATTCAATTCTTTGAACGGATATTCGCTTATACTTTCGGGAATCGGAGAAGAGATCAATTTAACGTTCAACGATGATATTTTACCCGGAAGAAGTGAGGAGATCTGTATTGATATTCCCATACCCGCAGATTTCAGCTCTTCAGCAACCTTAAAGCTTAATGTGGTTGGACTTGGAGAGCAAGAAAAATATACCGCAGAGGCAGAAAAAGAAGTTCTCTACGGAGCGTATTTCATTCCAACCGATATACCGAGTATTCGCGCTATACCTAATTCCAATGATTGCATTGTAAAGGTTGGCATAAAGAATATAGGTAATGCGGCGGGTATACCCGAATTGGAATATTTAAACGCGATTTACGCAACCGATGAAGAAGCAGACATTCTTAAGTACACGAATTCGAATAATGCGGTAGTTTCTTCCGGCGGAGAGGCAACAGTAAGCTTTACTATGACCGATACTCATATCGGAAGCGGTAAGTATTCTACTGTGCAGGTGCATATGGGAGATAATTATGATCAAAGCACAGAAGCGCCTATGCCCAATGCTGTTTCTCTGGCACTTGAGGATCTTACTTATAACCCCACGGTGAATGATGACATCGATGAGAGCGATGAGAATAACGAATCTGACGTTAATACAGAGGATCCTGATAATACAAATGAAGATCCAAAGAAGAATAATGTAGGTTATATTATATTAGCTGTAGGTATATGTTTAGTTGTAGCTGCGGCTATAGCATTTATCGTTTTCAAAGTAAAAAAAGTAAGAAATCCCAAAAAGGAAAATAGCAAAACTAAAGAAGAGTAAAAATAATATCCCCCCATTATGAGGCATATCATAAAGCTTAGTTGCTTTTGATAGATTCATTAATGGGGGGATTTGATAATAAAGCGATATTTTTAAATGTTTATTTTGAGTACTTTTTTAGTTTGCTCAGTTATGCTTCCGAGTCAGCTTTTTTCTTTGATATAAAAGCAATTCCAATAATGCAAGTAACAGCAAGAGCGGAAATGGCTATTGAAGAACCGCATTTCTTGATAGGTGGCTCATTATTTTCTGTATCGGAAATATTTTGAGTTTCCGATTCTGTTGTTTCTGTATTGTTTGTATTGCCTGTATTGCCTGTATTGCCTATATTATCTGTATTGCTATTGTTATTAGAGGAATTTGTAGCCTTAACAAGCTTTATCTCCGCCGCTTCTTTTAATGTTTTGACATCGAGAACATTGAGCACCGAAAGATCGGTCGCATTATCAATTATATTTTTTATTGCAATATAGGTGTCGGAATATGCCAAATAAGATTCAGATGTATAATCATTGTTATTATTATCGATCTTGCTACCTAAGATTGCAAGAAGCTCTGCTTTTTTGAGATTAAGAGCATCGCTTGATAATGCAAGCTTTGATTCTGCTTCTTTCTTTAAGCCTGATACGTCAATAGCAGCAATATCTGGAGCTGTAGCTGCGGCATTTATATCACTTTTTATTTTTTCAAAAGCAGTAATATATGCATTGTAAGACTCTTCGGTATATTTCTTATTAGAATTATCTATAGGTGTTCCAAGTTCATCAAGAAGTGAATCTTTTTTAGCCGAAATAGTAATAAGAGATGGAGCGTTGATCAATATTTGTACAGCTCCTTCAGCGATTTCGGCAACAGCATAAGCTGTTAAAATCGTATCAACGGCTTCGCCAACACTGTTTATTTCGCTGTCGTTATTTCTGTAATTATAGTATTTTGCTTCGGGCTCAAGACCGTCAGTAAGAATATCGACAATATCTGTGCGGATGTTTTGGAGTGTTTCACTGCTTTCGCCCCATACAGCAGCACCGCTTGCACCTGAAAGATAGGAACAATTTGATACGCTGTGATTTATAGAATTATATTTAGGAGCAATATGCGCCACATTAGTGCTTACACAAGAATTTGAAAGATTTCCTAAATTGATACAGTTTTTTATGGTTGCGGATAGATAAGGTGTTCTTGAAATAATTCCTGCGGCAACTACGTTTCCTGCATCCGTTATATTGGTTTTGCAAGAAATATTTCCCATATTGATACAACCGTTAAAATAGGGAGTATAGCTATAAAGGGCTTTATGCTGTTCTTCTCCTATATTACCAATTATACCCGCTACACCGTAACCGCCGTCATTTGTAGTTATTTCTCCTGTATTGACGCACTTTATAAACTTTAATGCGCGTAAGCTTCCGTTGCTGCGACCAATAATACCGCCTGCGTAAGAGGAACCGAGAGCTTTTACAATGCTTGTATTTGCACAGCATTCAAACGTAATATCAATGCTATGAGCATTGTATTCTATACCTACGATACCGCCCGCCATTGAACCGTTTACCCAACCGCTGTTGATACAGTTTTTAAAAATATATGTACCTGTAGAGCCTACAGCGACGTCACTTATCATTCCGATAAGACCGCCTACGCCTTCCCAACCGTTGGTGAGGTTGTAAATAGCACGCATATTTTTAAATTCTTCAATTCGTAAATTTAAAACGTTACTTAAACGTCCAATACAACCGCCTGTATGTCCGAGAGACCCGTAAGTTTGAACATCTGCGATATTGTTACAGTTTTTTATGGTTAATGAACCACCCGTGACAGTTCCAACAAAACCGCCTGCACCGCAATGTTGATTATTCGAGCTACCGCCGATAACTATAGCAGTATTGTCACAAGAGGAAAAGCTTAAATTCGTGTTGATCGAAGCTCCTACAAATCCGCCCACACTTATGCGAGGCTCGATCGAGGTTACAGACGCATTGTTAAAACATTTGTCGAAGGTTATTGATGCAGAAGAAGCAGATCCAATAAATCCGCCAAATCCCGTTTCGCCTTGTGTAGGCGCGCTTTCACCTTGCGTTACAACGGTTATTGAAGATTCATTTTTACAGTTTACAAAGGAACAGGTGTTTGTAGCTTTTGCAATAAAGCAACCCTGTGAAGTTCCAACACTGTTAAAAGAATCCTCGACCATTGCGCTTATGCCGACTTTGGTCGTAACATTTTCAAATCTGCCGTATCCTTCTACAGCAATTCCACCGTATGAGGTCTTACTTTTTATATTTATAACGCCCTCTACGGTAAGATTTTTAAAGGTTGATCCCGCTATCTTTTTGAAAGGGGAAATGTTAGCGTTTTCAGCTATCTTTATTTTGTGACCGTTTCCGTCAAGCGTTCCGCTAAAGGTATTCAAGTAAGAAGAGTCTATTGTGATATCATTTGAAAGATAATATTTCCCGCTTGCTGACATTGATAAAAAGTCTGATTCGTTATTTACGGCAGTTCCGTCAGGAGTGGTTGCCATAACGGGAATTACCGAGAGTAAAGAGCAGAGGAGGAGTGAAGCAAGAAGAATAAAAGAAATTACTTTTTTCATAAGTTAAAGCTCCCTATGTTTTTAAAATGCGATATATAACGTATAAATTATTGAGTGCTTGTAAAAAAGCAAATTACATTTTTTGTTCCGCTTTGCGTGTAATTGCCCGCATAACAATAATTTGATCCCATTTGCGGAAGGTTAGATGCCTGAGTGTTTATGTTCATTTTATTTTTTAAAAAATTATACGTAGGAGATGCATTGGAAGAGGTGCAGTGAGTTTTTGCAAGTCCTGTTGTAGATGGAATTATAACGTAGCTTGGATCTGCCGCATTGTATCCTGCTGTAGTTCCTGCAGATTGAACGGCGTGATGCGGCATTTGCAAATAATCGCACTTGAGTGAATACTCTGAACTCGTATTATGCTGTGATACCATAAAATCCCATGCAGGTTCGTTCGCGTCGCCTGTCATAAGTAGCTTTTTACCTCCGATATTAAGCATCATAACAAGTGAATTCGTGTTTTCGTCAATGCCGCTTCTGCCACTTATATTTTTCGGAGTGCAAAGAACCTTTGCAGTAACTCTGCCACCGTCAAGAGTGTAGGTTTGACCGTATGTAAGTGCTCTTACCTTGGTATCTCCTTTTGCTACCTTTTTAAAGAGATTTTCAAGAGCGACTCCGTCACCTTTGCTTTCACCTGTGTTTGTGGCGCGGTTATACCAAAATTCCTGTATTTCAAAATCATATTGATGAGCGCCTTCAAGCAATGATTTCATGGCAGCGAAATGGTCACTGTGAGCGTGAGTCATGACCCACGCAGCAACTTTTATAGTTCCACCGCCCGAAAGATCTTTAAGACATTTATAGAGCATATATTTCACGTAACCGCCGCCACCGTCAAAAATCAATAAGCTTCCGTCAGAAAGACGGTATATTATTGACATACCGTTTCCGAATGCATCTGAAGGCGTGCTTGCAGAGAGCAAAAATCCCTGAATTGGATATGTACCTGCGGGAGCACCGTTCATTATAGGATCGGGCATATGAACCCCAACCTCTAAAGCCGCACGTTTGCTTTCTTCTATAATGCCATTGGAATTTATAAGTAAAATATCCTTTGAAAGTGTAGTGCTTTTTTGAGCTTCGTTAGCTTTGAGAGTGCTTTCGTCAGTGTTTTCAATAAGATCCGAATTGGTTGCGTCAACATTTGGTATCGGATTTTGTTCGCTGTCGGTAAGAGTAGTTAAACTATTGCAAGAAATTGTGCTTAAAGCGATAATTCCTGCGATGATCAAAGAAGAAATTTTAAAAAAAGATTTCATAATTTTCCTCCGCCTTTTTATTTAGATGCGCAGCAGTATTAATTAGTATATATTGCTGCAAAATAAATCAAAATTATCTAATTTAATTATACAATTTTATTATATAAATGTCAATATTTTGAAAAAAATTGATTAAAATTTATTTAGAATATGCCTTAAGGTAAAGAATACAAGAGGGAAAGAATAAGGCTAAAAGTAAAAAAGACGATTCCGAAGAGGATTTTTCCTCAACGGAACCGTCGATTTTTTATTTAACTGATTTTACTCACCGAGTAGTGAATAGACTCGTTGATTTATTTCAATGCAGCCTGAGCCGCAGCAAGGCGAGCTATCGGTACACGGAAAGGTGAGCAAGATACGTAATCAAGACCGATCTGGTGGCAGAACTCAACAGATGTGGGATCGCCGCCGTGCTCACCGCAGATACCTACGTGGAGGTTCTTGTTTACGGGTCTACCGAGAGATACAGCCATGTTCATAAGCTTACCAACACCGGTCTGGTCAAGCTTAGCGAAAGGATCGTTCTCGAAGATCTTTGCATCATAGTAAGCACCGAGGAACTTACCTGCGTCGTCACGAGAGAAGCCGTAAGTCATCTGAGTAAGGTCGTTAGTACCGAAGCAGAAGAAGTCTGCGTTAGCTGCGATTTCGTCAGCTGTGAGACAAGCTCTGGGAATTTCGATCATTGTACCAACCTCGTAGTCAAGCTCAACGCCTGCAGCAGCGATTTCTGCATCAGCAGTTGCAACAACTACGCTCTTAACGTACTTAAGCTCCTTAACATCTCCTACGAGAGGAATCATGATCTCAGGCTTAACGTTCCAGTCAGCGTGTGCCTTCTTAACGTTGATAGCAGCGCGGATAACAGCGGTTGTCTGCATCTTTGCAATTTCAGGATATGTTACTGCAAGACGGCATCCGCGGTGACCCATCATGGGGTTGAACTCGTGGAGAGAAGAAATTATAGTCTTGATCTCGTCAACAGACTTGTTCTGTGCCTTAGCAAGGAGAGCGATGTCTTCCTCTGTTGTGGGAACGAACTCATGGAGAGGCGGGTCAAGGAATCTGATACATACAGGGTTGCCCTCGAGAGCCTCGTAGAGAGCCTCGAAGTCAGACTGCTGGTAGGGAAGGATCTTGTTAAGAGCAACTTCTCTTTCAGCAGCGGTGTCGGAACAGATCATTTCTCTGAATGCTGCAATTCTGTCAGCCTCAAAGAACATATGTTCTGTACGGCAAAGACCGATACCTTCAGCGCCGAGCTCACGAGCCTTCTTAGCGTCAGCAGGAGTATCAGCATTTGTTCTTACCTTAAGAGTACGGAACTCGTCAGCCCATCCCATGATAGTACCGAAGTTTCCGGAGATCTCTGCATCAACGGTAGGAATGATACCGTCATAGATAGCACCGGTAGAACCGTCGATAGAAATGAAGTCACCTTCAACAAAGGTCTTGCCTGCGAGAGTGAACTTCTTGTTTTCCTCGTCCATAGCGATTTCGCCGCATCCGGAAACGCAGCACTTACCCATACCACGAGCAACAACTGCTGCGTGAGATGTCATACCGCCACGAACTGTGAGGATACCCTGAGAAGCCTTCATACCTGTGATATCTTCGGGAGATGTTTCAAGACGTACAAGGATAACCTTTTCGCCTCTTGCATTCCAAGCTTCAGC
>CALAXC010000235.1 GCA_937894775.1 uncultured Clostridia bacterium
TCGTCTTCCGCGAAGTCAAAACAGCCCGTGACCATGATACCTCTGCGATGAAGCTTATCCATCAAAACCTTGTATTCCTCAACGTGGTTTACGCCCTTGTTTATACCTTGCTGTGTTTCCTGATTGACCGACTCAAAGCCAACAAGAATACCTTTGCATCCGCTTTTTTGGAAAATATCGAGCAATTCCTCGTTGTGTCCGATAGCGGTAGTGGTCAAGCCCATCCACCACTTTTTGAGGGGAATCATTGCCGTAAATAGCTCTTTGGCGTATTTCACGTCGGCAATCAGATTGACATCGGGGAAAATAACCTCTTTCCCCTTAAATGACTTTATTTCTGCGATAACGTCCTCAACAGGACGGGTGATAACACCCTTGCCAAATGCGGCAGGATAGGCGCAGAAGGTGCAGGAGTGATTACAGCCGCGCACCGCTTCTACGGTATTGAGGGTTATGTATTTTTTCTTGTTGAGCAGGTCCTTGCGCGGCAGAGGTCTGTTCGCAATATCGGGACATCCACCGCCGTGATAAAAAGGCTTCAAACAGCCATCACGGATGTCGAGCAGAGCCTGCGGAAAGGTCTTTTCTCCAAGACCTGTAAGAACGGCATCGGCGTGCTGTGCCGCTTCATCGGGCATAAGTGTTGGGTGAACACCGCCAAGAAGCACGGTCTTACCAATGCTTCTGAAGTAATCAGCAAATTTATAGCATCTTGAAGACGTACCGGTAATGCAGGTAATGGCAATCACATCGGCATCGTTGTCAAGCGGAATTGCCTCTGCTGTTTCATCATAGATCACGACCTCTGCTTCAAGCTCCTTCGGAACAAGAGCTGCAAGGAGTGCAAGCGTGATAGGGGCATAATGAAGCCCCTTATGAAACATACCGTTATATCTGTGCATAGCACCTGCCGGTGAAATCAATGCAATTTTCATTGAAAGCTCCTTTCTCGGATCAACCGATCGGAATAAATGAGGATACTGCCATCAAAATAATAAATAATGCAACGAGGGATAGCATAATTTTATTGCCTGAGCACTTGCCAAGCAAAAGATTTGTCTTGGGTTGCTTCACCGCATTGTAATATGCAGGCAAAACCACAATAACAAGTATGATGGAGAGAGCACCCGCGCCAATTTGAACGTAGTCAAGTATACCAAGAGGCAGAAGGACAGCAATTAAAAGCGCAGGAATGGTAGCAATAAACCAAGAGATTCTTGTGAACAAACCGAACTGTCCACCGACCACATCGGCAAACGCAAAGCCGCTTGACCAGAAGGACGTGAACATGGCAAGTAATACAAGAACCGAGCAGAGTATCTTCACAAAGGAAATACCAATGCTCTCGGAAAGACCTATGGTTGCGATCTCCGTAACAGTATCAGAGCCGAGAATAACTGCCACGGTAAATGCAATCGTGATCAATGCGTTAAGTGAAAGACCTCCGATAACTGCTTTGCCTGTCAGTTCTTTCTTTTCAATATGGTTACACACCTGAATGATGGAAAAGATGGCGGAAAACGCGAACATAAACAGTCCGTATACCGCAAAGACGGTACTTGGCGCGCCAAAGGAGAAGCTGAGATTTCCCTTTACGTTGAGGAAGGACAGAACCATAAGTACAAGCACGGCAGAGCCAATCAAGATCATAGAGAGCTTTTCGCCGACTCCCATGCCCTTGACTCCGAAAATGATCACAACAGATGCAAGCGCATAAAAGATGATCTGAGTTGCCGTACTGTTAATTCCGAGGAGATCGGTGAGAACATTTCCGGCACAAAGAATATATACTACCAAGTTTTCAAGCAACAGCAATACGAGCAGAACGAGGAACGTAATATTCAATACCTTTTTTCCTTTTCCGCTGAACAGATGCTCGTCGAGAATAGCCAATAGATCCTCCGGCTTTTCAGAGTTTCGCGTTAGGTCTGCGATGATAAGATACATCACCGCGCTGACGGCATAAGCAAGTGCAAGAGCTACAAGCGTTCCAAATACGCCGATTTTGCTGATGGCATAAGGAATAGTCAGTATTCCTGTTCCGATTCCCGCGCCGGCAACCAGCATAACGGATTCTATAAATGTTAGTTTTTTGGTTTTCATATATGATTCCTTAACGCTCTGATGTATTAGCAATGAATGATTATTTTGTCGATAAAGACATTATATCATATTTTTGTGAATATTTCAATCGCATTACTTATATTTAACCAACGCGTTCGGAATTTTATGGATGTTAAAAAACACGAAGAGGGGTGGGCACTTAATACCCATCCC
>CALAXC010000236.1 GCA_937894775.1 uncultured Clostridia bacterium
TTGATGAAGAAAAAACGCTTGACGATAAAACTTTTTGTGCTTTGCTCGAACGTATCGGGATCACGGCAGACACGCTTGCTTTTTATGATACCCCTGAATATTGCTTCAATGACTATATTCCCGACAGAAAAGCTCAAATGACGCTTTTGATCTGTGAAAACAAGGATATTTGGTTTAACATTCGCCGTATGATGTTTGAAAACAATGCAACGAACATCTTTGATACCCCTATTGATGGGGTTGTTTACGGTTGCGGCAATAAGGTAAGCGGAATGGGTGCGTTGACTACATACACAGAGTTTATCGGTTCAGAGGTAAAATATCTCTATTGGGGAGATATTGATCGCGCAGGACTGAACATTTATTTGAGTGCCGTTCGTGCGAACCCCAATATTGATATCAAGCTATTCGTTCCGGCTTATGAGGAAATGCTGCGCTTGGCACAGACAAGGAATATTCCCGATAGCGATGATGAACGAGATCGTATTGAAGATTACTCACAGATCTTTGATTTGGTCGATCAAAATTTAAGAAATCTATTTGAGCAAAGCATTCAAAATAACAAACGAATTCCTCAAGAAATCATAACCTATGCATTCTTGAAGGAGAATATGAGGTAAACATATGGCTTTACGTTCAGAGCTTTCAGAACTGCTTGCAGGCTTTGAAAAGCGAATGAAATTTATAAATATCGTGCGATGCTTGTTGGATTACAAATATCCCGATCATATTCGCGAAATGATCCCGGACAAAAGGATTCTCGATAATATGATTGTTGCAGTGCTTGTATTCATAAAGGATCGAACTCTGGGAACCGAACAGACCTGTACAATTGCAGATGTGGAACGGTTTTTAGAGGATTTTTCGGTTGTGTTGCCTACCGATTATAACACGAATCCTAAAATCCTTGCCCGTTATATTATTGTTGACGTTTTTCAAAACGGTGGTGTAATGGCTGAGTTCACAACATTTTATAGTGCGAGCGAAAGCTTTGAGCCGATGTCTATTCGCTTGATAAACGAGGAAAAAGGAAGTTATCATTTGACGGATGACGCATTTGATTTTCTATTTAGGTCAAAAGAGATTGAATCCGAGCTTGACTATTCTGTAACTCGCTTTAGAATGAAGGAATATATGCGGCGCGATAATTACGAAGACGCACTTGATGCAAGCCGCGAGCTTGTAAGCCGTATTCGTAATATGAAGGTCAGTATGGATGACTTTTTGCTTCGCTGCCGAGAGGATATTTCAAAAATCACAGTCGATCAATATGAAACGGTGATAGGTCGCATTCGTTCTCTACTTGAAGATGAATACAAAGAGCTTACCGAAATACAAGCGGCTGCCAAGGAACGTGCCAAAAATCTTGAAGAAGCGTTTCAAAACGGTGTTGGAACCGAGGACACACAGAAGCATAGAAGTGCGCTTAAGGAGATTATAGAGAATATTTCTCTCACGATTGATGAGCAGCGCACCTTGATCAACAAAAAGGCGTCTCTGTCGGAATCCTATCAAGCATTGATTCGAGATAACTTTGTTGTAAACCGTTTTGAACGATTAAACTTTGAAAGAGATATTCTTTCGCCTTTGCGTAAGATGGACACCTCTCTTGGAGATGCGGCAAAATTTTTCTTGTTTATGCTAACAAAACCGGAATTTGATAAGAAGTTCAGTGTTGAGAACTTCTATGCTCCGCAAGGAAAAATCAGTGAAAATGAAGCCGAGGAAGGGCTTGATATTACGGGGGAAGAAACCGATTACGAAAAGCAAATTGAGATAAGGAACACAAGATTTCGGAATATCAGTTGTGATCTGTTTCGCTTTATGGAACATAAAGATCATTTCAAAATCAGTGATTTCATAGATTCCTTGCGCGTATCGGAGCTGAAAGAATATAGCACCGAAAATGCTTTACCGAGTGTAATGCTATCCTTGTTTGCGATGCAGGAGCTTAATATTGAGGAATGGAAGAATGGCGAACGTTTCACTGTAATTCCGAACGGAGAATTTGAGCTTGCTTGGTGTCTTGAAGAAATTCCCGAGGAGTATCTGCAAATCAAGCAAATAATATTTACAAAAACAAACAGTAATTTCAGTTTTTCTGCCGAACAAGATGGATATGAGCGAAATATTGATATGACGGATTTTGAAGTGGAGATAGTGAGATGAATCGAAAAACAGTAGAAGTATTTCACGCATTGATGAAAAACGGTTGGATTGACCGCCGTGAAGATCATATCATATGGTCTTATGCCGATGATGTGGAAATTCAGGAGGAATTAGAAGAATTTAAGGCGGTTATGGGAATTGATCTGTTTCGTGCGGGCGACCGCTTGTATATGATTCCCACGCAGGATAACGATCTTTTTTTGAAAAACAACGTAGATTATCGTCGCGATATCAAAGCGGATAATACAGTAAGAACCCGAGATTTGTATTTGATGAACTACCTCTCCATATATTTGATCTACCTTTTCTTTAATGGTGAAGGCAGTGATCCTCTTTGCAGAGAGTTCATCTCAAAAGAAGATTTTGTGGCTCTTTTTACGGATCATTGTAAGGGTGTTGAAAAGACGTCTCTTGAAGGAGATGATAAGGAACAGGATTACAGTGACAATTTCCGTCAGCTCGCATCGGCGTGGCTCAGTAAACTTGATGGAGAGCTTTCCTCTCAAAAGTTCGATAACAAGTATGGTATCGTCAATCGTATTCTTAACAAATACAAGTCTGATGAGCTGTTTGATGTAGGTGAAGACGATTTAATTCGTCCTACACGCAAGATGAAGGATCTAATGCCGTACTTTTTGAGGAAAGATCGTATTATAGAGATTCAAAATTGGATCAAGGAGGAAGAAAGCAATGCCGCAAATCAGTAAAGTCAGAATCGTTAATTTCAATTATAACGATGGCAAGCGCTTGATTGCAGACGAGTTGTACGATTTTGCGAGCAAAGAAAAGGATGATGCGCTCAACGTTCTGATTAATTTGGCAAACGGAGGAGGTAAATCCGTTCTCGTTCAATTGATGATGCAACCGATTATTCCCAAAGCCAAGGTTGCGGGCAGAAAAATCGAGAGCTTCTTCAACAAAGCGAGTGATCATTGCTTCGTCCTTATTGAATGGATAAAGGATAACAGTACAGAAAAATCAGAGCCATCATAAGCGGAGGAGGAACCGGAGGGCACATCTTC
>CALAXC010000237.1 GCA_937894775.1 uncultured Clostridia bacterium
CTGCGCAGGTAAGGCTGTTCATATCGAACTTGAAATCACAAGTGTTGTTTATGGTGAAAGCTTTACCTTCCCCGTAAACTACGTCTATCCCTCGGGTAAAGAAAAATGCAAGGCTTTTGTGCATATCAATTTCAGACCCAATATGCCCGATAAATATATGCCGTCGGAAGAAATTGCCGATAACGGCTTTGCATGCGCGTCGTTCTGCTATCAGGATGTCACAAGCGATGACGGTGATTTCACAAACGGTCTTGCCGGCTTGATATATAAGAATTCAGATCGCACGGAGTATTCGCCGGGAAAGATTGCCATGTGGGCATGGGCGGCGATGAGAGTTATGGATTTCCTTCAGACCCGTGATGAAATCGACAAGGATAATATCTGCGTCTGCGGACATTCAAGGCTCGGAAAAACAGCTCTTCTGACGGGCGCGTTTGACAAACGTTTTTCCGTTGTTCATACCAATTGTTCGGGTTGCAGCGGTGATTCGCTCAACAGAGGCAAGCATCCGAAATCCGAAACAATCGGTGATATTCTTGACAGATTTGAATTCTGGTTCTGCAAGAATTATCACGCCTACGCCCGAAGAGAGGACGAGATGCCCTTCGATCAGCACTACCTGCTCTCGCTCGTAGCACCCCGTGTGCTTCTTTGCGGTACGGCAAAGGAGGATCTGTGGGCAGATCCCAAGAGCCAATTCCTTGCCCTCACCCTTACCGATGACGTATACCGCCTTTACGGTCTTGCGGGCTTGGTTCACGGTGACGAGATCCCCGAGGCACCCGTAAGACTCCAGGAGGGCACCTGCTCGTTCCACACAAGACTCGGAACGCACTGCCTCTCACGCGAGGACTGGAATATTTATATGGATTTTATTGATAAATTCTGATGAATTCTGGGGCTGTCGCATTTAGGCATAACCGAATAAAAAGCCAAAAGGCGGTACTGTGAAATGCAGTGCCCCTTTTTGTCTTAAGTGCAAGATCTTGAGTTTGAGGCCCCAAACCTACGGTTTTCTCCGTTTTTATTAAAGTTTTTTATTCTATCGCCGTTTCCTTGCTCAGCGTACTTATGTACGCCTCCACTGACCACTCCCGTGTCGCAAGTCTTCGTCTGCGCAAGCCTCGACTCGTCTTGCTTGCGTACGTGGGACTTCGCTTCAAAAAACGCTTATTAACCGTTTTTTGTTCGCTCACACTCGTCAGCCGACGATTTCTGCTCTAAATCCGTTCGCCCCGAGGAACTGTCGCATTAAAAATTCGCTAAATCTACAATTCTCACTACATATTTCTTCTTTTTCTCTTGATTTACTTGAATTCTTAATGCGACAGTCCCTTTGTGCGTTCACCTCTTCACTTTTCACTATTACCTATTACTTGAAATCCGAGGGGGCGGATTTCATTACCACGGTGTTGGAACACCGTCGACCCAGTGCCAGAAATTGCCGCCCAAGGTTGGCTCTTCCTCGGAATAAATATATTTTTCGGCTTTGTACCAAAATTCATCAACGGGGCGGAATCCATATGGATCGTAATCTTGCTTTATCGATATCTCATAAAAATCCTCATATTCACGGCAGTAATATACCGAAAAATCTCCGTTCTGCCCGGAGCCGTACGAAAGAATTTTCGTCACGTCTATATCTATTATCAGATATTTTAAAGCATCGCAAAAATCAAAATTTATGAGCATATTTTCTACACCGCGCGGTATGTATATAACTTCAAGCATACCAAGAGTTGAGAAAGCCGCCGTATCTACAAGAGTCACCGAGCCGTCACTCGGGATTTCACTGCAATTGAAGGCTTTAACAAGTGATTTTTCGGCTCTGTTTATAATGCAGTTGTTAACCGAATAAAAGGTTTTGTTATTCTCGTCCACCGTAGCGGAGATAACGCCGTCCATTCCGCGCAGTGCCATAGGAGGGATATACTTAACATTTGCGCCTATTTCAACCTCTGTAATGCTATCGTTATTAAATAATGCTTGATCCTTGAAAATTTTTGTATCGGGGTGCGCAACAAGCTTTGTACCGTCCGCAGCTCCGCATAAAACAAGATACGGCTTTTCCTCGTTACCGAGATAATTCATTCCTTCGTATACGTTGTACTGTAAATTCGGGCAGTTATCAAAAACAAAAAACTCTATATATTCAATGCTTTCGGGAACGGTGACTTTAGTTAAAGACGGGCAACTTTCAAAGCTGCACGTTCCTATTTTTGTGAGTCCGTTTTCTATAATTACTTCCTCTAAATACAGGCAGTTATCAAAAACAAATTCATCTATCACCTCAACGCTCTCGGGAATTGTGATGCTTTTTATTTTAGTATCCGAAAAAGAAATA
>CALAXC010000238.1 GCA_937894775.1 uncultured Clostridia bacterium
CAAAGATAGTATCAAATTCATCATTGGATGGTGTAGCTAAATTCAACGGAGAAGGTGCGGACTCTTTCGTTGTTGTTTTCTTCGGCTCGGCACCTTTTTGGGTCTTGGCAGGAGTTGCCGATTCCGTTTTCATACCGGGTATAGACATGGTGTTTCCGATAGCTTCCAATTCCTTCGCCAGTGCGAGGGCTTTATCACGATCAATTCCCGTTGCCACGGTTGTCGGTGCTTTATCTACCATCGCTTTAGCGGTGGCGAGTCCAAGCCCCAACGCCTGACACAATACTTTTGTGGTTTTTAACGGTTGATTGCCAACCTTCTCCAAAACGACATCCAAAGTCTTCTTATCTGCCATCGTGCCTTCCTCCCTTATGCTTCTGCCTGAACAGAAGCGTTATCATCAAAACTATAGTCCTTCATCCATTCTATTGCCGGGACATAGCCCGCTTCGGCTGCATCGGCAATCCACGTTGCCGCCTCGTTTATATCCTGAGGGCGTTCACGACCGAGCTGGTAGCAGATGCCGAGCTGATACATTGCATAGGGCTTGCCCATCTTAGCAGCCTTGATCAGTTTTCTCATTTTCTTTGTTTTGCCCACGCGATCGCCTCCTTTGTCGCTAACCTTCTATCTTACAACTCACGGTCGCTATCCGTTTCTTCCTTGTGTACACTCATAATGTCACCGATATCACAATCAAGAACCTCGCAGATGCGGAGCAAGATATCCAACGAGACCTTCTTGTCGCGTCGCAGACTCGTCATGGTATTGGATGCCATCTCTGTTGCGCGTCTGAGGTCTGCTTTGCTCATCTTCTTATCTACAAGTACCTTCCACAGCTTGTTATAGCTTATTGTCATTGCCATTGTTATCTCCTTGTTATGTCATTGCAGGTTTATATTCGTTCAATCAAAATGCACACCGGGGTTCAGAAGGGTAACCGGTCGCCATTCTATTCCGTATTCTCGGAGCAACTGACGAAACACATCGCTCCTTTGAAAATGGTGCATGTTCTTTACTTCATCGGTATCCATTCGACGTTCAACTTCGTCAATGACCGATAAATACATTGGAGTCAGCTCTACGGGATCATGCTTCAGCGGACGGAAATCTTCAAAGATCTCCTTCTCAACTTCTTTTCGCTTGTCCTCCGGCAGAAGCTTTTTTGCCAACTCGACAAGATCGTCGCAACCGTCTTTTCCGTAATAGTTACGTGCGCGTAGGGCGATGTAATAATCATCCTTGCAGTTCTCGTCATTCTCTCCGAAGCGACTTAATAGTTCCGCTTGCAGCTCCAAAAGTCTTTTATAGTATCTTATTGCATAAGGAATACGCCACATATGCTCATAGGCTGTACCGAGGTATCGCATGGCACCAATACTATCTTCCAGCGTATCACGGTCACAGGGCTGCACGGTTAGCTGTGCGTTTATAATCCTATCAACTTCCTGCAGAGCAGGAACGTCCTTGTATGTAGCTGCCGCATTGGGATGCTCCTTGCGACTTTCTATTTCTTTGATCAGTTCAATGATGCGAGCTATATCGTCCTGTGAATACGGCATATGCTTCTCCTTTCACATCAACTTTCATTTCAATCAATTATCATCGAAAAGCCCTAATAACGAGCTTGCATTATAAGATATACCGATTGCATTTTATATTATAACATATTTTCGTAAACATTACAATAGGATTAGAGTAACTTTTGATGAACTTTCGCAAGAAGTTGATGTAGTTGGCCATTGTTTTATCATATTGCGCGCAAAAAAGAACGGCAAACATTGTAATTACAGACCTTGCCGTTCCTTTTTAGCATATGTTTGTTTTTGCTTCGACGCTCTACTCAAAATAGAACTTTCGCCTTGATGTTCTCTCAATCGGTTTGGAGCATATAGAAAAATCCATCGCAGACAAAAGTCTGTGATGGATTCTTCTGTTTTGCACTCTTCAATCGGCTGATTTCATAGGATATTCAAAACATCCTTATGAGAAGTAGCCTTTTGCCTGATGCTTCCTTTTTGCTGAACAATACTGAGAAGCCCTCTCAAATTGCGTAGCAATTTGAATATAGCTCGCGGAGCTGTTGCTAACGCATTCCGCCCAATGGCGTGCGAGCTTTGGGTTCTGAATCCCCTATGCTCCACCAACAAAAACAGAACATTTGTCTACCGACAAATGTTCTGTTTTTGTTTATCCAAG
>CALAXC010000239.1 GCA_937894775.1 uncultured Clostridia bacterium
TTATTCAAATACAAAGATATTATACTATAATAAAAAATATCTGTCAAGAGTTTTTGAAAAAAAAAGAACGGAGAATTGCTTCTCCGTTCTTAAAAATTATTGAATTTTTAAACTGTTAGGTAGTTGGAACAAAGTCGAATTCGCGCTTAACATCGGTAATACCGACAAAATTCTTATACTCAGTAATAATTTGTACCGATGTTCCAGTCTTTACGTCAAGTTGCATATCCTTGATATCATAATTGTGGAAACCAATTGCCTTAATCTCTTTGGTCTGTGTAGTTCCCATTGAATCAGTATAAGTCAATGTACAAGTCGAAGACGGTTCATCAGGAAGAATCGTAATATCGATTATAGTATGAATAGTTCCTTTATCAAGTGCAGAATTATCAGCACTATTACAAATATCAGTTCCGCTTACATAATACAGCATATACTGTCCGGGTGCTAAATCAGATGTTTTCAAAGGATCATCAACAGCATCTGCATAAGACCAATGGTCTGCATTATGATCATATTCCCATTCACCGTACGGTACAATGGTATACCACATCACGCCAGCGGATGTTGAGGAATCACCAGTTGCTGTAACTTTTATTTCCTCTCCCTGAATAAATGTAGTTTTTGCTAAGCTGATACTTCCTTTCACCGTTTCATCACCATTAACTGTCTTTGAAACATAATTATGTGTAACGCCCCAATTGATGTTATCACTATAATCACGCTCAATAATCTTTATACTGATAGGTTCAGTAACAACATAATCCCAAACTTCAGCTGTTTTTGAATTATAAAACGTCTTATTATTTGCGATAAACCAAATTTTATAATCACCCGCAGGAAGATCTCTTAATTGTGCATCAACTCCAGCCTGGCTCGCTCCAGTACACTCGTTAATATTAAAAGTATCTGCACTATTATTAGCAACATAGCGCCAAGTAATATATTTATTATCAGTAGTTGTTATATAAATATAAGCTTGATCTCCAACATTCTGAGCGCTATAAGTTACTGGAATATCTTCGTCCTCAAAGAAATACATCTTAGGCACCGACAATGATGATTCATTATATCTACTGGGGTAATACGCCGTCTTCGTCATCGGAATTTCGGGAATTGCCGAATAATTAAGAGTATACGAATCGGATTGAAGATTTGCAACAGTTGTAGTCAAAGATGCGTTCGACGAGGTTATACTATCATTATGAACAAGCTCATCTCCGCCTGCTATCCTAATCGTCTGATGGAATACGGGATAGAGCTTACCTGAAGGCTTACCTGAAGGCTCGCCCGATGCATTGTTAGACTCGGCAACTACAAGAAGATCTCTTACTTCACCCTGAGCTAAAGTGCTAGGCAAAATTATCTTAAGAGAATTCCAACCGACAGAAGGATCATAATAACTATCTTCACCCTCTCCATTTGGACCAGAGTTCATAAAGTTACCGTTTTTAAGAGAATCTTCATTCAAATCAGAAGATACTCTTTTAATATTTGTAACATAATCGGTATTATTACCGGTACCCGTGTAAAAGTCAGCAACGGTATCATTTATATCAGTCCAGGTAATTCCACCATCAAGAGTATATTTATAATTGTTTACTCCGTTAGGACAAGCGACAAATCCACTTAAATCGATCGTACCACCGTTTGCAACAGCAAGCGGTGTCGCTGAAGCTTGTCGAGTGTGGAAAATATCCGTGTTACAAACCTCAAAAGGTGTGTACGTAATTCCACCCGTAGAATAACGCGAATCTATTTCCGTTTTCCATTTATCTAAATAAGTGAAATATGAACCGCTTTCATATGCAGTGGTAAACGTACTCATATTACCACCGTTAACATAAACCTCATTAACTCTTGAAACAAAAGTTCCTCTATCGTTGGGGTTGTCAGTAGAACCGTCACCGTAGACAGCTACGTTGTCGATGCGGGCGACGGGAGCATAGCACATACGATTTGTCTGCTGAGCCGCAACTATAATATCAACAACCTGACCGGCATAATCGGAAAGATCGATCTTTAGCTGGCTTGCCGCAGTGTTGAATCTACCGTTAGGCCCTTTCGTTCCAAGATAATTAGCCTGTGAAGTAGTATTTGTAGTTAACCAGTTATTTACATATCCCGTTACCGTAGAATTTCCATCCTCAATACTTGCCATAGCGGTTTGAGTACATTCACTCCATGTTTTTCCACCATCTGCAGACCAATAATAACCTTGAACACCGCCATAAGATGCAATCCAGCCTGAAACAGTAAGTGTAGTCTTTACGGGAATGTCTCTAAACATCGTAATTAAATTGTCAAGACTAATCACTTCTCTTTCAACATTGTTGTAATAAACACCGTAATGAACATCATCGTTAATTGCAGGATATCGACTATATTTCTTCCCAGTATACACATAATACTCATTATCCGTCACCACAGATACGCCTTTTCCCACTGCCAAAGCATCATTAGAAATGCTTGTTGACACCGGAGTTGCAGCATCCGTCACAGAAATATCAGAAGAAATACCAGTTATTTTAGAAATATAATTTTTAGCATCGTTGAAATTCTCCAATCGGAATATCTCACATCTTGCATTAGGTTTATCTCTTGGAACTGCCGCAAAAATTATATCAATACCCGATAAGTGTGAATATTCAGAAATATCTGCATATATCTTATATCCCAAGAAATCTGCATTGATTTGTGAATTACGCGCCACCCATACGGTGCCACTATACGTGCTATCACCACCGGTATTTTGAAAATCAATAAAAGTTTTATAATTAGATGTTTGTTCTGTTCTATTTTTTATACGTGGATTTATCTTTTTTTCAGCCTCGGTCAGCATCGCGGCATCTGCATCAGTCGGACCACCGTCAGCATATTTCATATCATGCCACGTTTTACCGTTGTCAGCCGACCAGACGTACTTATCCACACCTTGATCGACAACACAATATCCGGATAAATAAACCTTTAATTTATCTGCACTATTAACAAGGCCGGAAACATCATATCCAGCACCGTATACATTATTAGCTACTTCAACAAGTGTTGGACTATATCCACGCGCCTGATAGCTTTGACCTGTACTGTTCGAGCCTCTATAAAGCCCTGCTGCATTGTAGTTAGCATCTGTTAAAGTACTTGATCCCAATCTAACACCAACATTACTATACGACATTCCCGAAGTATCTGCAGCCATTACATATTCGGGATCACCTATATTTGAAGCGTAACTAACAACTTCTTCTATTCTAACATTTTCAATTTTTATTCTATACCAAGATGTCGGATTAAGAGAGTCAAAAGAGAAACACCAATAAAGATTAAGTTTTTGGTTAATGTCGGTACCAGTATATTTTGTAACAGGTGTATTAACATCCAAAGCTGCTCGTTCACCAACAATATCAAAAGTAAAAGCGGTGTTTTTAAACGTAAGCCAATGAATATAATTCTCACCGTTATAATCCGAATGTCGTTCTGCATTCAACCAGTTGATATTTGAAGTAGCGTTACAGTAATAGTTGTTAGAATTCGTATTCGTTGTTATGGCAAGATTGTTGCCCGTAGCATATTTCGTTAGCTCATCATATCGGGTAACTTCGTGAGTATCATATCCCCTTTGTGCCATTCCGTAAAGAACACGAGTTTTATTGTGAATTTGTCGAGTGTATCCTTGCACAGCTGATTTATACAAATAAGACTGCATCATAAGATCCGTGGGGTTAGCATTACCAAAGAAATAACCGTGTCCACCACCGTAAGCATTAAGCTGTGGATCATAGTCGCCATAAGACTCCCACGAGTTTCCGTCACTATCCTTATCTTCGCGATAAGAAGTAGGGCCTTGTTTTGCAATCGAAAAATCAAAAGTCACTCTATATTTAGTGTTTGCATAAACATTCCTTATAGGAACATAAAACGCCAAAGGATTTGTATAATTATACTTAATACTTTTATCACTATTTAATACATTATCCGAACCCATAAGAGGAGATTCATCACTATAATCCCAGCCAAAATAAACAGGTTCTGCTTGCATTTGCATGCTATCATACGTAGCATCAGTAACAAAAGTACCGCGCGCTACAGTAGGACGAGTTATACCTAACGTATCATACCCAGATACATTACTCGAAGGGATGGTAGGTTTGCTGTCTCCATGAGTATTGGTATAAAAATTACCCGTTGCATCCGTTGACCCAAAAGCCTTATTAGGTATAATAGTCATATTCTTATACTTCATATTCGGAAAATCCACGTATGGAGCATTATTATCAGGAGCTAAAATTTTATCAAAGGAAACATTGTCAAGAGTCAAAACTATAGTAGTATTTGCTACAGTTGCATCATGTCCTCTAACACCATTAAAATCCCACACCCAAATAACATAACCTTCTTTTACATCATCAGCGTTTACATCAAAAGTAAGACTTACATTTTCTGCTCGAGTAGGAGAAACGGTTTTCCATAAGCAGTTATCATTGGCATTAAAAAGCTTTTTTGAAACGACGTCGGGATTCTTAGAATAATATGGAATTCTTGAACCGTTTTTATGAGTAGCGTTATCCGCACCAATACGAAAAACAAAGTTTTTTCCAAACTCGGCAGTAACAGGACCGCTTGTATCAATCACATCTCCTTCTGACACGACCTGACATCCTACGCCATACGAAAAAATTCCGGAAAAGCCCTTGTCCATAGCAGCAGGCTTCACCTCGTTACCTTTAGAATCATATGTAATGCCTTCATAAAGATCAGAAAATTCCGTATAACTTGAATTACGAAGCAAATCATATTTAAATTTTAAAGAATACTTTCCTGTCTCACTCACAGGTATCGCAATTTGATACCTCACACCGCCTCCATTTTCATTTCGAAACATAAAAGATTCTCTTATATTTTCAGAATTTTGATAAATTCCGCTTTTAACTCCATACCTGTCAGCCTTATAATATTTCCACGCCAAATCAGGAGTAGCCTTAATATCAAGCTTCTGAGAAAGTGACTTTACATACTCGGCGCTTGTTGTTCCGAGCAAAGTAGATACCATCATCGCCGCCAAAAGAAGCACCGCTGTACCTACCATTACTATTTTTGATAATACTCTTTTTTTCATCTTTAGTTAAGCTCCTTTATCAGTCTAATACAGGCTCTATCTGTGTACCCGTTGCCGTTATCGTCACGCCTTGATATGCCGTGAAGAAATCAGCTTGATTATCAGTCGCCGATGTATTGTTATAGAAGGTGAATTCAAGTCTGTAATCAAAAGATCTCGGCTTTCCTACAGCGACATCAAATATTTCGTTATAGGTCCATTCAGTTAAATCAACTTGAGTTCCCATTGTTGTTATCTCGGTCAAGCTTTCGCTCTCCGTTCCCTTATTGTTTATCTTATAAACCTTGTATGAGAAACGCAAGCCGTCTCTGTAATGTGACTCGTAATCAAAATCTTCCGGACCATCTTTTCTGATCGGTTTTACGATCTTATCAGCTATCGCAGAGGTAAAGTTTATTTTAAGATCAAGCTTGGTTCGAACCTCGTTTTCGTCCATCACAATGCTAAAATCATAATGCTTTATTACTTCGGTATGCCCAAGCGCAGAACCAGGCTCACCGTCTCTTGCATAATTGTATTCTATCATTGGATCGTCATCGCTGTCATAAACAATATCAAACATCGCAGGTCGGGTATTATATTTTGGTTCAACCGTGCTTACATACCTTGCATACGTGCTTGATGTCAATATCGCTGAAACCAACGCAAGCATCGCAAGCACTATCAGTACCCGTTTGAAAATTTTACTTGTCTTCATTTGAAATCCCCTTTCAAAACGTCGCAAAATCTATTAATAAAGTCCATTCAAGAACGCATAATTATCAGATAATTATACTTGGAATAATTTTAGCACATTTTTTGATATTTGTCAACACTTTTGCGCCCATTTATTATATAAGTACGTAAAAAACAAATGACGTCCGCTTTTTTTACCAAAAACAGGCGCCATTTTTTATGAATTTTGCTATTTATAATTTTTCAAAGCCTCGCAAAGGCTATCTATATGTCTTTCGTTATTGAAGATCCCAAAGCTTATTCGCACTCCGCCTCTCTCCAACGTTCCGAGCGTTCTATGCGCTATCGCCGCGCAATGGTATCCGCCTCTTGCGCATATTCCGCAGGAATCGAGGTATTTTGCAACCTCCTCCGAATCGAGATCTCTGAAAGAAAAAAGCATCACCGCGCCCTCGCAATCGGGTGCGAACACTCTTATTCCGTCGATTTTTTCGAGTTTTCGCTTCGCATAAGAAAAAAGGTCGCTTGCGTGCTTTTCGACGGCACTTATCCCGATTCCCCGCAAAACGTCTATTCCTTCGCCAAGTCCTGCTATCGCAGGGATCGGCAACGTTCCCGCCTCATATCTTTCGGGACTCTCCTCTGACATTTCACCCGTCAGCGAATCGACTCCGTTTCCGCCCTCAAAAAGCGTTTGCATCTTAACTCCGTCTGCGAGCAGTACGGCTCCGCAGCCCTGCGGTCCAAGAAGTCCCTTATGTCCCGGGACGCACAATACGTCTATATTCATTTTCTTCATAGAAATATCAAAATGCCCCGCCGCCTGTGCTCCGTCGACCGCAAAGGTTATTCCCTTTTCACGGCATAGCCCTCCTATCTTCTCAAGCGGAAGCCTTACCGAGCATATATTGCTTGCCCCCGTACAAAACAGCATCGTTGTATTTTTCCGCACTTTTTGAGCTATATTTTTTAATATTTCATCATCATCGAGCCTTCTGCCGTTTCGTATCGTCGTGAACACGTCATACTGTATATATCCCCTCTTAAAAAGCTTATATATCGGGCGATACACCGAATTATGCTCAAGATCCGAAATTAAAATATGATCGCCCTTTCGCAAAATTCCCTTTATGCAAAGATTGATCCCCTGCGTTGTATTCATTGTAAAAAACGTCAGTTCAGGATCATTATTTTCGAACAATTCAGTAAGCTTTTCTCTGCAAGAGAAAACTATTTCCGCCGCTTCAAGCGAGGACCTATATCCGCCCCTTCCGGCATTTCCTCCGCAATACAGCATAAATCTTTTTACCGCATCGCTCACCGCATACGGCTTTGGAAAGCTCGTTGCGGCATTGTCAAGATATATCACGTTTCGTTCGTCCATCGTTTCACCCTGACCTTTGCCTTACCGAACAGATTTTCGGTATTATCTCTATATGAACACGAAATAAGAATTCCGTACGCGCAGCCCTTTCCGCTTGATCCGCTTTTGACTACCGTGCTCGGTATCGCAGCAGCACTCAAAATCTTCTGCGCCTTCATCGCCTGCGTGACAGATCCTATCTCTGCTATGCAATTATTATAAAGATCATTCACAGTTTTTCACCTCCTCGTTATATTGTATGCATAACAAAAAAGGTTGTCGCATTTGCGACAACCTTTTGTTGGCTTTTTATTTTATTATTCAGCAGCAGGAGCTTCAACAGCAGGTGCTTCAGCAGCCTTTTCTGCAGCCTTAGCTTCAGCCTTTGCCTTCTTCTCTGCTTTCTTAGCAGCTTTCTTATCTGTGGAAGGCTTTACGTAATCGATAAGCTTAACGATCGCCATTTCTGCGCCATCACCTCTGCGAGGTCCGAGCTTATAGATCTGTGTATATCCTCCGTTGCGTTCTGCATAAAGGGGTGCGAGTTCAACGAATACCTTCGTTACAACGTCTTCCTTAGTGATATATGCGAGTGCCGCACGGCGGCTTGCAAGAGTATTCTTCTTGCCAAGAGTAATCATTTTTTCAGCGATAGAGCGAACCTCTTTTGCTCTTGTAAGAGTCGTTTCTACCTGACCGTTCTCAAGCAACAACGTTACCATTCCGCGAAGCATCGCTTTTCTCTGGGCGGTTGTTCTGCCGAGTTTTCTTGTTCCGGGCATTATCTTTCCCTCCTTTTCGGTATTTTCTGTTCTATGCGCTCAGATCAATCTTCGTCTCTACGAAAATCGAGTCCAAGCGAATGCAATTTCTGTATAACTTCGTCAAGCGATTTTTTACCGAGGTTACGAACCTTTATCATATCCTCCTCGGTATGGTTGGTAAGATCTTCAACCGTGTTGATGCCTGCGCGCTTCAAGCAGTTGAAGCTACGTACAGACATTTCAAGTTCCTCAATGGTCATCTCAAGAACCTTTTCTTTCTTGGTTTCTTCTCTCTCAACCATTACCTCGAGGTTCTTAGCCTCTTCGGAAAGTTCGATGAACAAGTTGAGATGCTCGTTGAGAATCTTGGCTGCTAAGGAAACCGCTTCCTTCGCACCTATAGTGCCGTTGGTGGTTACCTCGATCGTCAGCTTATCAAAATCGGTTACCGTTCCTACACGGGTATCCTCTACGTTATAGCTTACGTTATATACGGGGGTATAGATCGAATCGGTGAATATAGTTCCTATCGGTGCGGAAATACTTGAACCGCGAAGCTGCGCATCAAGCTGCTTATTTCTTTCCTGAGAAACGTATCCTCTACCCTGATCAAATGTAAGTTCCATATAAAGACGCTCACCCTCACCTACCGTTGCGATATGATGATCGGGATTAAGAATTTCTATATCGGAATCCACTTTAATATCGCCTGCCTTTACATCCTGCGCGCCTACTACGTCAATAATGACTGTTTTCTGCGTATTTCCGTAAAGCTTAGCAATAATACCCTTTACGTTCAAAACGATCTCGGTTACGTCTTCCTTTACTCCGGGGATGGTGGAAAATTCGTGAAGAACTCCATCGATCTTTATATTGGTAACAGCATATCCGGGTAACGATCTGAGCATTATTCTGCGCAACGAGTTACCGAGTGTTATACCGAAACCGCGCTCCAAGGGTTCAATTATAAACGTACCCTTAGTGCCATCCTCGCTTTCGCTGACGGCCGTTATATTGGGCTTTTCTATCTCTATCATTCCAAATTATCCTCCTAAATCCATTATTTAAAATACATTTTTTTCGGAGCATCATCTCCGTCACGTCCTGCTATGCAACACAAGGCATAGCAAAACGGAGATTACTTGGAATAAAGCTCGACGATGAGCTGCTCGTTGAACTCAAAGTCAACATCTTCTCTTGCGGGAAGAGCTACTACCTTTGCAATGAGTCCTGCCTTATCAACGCTGAGCCACTTGGGAGCTATCTTGGAATCAAGAGCCTCTACGAGTGCCTTGCATTTAGCAGAGCTGCGGAAGTTCTCTCTTACCTTGATTTCATCTCCTGCCTTAACGATGATAGAAGGAATATTTACCTTTCTTCCGTTAAGTTCAAAATGCTCGTGAAGAACGAGCTGACGAGCTTCTTTACGGCTGGAAGCCATACCCATTCTGTATACAACGTTATCCAAACGTCTTTCAATGAGCTTGAGAAGGTTTTCGCCTGTCATACCTTCCTGACGGTCTGCCTCTACAAAGTAGTTCTTAAACTGCTTTTCGAGTACGCCATAGTATCTCTTTGCGGTCTGCTTCTCACGAAGCTGCATTCCATATTCTCTCTGCTTCTTTGTTGCCGCGCCGTGCTGACCGGGAGCGGTTTTTCTACGCTCGAGTGCGCACATACCGGAAGTACATCTCTCACCCTTAAGGAAGAGCTTCTTACCTTCTCTACGACAAATCTTACAAGCAGGTCCTGTATATCTTGCCATTTCTGTTTCCTCCTGTTTAGAATTAAACGCGTCTGCGCTTAGGCGGTCTGCAACCGTTGTGGGGAACGGGAGTTACGTCCTTGATCATAGTGATCTGAAGACCAACTACCTCGAGAGCGCGGATTGCGGATTCTCTTCCCGATCCGGGTCCCTTTACGTATACATCAACGGACTTAAGACCGTGCTCCATCGCTGCCTTTGCTGCTGTCTCAGATGCCATCTGAGCTGCAAAAGGAGTCGACTTTCTGGAGCCCTTAAATCCAAGCTCACCTGCGGATGCCCAAGAAATCGTATTTCCTGCTACGTCAGTAACAGTAACGATAGTATTATTGAAAGTAGCAGCTATATGAACAGCACCTTTTTCAATATTCTTTTTCTCGCGGCGTCTCTTGATAACTTTTTTAGCAACTTTAGCCATCTTGTCTGCCTCCTTTTACTTCTTCTTATTAGCGATTGTCTTTGCAGGACCTTTTCTGGTTCTTGCATTTGTTTTTGTTCTCTGTCCTCTTACCGGCAATCCCTTTCTATGACGGATTCCACGATAGCAGTTAATTTCAATCATATTCTTGATGTTAAGAGCTACCTCACGGCGAAGGTCACCTTCAACTGTGTAGGAGTTTTCTATTACGTCACGAAGTTTTGCTATCTCTTCTTCAGTAAGATCCTTTGCGCGCTTGTCGGGATCGACACCAGTCTTTGCAAGAATATCGTTTGCACTCTTGCGGCCTATACCGTAAATATAGGTAAGAGCGATCTCTACACGCTTGTTATTCGGAATATCAACACCAGCTATACGAGCCATTCTGTTTATTTACCTTTCTGTTAGATTTTATGGCAATCAGCCCTGCTTCTGCTTATGTTTGGGGTTTTCGCAGATAACCATAACCTTGCCTTTTCTCTTTATGATCTTGCACTTCTCGCAGATCTTCTTTACGGATGGTTTAACCTTCATTTTTATTACACCAACCCTTTCTTATTTTACTTTGCACGCCAGGTTATGCGTCCTTTAGTGAGGTCGTAAACAGAAACCTCTATCGTAACGCGGTCACCGGGCAAAATCCTAATATAATTCATTCTGAGCTTTCCCGAAATATGAGCCGTAACTATATGCTCGTTGGGAAGCTTTACTTTGAAGGTCGCATTTGGTAACGCTTCAACTACCACACCTTCAAATTCAATAACATCATCCTTTGGCAGAATAATCCCTCCTCTGCAAAAAATTTGTGTATGCCGCTTACCAATCTTTATCTACGAGGGTAGTGATAACTATTCCCTCAGAAGTAAGCACAACCGTATTTTCATAATGTGACGAAAGCGATTTGTCCTTCGTCTTTACCGTCCAGCCGTCAGCCAGCTCATAAACCTCGCAGCTTCCTACGTTCACCATAGGCTCTATCGCAAGAGCCATTCCCGTACAGAGTCTTGTTCCTCTGCCCGCTGTACCGAAATTAGGTACTTCAGGCGACTCATGAAGCTCGTGACCTATACCGTGTCCGATATAACGTCTTACAACGGAAAATCCCGCAGTTTCAACAACATTTTGCACTGCGCTTCCGATATCACCCATACGGTTGCCCGCTTTGAACGCCTCAACTCCTGCAAAGAAGCTTTGACGTGTGACATCAATAAGTTTTTGTGCTTCGTCGCTTACCTTTCCTACGGCAATAGTTCTTGCACTGTCGCCGTGAAAGCCGCGGTAAAAAGCTCCTACGTCCACCTTTACGATGTCGCCTTCACGAAGTATCTTCTTTTCAGAAGGAATACCGTGTATAACCTCATCATTAATACTGATGCACGCCGAGCCGGGAAATCCGCCGTAACCTAAAAACGAGGGTTTTGCTCCGCATTTTTCTATATAATTACGGATCAAAGTATCAAGTTCCTTTGTACTTATGCCCTCGCGAACGTTTTCACGGGCGACGAGTAAAGCCTCACCCGTGATACGTCCTGCGTCTATCATTGCTGATATCTGACTTGAGTTTTTCAGTGGGATCATAACTTACGCCTCAAATTTTGAGAGTGCGTTCATAACCGCCGCTGTTGTATCCTCTACTTTCTCACATCCTTCTACGCAAACAAGAATACCCTTTGCCGCGTAATAATCCTTAAGCGGTTCAGTTATCTCGTGGTAGGTGTGAAGACGGTTCAATACGGTTGCTTCTGCGTCGTCATCTCTTATATAAAGAGATTCACCGCACGCATCACAAACGTTTTCTGCCTTGGGAGCTTTGTAAACGATATGATAAGAAGCACCGCAACCCGAGCAGATTCTTCTTCCGCTCATACGCTCTACTATCTTAGCATCTGCAACCTCAATACTGAGAGCCGCATCTATCGTTACACCCATTGCGTCCAATGCCTCAGCCTGAGGTATCGAACGGGGAAATCCGTCAAGGATAAATCCATTTTTACAATTGTCCGAAGACAAGTAATCTTTAATGATTCCGATAACAACTTCATCAGGAACGAGCTGACCTGCATCCATAAAGGACTTAGCCTTAACGCCCATCTCCGTGCCTTCCTTAACGGCTGCACGAAGCATATCTCCGGTAGAAACTGCCGGAATGTTCCATTTTTCCGAAATTTTTGCCGACTGTGTGCCTTTTCCCGCACCGGGAGCACCCATAAGAATTAATTTCATAGTTTTCCTCCAATGGATTATCGGGATCAATCAAGAAATCCCTTGTAGTTTCTAAGGGACATCTGAGCCTCAAGCTCGCGAGTCGTTTCAAGAGCAACACCTACAACGATCATCAAAGACGATCCGCCGAATGCGATGAAACCGATGTTTTTAACCGCAAGCTGGAAAAGTGAGCCCTCTGTAGCGGCTGCTATGGGGGAGGAGATAACTCCCGCAAGCATAGGAACACATGCTACAACGGCTACAAGAAGAGCGCCTACAAGAGTTACTCTTCCAAGAACCTTCTTGATAAAATCAACGGTAGGTCTGCCAGATCTGATACCGGGAATCGCTCCTCCGTTATTCTTAATGTTGTTTGCAACTTCAACGGGATTAAAGGAAATCGCAATATAGAAGTAAGCAAATGCAATCAAAAGAACGAGGAACACGATAAGATATATAGGCTTATCGTAATTGAACCAGTTCATAACAAATCTTGTGAACCAGTTATCGGTATTACCCATAAATGCTGCTATAGTTGCAGGAACCGCAACGATAGAGTTAGCAAAGATTATAGGCATAACTCCTGACATATTTACCTTTATAGGAAGGTTTGTGTTCTGACCGCCGTACATCTTACGACCTACGACTCTCTTAGCATACTGGATCGGAATTCTTCTCTCTGCGTCGGACATCCATACGATCATCATTATCAAACCGATAATACCGATCAACGTGCATATCGAAATGATAAGACCTACGTAGTTGAAAGATCCGTTGTTAGACGAAAATGTTGCATCTACGAGAGAGCTTGCCTGCTGGAAGAAACCTGCAACGATATTTGCGAAAAGGATCATAGAAACGCCATTTCCAATACCGTGATCATTAATTTTTTCAGCAAGCCACATAACGAGCATTGCACCCGCACAGTAACAAGATACCATTACTGCTCCTGCAAACAACCATCCATACTCTCCTTCTATGCCAGTTCCATAGAAGTAAGCACCGCCCTCTGAATTGATAACAAAGCTTGTATATCCAACAGCAGTGATGATTGAAAGAATTATCGTTACTATTCTTGTATAGAAATTGATCTTTTGCTTTCCTTCTTCGCCTTCCTTAGAAAGTCTTTCAAGAGGAGGAATAGCAATTGTAAGAAGCTGCATAACGATAGATGATGTGATGTACGGAGATACACCGAGAGCCAACAAAGTTCCCTGTGCAAGAGCACCACCCGAAAGTATGCTCAAAAATCCGAGAATTCCGTTTGTGGAGTCATTTACAGCCGCAATAACCTCACCGTATCTGAAATACGGAACAGGAATAGCTGAAACAACTCGATAAAGAATGATTATAAGCAATGTGAAGAGAAGTTTATTTTTGAGCTCGGGGATTTTCCAAGCATTCTTCAGCGTCTTGAACATAACTTATACCTCCTCTATCTTTCCACCTGCTGCTTCTATCTTTTCCTTGGCAGTTGCCGAAAAGACTGTAGCTTTAACGGTAAGAGCCTTTGTAATCTCGCCCGATCCAAGGATCTTAACACCGTCAAGCTCCTTACGAACGATCTTCTTAGCCTTGAGTGCCTCAAGGTCTACAATCGCTCCATTTTCAAAAACATTGAGTGAATCAACGTTTACGATTGCATAATTGATTGCAAATCTGTTCTTAAAGCCTCTCTTGGGAAGCTTTCTGTAAAGAGGAAGCTGTCCTCCCTCAAATCCGGGACGAACGCCACCGCCGGAGCGAGCATTCTGACCCTTATGTCCCTTACCTGCAGTTTTTCCGTTACCGGAACCTGCGCCTCTACCTCTGCGGAAGCTTGCCTTTGCGGAGCCTGCAGCGGGTGAAAGTTCATAAAGCTTCATTTGGTTCTCCTCCTTATGCGTTTTCAACCTTAACAAGGTGAGAAATTACTTTTATCTTACCTGCAAGGACTGCGTTATCCTCGTGAACAATGCTATCACCGATCTTTGTAAGACCTAAAGACTTAGCAGTTGCTTTCTGGTTGGGCTTTGCGCCTATAAGGCTCTTTATGAGAGTTACTTTTTTCATTTCCTAACCCTCCCTATTAACCTTTAACCTGATCAACGCTTACGTCACGGGTCTTTGCTACTTCCTCAGCGGAACGAAGCTCCTGAAGACCTGCGATAGTTGCCTTGACAACGTTTGTTGGGTTGTTGGAGCGAAGGCACTTAGCACGAATGTTAGATACACCTACAAGCTCCAAAACAGCTCTTACTTTACCGCCCGCGATAATACCTGTACCGGGTGCAGCAGGCTTCAAAAGAACCTTACCTGCGCCAAACACACCAACTACTTCGTGGGGGATCGTTGTTCCCTTAAGGGAAACTGTAATCATATTTTTCTTTGCATCTTCAATTCCCTTGCGAATAGCCTCAGGAACTTCAGCTGCCTTTCCAAGTCCTACGCCGACATGTCCGTTCTTATCACCTACTACCATAAGTGCTGCAAAACGGGATATACGACCACCCTTTACGGTCTTGGAAACACGGTTGAGGGCAACAAGCTGATTTTCAAGCTCAACTTCTGCCGGATTAAACTTATTAGCCATGTTTTTCTCCTTAATTAAGATGTTCAAATCATTTTATTGTTTTTGAACAGTGTACAAACCGGACTGACCGTAAAACGATCAGAACTTCAAGCCGCCCTCACGAGCGCCTGCTGCCAACTCCGATACACGTCCGTGATAAAGATAGCCGCCTCTGTCGAATACGACTTCGGTGATACCCTTTGCCGCAGCGCGAGCAGCGATCATCTCGCCAACCTTCTTTGCTGCTGCCTTGTTTCCGCAATTACCTTCAAAATCCTTTTCGTGGGTAGAAGCAGAAACCAATGTTACTCCTGCTACGTCGTCAATGATCTGTGCCGCGATATGCGCATTAGAACGATATACGCACAAACGAGGACGAGCTGCAGTTCCGGAAATTTTTGCTCTGACTCTCTTATGTCTTTTGAGACGAGCCTTATTAGCGTCTTTTCTCGATACCATTTCTCTCTACTCCTTTCATTATTTACCGGTCTTTCCGGCTTTGCGGCGTACTCTTTCGGTAGAGTACTTAACACCCTTACCGTGATAAGGCTCAGGCGGTCTCTTGCTTCTGATAACAGCTGCCATCTGACCTACTGCCTGCTTGTCTATACCCTTAACCGTAATGGTTATCGGTACAGCCTTATCAGCAACCTCGAGAGTGATTCCCTCGGGCTCGGTGATGCAGAACTTTTCCTGGGGAATTCCGCCCTTTACCAAGGAATGTCCCAAGTAAAGCTGAACGGTCTTTCCAACCTTTGCTGCTTTGTAACCAACACCTATGATCTCAAGAGTCTTTGAATAACCCTGAGAAACACCGGTTACCATGTTCTGAAGAAGAGCTCTGGTCAAACCGTGAACGCTTCTGTCTTCTTTTTCGTCTGTAGGACGGGTAACGGTAATAATGTTGCCCTCCTGAGTAATAGCCATACGGCTGTTAAAAGTCTGTGTAAGAGTTCCGAGAGGTCCCTTTACCGTAACTTCGTTGTTTGCGCCAACTGTTACAGTAACACCTGCGGGAACGGTTATAGGCATTCTTCCTATTCTTGACATTTCAATCTACCTCCCACTTCTTACCAAACAAAAGCGAGCACTTCGCCACCGATCTTAGTAGCGCGAGCCTTTTTGTCTGTCATAATTCCTTTGGAAGTGGAAACAATTGCGATTCCAAGTCCGTTCATTACCTTAGGCATATCCTCATAGCCTGCGTATATACGCAAGCCGGGCTTGGATACGCGGCGAATTCCGCGGATAACCTTCTGCTTACCTGCATTATACTTAAGTGTAACGCGGATAACACCCTGTTTGCCATCCTCGATTATCTGGTAACTCTTTACATAGCCTTCTTCAACAAGAATGTCTGCGATAGACTTCTTCATGTTTGACGCCGGAATGTCCACAGTTGCATGCTTTGCATCGTTTGCATTTCTGATTCTTGTGAGCATATCAGCGATTACGTCTGACATTTGCATAATATTTATCCTCCTGTATGCAAGTTATATTTATCTTGCTGCCAAGCCTTTCGGCTCGGCGGCATATCAGCGGTTAAGCCCATCCTCAGATTAGCTTCCTTCTGATAGTTGGAGAATCTTTCATATGAAAGATACTTTTTACTTTTAAAAGCTCGCTATTACCAGCTTGCTTTCTTTACTCCGGGGATCTCGCCCTTATATGCGAGCTCACGGAAGCAGATACGGCAGATTCCGTATTTGCGGAGATAAGCATGGGGACGACCGCAGATCTTGCATCTGTTGTACTCACGTGTGGAGAACCTCTGCTTTTTCTGCTGCTTTAAAATCATAGCCTTCTTTGCCATCGTTACTTACCTCCTATCAGTTGTTCTGAGCGAACGGAGCGCCGAGAAGCTTAAGAAGCTCTCTTGCTTCCTCGTCAGTCTTTGCAGTTGTTACGAAGCAGATATCCATACCGCGGATCTTATCTACCTGATCGTAATCGATCTCGGGGAATATAAGCTGCTCTTTAAGACCGAGCGCATAGTTTCCTCTACCGTCGAATGCGTTGGGGTTGATACCCTTGAAGTCACGAACTCTGGGAAGTGCGAAGTTGAAGAGTCTGTCTACAAACTCATACATCTTATCGCCTCTGAGAGTAACCTTAGCACCGATCTTCATTCCCTCACGGAGCTTGAAGTTAGCTACAGACTTCTTTGCGAATGTAGGAACTGCTTTCTGTCCGGAAATAGCGGACAAATCGCTAATAACTGCATCAAGAGCCTTAGAGTTATCCTTTGCATCGCCAACACCGCAGTTGATTACGATCTTATCGAGCTTAGGGATCTGCATTACGCTCTTGTACTCAAACTTTTTCATAAGGGCGGGAGCAACCTCGGCCTTGTACATATCTTTAATTCTTGCCATCGTCACTTACCTCCCTCAGATTTCCTGTCCGCATTTTACACAAACGCGAACCTTTTTGCCATCAACGATCTTGTGGCTTACTCTTACGCCCTTATCGCACTTCTTGCAATAGAGAGCTACCTTTGATGCGTAGATCGCACCTTCTGCGTCAACGATTCCGCCAGCCTCACCCTGCTTTCTGGGTTTAACGTGCTTATGAATCATATTAACTTTTTCTACAAGGACCTTTCCTTCCTTGGGAGAAACGGCAATTACCTTGCCCTTTACGCCCTTATCATCACCGGAAAGAACTATGACTGTATCATCTCTTTTAATATTCATGTTCTGATACCTCCATTAAAGTACTTCGGGAGCGAGAGAAAGGATCTTAAGATAATCCTTCTCACGAAGCTCTCTTGCTACCGGTCCAAATATACGAGTTCCCCTTGGGGTTTTGTCTTCTCTGATGATTACCGCTGCGTTCTCGTCAAACTTGATGTAAGAACCGTCTGCACGCTTTACGCCGAATGCGCTTCTTACTACAACAGCCTTAACGACATCGCCTTTCTTAACAACTCCGCCAGGTGTAGCTTTCTTTACACAAGCTACGATGACGTCGCCAATGTTTGCATATCTGCGTCCCGTTCCTCCGAGTACGCGGATACACATAAGCTCCTTGGCACCTGTATTATCGGCAACCTTCAATAATGTTTGTTGCTGTATCACTTTATTTTCCTCCTGATTCAATACGATGTTAGCCGTATTTACTGTATATGGAATTATTTAGCTTTCTCGATTATTTCAACAATGCGCCATCTCTTTGTTTTAGAAAGGGGTCTTGTTTCCATAATCTCAACCTTGTCGCCGATGCCACAAGCATTGTTTTCATCGTGAGCGTGAACCTTAAGGGTACGCTTGATGATCTTACCGTATACGGGGTGCTTTACGTTGTCCTCGAT
>CALAXC010000240.1 GCA_937894775.1 uncultured Clostridia bacterium
TTTCTTTGTCGCTTTTTGAAAAAAGCTCCGCAAAAACTTTCCTTAATCGCTCTTTTGCGAGATGTACACAGTGCCCGACCGCATTGTTTGGTCTAACTATGTGTGTACGCTAAGCCATCACTTATAGAACCAATGCCCTCCTATGCGGAAAGCAAACGGTCTTGATTTCGATATCCAACTCGATGTGGCATATCTGGGATTAACAAAGAAAAGTATTTCATCGGACAGCGTATATCCCTCAAGACAGATCTTTGCCGCAAGAACACTCTCCGCTGTAGGCGTATTATATATAGTTCCGTAAGATACGGGCGAAAATTGCGTTCCGTGTTTTCTGTCAAAAATAACACCGTATATGCTGTCAGGATAACTCTTGCTCCTCATTCGGTTTATAACTACGTTCCCTACGGCAATTTTACCCGCAAAAGGTTCTCCTTTTGCCTCTGCGCTGATTATTCGTGACAGCCAATAAAGATCGGTCTGATCATAAAAACGGCTCCCCGACACAAACGGCTCGGAATTCTCATAAAGCAATACGCATCTTTTTTCTCCGTTCCATTCAACGTCATAAGAAAAAGCCTTTGAAATAGCTCTTATAGGAACAAACAAACGGTCATTTATATTTTTTATTCCCGTCGGACAGTAAAATATTCTTCCAGATGCATCTATGTAGCCCGTTCCGCTCGTAACCTTGACCGTCAGCGCATCTTTTTTAAGCGTTGCCGTCTTGGTTTTTGAATTCCATTCGATACTCTGCGCACCCATTTCTTCGCCAAATGCTCTTAAAGGCACGTATGTAACCGAATCTATCAACCGACTTTCTTCAATTATTCTTCTACCTTCACGGTAAACGGGGATCGTTTCGTTACTTTTCTGCTCCGCCGCCTCTACGCTTACAATAAATAACGCGCTTATGCAAATGCAAAAGCAGATCGTAATGATCGAGTAAAGTCTGCCGAAAGCTCTTTTTCTCGATCTTTCTTTTTCAAAATCAATTTTTTTCAATTTCACTTCTAAAAAGTCCTCCTTTTTTCAAAAAATTCATTTTACCTCCTTTTCTCTGCCGTACCTATATTATACCATACCCACTTTGACCGATTCAAGGAGTAATATTTGGCAAAAAAGGAATAAAAAATCGAAAAAAAAGAAGATCAAAGAAATTTTGTAATACAAAAAAGACAGAGAATAGGAATCGTACCTATTCTCTGTCTTTTTTACTTACGGCACAAGCTTTACGCTTATTTCTCCGCTTCGGAGATACCTTACCGATCCGTCGGAAAGCCGCACCGCAAGCGCTCCGTCGTCTGTAACGTCAAACGCAAATGCGCTTATTTGCTTATTTCCTTCGGTAAAAGTAACCCATTTATTTATAACTATACAGCCTTCTCTGTATTTCTTCATAATCTCGCCTATCTCTCCGCTCTGCACAGCGGCATAAAACTTATCTGCAATACGGTCGGAAAGCTCTTTTTTGATGCGATACTGTTCCTCTTCGTTAGGATAACTCGAAAAAAGCGATATCGCTATGTTTTTAAGCTCGGGCGGAAAAGAAACAACATGAAGATTTATTCCAAAGCCTACCGCCACATAGCGCTCATCGTCAATAAAAAACGACTCCGCGAGGATACCCCCAAGCTTCTTCGATTTATAAAAAATATCATTTACCCATTTTATCTGTGTTTCAACGCCAAAAAGCTCACGCAAGGAATCGACCGTGCAAACAGCCGCAAGTGCTGTCGCGCGCATAAAAACGTTCTCCGGCGGTGCTTTTAACACAATAGTCATATAAAGTCCGCCTATATCCGATGAAAAGAAACGTCTTCCCATTCTTCCCTTGCCCGCAGTCTGTCTGTCGGAGATTATCATTGCAGGTATCTCCCCGCCCTCGCTCACGTATCTTTTTGCTTCTTTATTGGTAGAATCTACCTCAGTGTAATGAATATAATTAAAGCTCATTGTACTTCCTCCGTGGACATAATTTACAATTCGATTTTATTATACTATAAAATTAAAAAATTTACAATATTTTTTTAAATCTTTCTTCCTTACTTTATTAATAATTATTGCAAAAAAAAGAGCTTTGTGATATAATTATAATGATAAACTGTATAAATATGCCCTCTTGAAAACAAGGGCAGAAAAAACAAAAAAAATAACTTACAAAAAGAGGAAAATATGTTGATTTTAGCATCGGGTTCGATTCGCCGAAAAGAAATTCTTGAAGCGCTCGGAGCAGAGATAAAAATAATTACGGCAGACGTTGACGAGCACAGCGACGAAAACGATCCCGAGATACTCGCTCCGCTTCTGGCAAAAAGAAAAGGACTTGCCGTATACGAAAGAATAAAGGACAGTGAGTTCTCACCTTACCCGATAATATCAGCCGACACCGTAGTTTACTGCGACGGTGAAATAATGGGTAAGCCCAGAGATGTGCAGGACGCATACCGTATGTTAAAAAAGTTATCGGGCAGGGAACACACCGTAACTACAGGCATCTGCATCGTTTCGAACGGTACTGCATTTTGCGAGGCTGTAACAACAAAAGTCATAGTAGACGAGCTTTCCGACAATGACATAAGATCCTATGTTGACAGCAAGGATCCCTTCGACAAAGCGGGCGGATACGGAATTCAAGGCATATTTTCAAAGCACATAAAGGGTATCGACGGCTGTTATTTCAACGTAGTCGGTCTACCCGTCAACGCCTTACGAAATTTAGGCAAAAAGGCTATCGGAACAGAGCTGTTCTGATATTCGATTTTAATTTTCACTTAAAAAACTAAGAAAGGAGCATACGATGGCAAAGATTATCGGCATAGATCTCGGTACAGCCAATTCTCTTGTCTGTCTTAAAAGCAAGGGAATCGTACTTCGTACCCCCTCGGTAGTGGCAATAAGCAAATCCGACCGTCAGGTCGTTGCACTCGGCGACAAAGCACGTCGTATGCTTGGAAAAACTCCCGAAGGAATAGAAGCTATAAAGCCTCTCCGTGACGGAGTAATAGCAAATCCCGACGTTACCTCAAAAATGATCCGCGCTTTCTTTGAGTACACTGATGCGATCTCATTCTTTTCACGTCCTTCGGTAATAATCTGTATTCCCTACAACGTAACCGAGGTCGAAAAACGCGCGGTAGAGGATGCCGCATTTGAAGCGGGAGCAAGAGCTGTTGCGCTTATCGAGGAGCCTCTTGCCGCCGCCATAGGAACGGGACTCCGTGTAGGCGGAGCGCGAGGAAGTATGATAGTCGATATCGGTGGCGGAACTACCGAGGTTGCCGTCATAAGTCTTGGCGGTATCGTCACCTCAAATTCGATACGTGTTGCGGGTGACGAGCTTGACGAAGCGATAGTTTCCTATCTGTCGCGCAGGCGCGGTATCCTTATCGGAACAGCAACTGCCGAAGCATTAAAAATAAAGATCGGCTCGGCTCACCCCTCCTGCGACAAAGACAAGGGTGAGGTCGAGGTAGCGGGGCGCAGTATAGAAAGCGGACTCGGTATTACTATGCGCATCCGTTCTTCTGAGATCCGCGAGGCTATCACGCCAAACCTTGAACAGATAATTCAAGCGATAAAGAAAACTCTTGAGCAGACTCCCCCCGAGCTTTCCTCGGACATTTACGATTACGGAATTATGCTCACGGGCGGCGGAGCGCTTCTCCGCGGAATAGACAAGCTTATAACCGAGCGCACAGGTCTTGAAGTAAAAATTGCGCCAAAGCCTCTCGACAGTGTTTGCCTTGGAATCTTCAAAGTCATCGAAAGCGAAGGCAGAATGGGAAACATTCTTCAGTACAGAGGAAGGTAAGTCGGCAGATTTTTCGTACATTCTGCGTTGATTGAGTTTTAGATGCTTAAACACCTCATCCGTCACCTAACGGTGACACCTGTCTCGCTGCGGCTCGGTCACGCTACGGCTCTGACAGTCCACCGGACTGTCA
>CALAXC010000241.1 GCA_937894775.1 uncultured Clostridia bacterium
GCAACATTTAGCAGACGAAATAATAAACGATATAGACTCTAATATAGTGAGCAAATTATCCATAGATGAACTAATAAGTGCAATACAATACGGGAGCTACAATAATGAGTAAGTATATTATAAAATTAAATTCTAAATTTATTACCACTAAATGGTGGAGTCAAAAATGGTGCAACAACATTTCTCAATATGCCGATTTTTACAATAGACTTGAACGTGGAAGAACATATTTAAGAAAAGGCACAGTACAAGATTTAGTTATTGAAGGCGGTAAAGTGACGGCTTCCGTTGTTGGCTCAGGGATTACACCTTATCAAGTAGTAATTAACATTAAACCTTTGCCAAAAGATAAAGCTAAAGAGGCATTGAAAAATTTACATAATATAAGCGAATTCCAACACGGACGTGTATCTCTTGATGAAAAATATCTTTTTTCGATGGATAAAAACGGTTTATTCCCCACGCTTGATGAAATAGAATTTTCTTGCACTTGTCCCGATTGGGCTTCTTTATGTAAACACGGTGCGGCTGTTTTATATGCAATTGGAAGCATTTTAGACCAAGAACCCCTTGTTTTATTCCAATTAAGAGGCATAGACGTCGATGCTTATTTAGAAACGTCTTTATTAGAAAAGACAAATACGCTATTGTCCAACATATATAATTCAAATGATAGAACGATTGACGAAAGTATGATTTCTGATATTTTCGGCATAGAACTCGGCTCTTTATCTATTGCTCCTACTTCAGACGGAGAAATTGATGATACTCCAAAAACAACCGATATCGTGAGAGTTATAGAAATTAAACCATCGACGACCACAATTCCTATAGATAAACCCAAAACTGTAATTAGACAGTATAATTTAGATGGTGTATTTATGAGTCAATTTGATTCATACGAAGAAGCTGCGAACAAAACGCATATTCACAGGAGTCAGATTAGCGAAGCGTGTAATGGTAGTAGAGAAATTGCAGGTGAATATCAATGGCGCATTGCCGACTCAACTGATGCTAAAATCAACATAAACAAATATATTCCCCCTATTGATTACGCTTTACTTATAAATTGTCCGATTCAGCAATTGGATACAAGTGGTAACTTAATTGAAGAGTTTGTTTCCGCTGTAGAAGCTTCGCGAAAAACTAATATAAGTATAAATTGGATTAGAGATGCTTTGAGTGGTAGGCAACAACAAGCAGGTGGTTTTGTTTGGAAACTTTTAGATGCGATAGAAGAACGTCCTTCCCAAGAAGTTGTTTCCGCATATCAAAGACAAGATATCATTAGAATACGACAAGAAAATTATCAACATCAACATCAAAAATTAAACGCTCAAGATGAGGAAGAATTGTTACGTAAAGAAAATGAAGAAAAAATGCGGATGGAAAAACAAAAAGAACTCTTACGTCAACAAGAAGAAATAAGGAAGCAACGAGAACGTGATGAGGCTCAACGCCGAGAAGAAGCTCGTAAAAGACAAGAAAAAATTGAAACTCAGAAAAGGTCTTACCGTAATCAAGGTTTGTGTCAACATTGTGGTGGTACTTTCAAAAAGAAATTTTTATTCTTCACGTCCGACATTTGCTCCCGTTGTGGAAAGAAAAAAGATTATTAATATGTTTAAGATAAATTTGGATGCCCAAAAGGCAAGATTATTACGAGGCGTAATTAACTCGGATAAATATGCTTATATGTACGACATTGATGACTACTATAAGATATGTACCATTATGGATCGGTTAGAAGATACGGTAGACGTATTAAATAATTTTACGCTTTTGCCTTTTTAGCCTTCTTTGCGCCCTTCTTAGCGGGCTTTGCTTCCTCAGCGGGAGCCTCTGCAGCCTCTTCAGTTGCGGGAGCGCCGCCGTTCTTAGCAGCGGTGTCGAGAACGTAAACGAGGTTGACAAGGGGAGAGCGTACGCAAACAAGGAGCTGAGTGATAAGAGTCTCGCGGGAAGGAATGGAAGCGAGCTTTTCAACACCTGCGGTGTCGAGAACCTCACCGTCAACGTAACCGGCGAGAAGCTTGAAGGACTCAATCTTGTCAGCATACTGCTTAAGGATCTTAGCGGGAGCAACAGCGTCATCGGCGCTGACAGCGATAGCGGTCATGCCGGAAAGGTACTGCTTGATCTCACCGTAACCACAGTTGTCGCAAGCGCGACCGGTAAGGGAGTTCTTCATAACGGTGTAAGAAACACCTGCTTCACGAAGAGCCTTACGCATCTTGGTATCATCCTCAACGGTGATGCCCTGGTAGTTTACCACGACACCGGACGCGGAGTTCTTGATCTTTTCGGTAAGTTCGGCAACAACTTGCTGCTTCTGCTCAAGTATAGCATTGCTGGGCATTGTGTTTACCTCCTGGTGTAATTCGTGCCCCGAAAAAGGGCAAAAAAATATCCTTCTCCCGTGCATAACGCACCCGAAGAAAGACACAAAACACAAATATTAGTGAAGAAGTCCTCCTCGGCAGGGTGGCTTTCGCTTTTACGGGAACCTGCTGTCTTTGGATAACGGCATAGATTATACCATATTTCGATTGATTTGTCAATACCTTTTTGAAAAAAAGTTTTGATTTTTAGAAAAATATTTGTTTTTTAACAAAAATGAACCTTTTATGATGTGATAATACGCCTTGTTTACATCAGGTTCATATTTGAGGTGTATAATAAAATAAATATACAATTCGGAGTTTTACAATGGCAAAAATTACTTTTACTCGCAGCAAGGACGTTGCGATTGAAAATATCAAGGGTTACCTGAAGGTGAGTCTTATCCTGGCGCTCGTTGCCGCTGCTATAAGGTCGCTTGCTTATCTCTTTTCCTTCGATGCGGAAATAGGATATTTCAACGGCAGCTTGTTTTCAAAGATCGCTACCTATTTTATAATAGTGTCCTGCGGATTTGCTTTGACGGGATTCGTGTTCATTTCTAAAGAGGCAACTCTTCCGCGTAAGCTTACTAACGAAGGCAATTCGATCTACTTCGCTTCAGTATTTGCAGGATTCATTATGATCGCCGATTTTGCTTACAAGGTTTATCTGATGATCGGTGAGGACAAAATCAGTTATTACAAATTTATTTTTGCACGTGCTTTTAAATCCGAGAATTCCTATATCATCAGAGCTACCGCGGTTATCGAGATAGCGGGAGTTGTTGCAAGCCTGCTTGCAGCAGTTTGCTTCTTCCTTCGTTCTTCCAAGAAGTTCGATTCAAAGCTTTGCGCCTGGCTCGGTTTCTTCCCTATCATCAGAGCTCTTACCGGAGTTGCGCAGATCTATTTCGAGATGGAAGTGCAGATGAACCATCCCTCGAAGCTTATGCTCGAGTTTGCGCTTATTGCAGTTATGATCGCGTTCCTTTATGAACTCAGATTCTTTGTTTCCGATGATCACGCAAGACCGAGACATTTTGTTGTGTTTTCCTGCGTCGCGTTGATCATATCTATCTCTGCGGGAATTTCCGAAATGGTGGGATTCTTTGCCGGCAAGCTTTCCAAGGGCGATTTCTGTATTGAAGCTTTCTTCTGCCTTGCGATGGGACTTTACGGCGCCGCAAGAACTATCTCTTATGTAAAATCGCTTGGAGCAAAAGCCCCGGAACAGATAGTCGAAGAATAATTCCTTCCTTATTATATATATAAGACAAATTTTCGCATTTGCGGAGAAAAGAGAGGCGAACGGCATGTCGGTTGATTTTGCGGTTGAACGAATTATATGGCTTCATAAAAGAATAAAAGACGGTTATTTTCCGAATGCTATGCGTCTTTCCGAGCGCTTCGGGATCTCTCACAGACAGGCACAGCGCGACTGCGATTATCTGCGCCGTAAGCTTGAGGCTCCCATAGCGTTTGACAGATCAAAGCAAGGATACTATTACACCGAGAATTTTTCTCTGCCCGATTCCATCAGAGTCGAGGACCCGCGCGATATTTCGAATATCGTTGCGCTGGCGGATATGCTTGGCGGTGGTGATGGGGAATCCACGCAGATAGGCATCCCTTATTCCGCATTGTTACAGATCCCCGATAAACTTGTGGCGCTCGAGCTTGCTCCCTTTGTGACGCGTCGCGTTGGATCAAAGGGAAGATACATATGCGAGTTTCAGAACATCCGTCTTTTCTTCGGCGCACTTATCGCTTCGGATGCGGAGATACGTATAATCGAACCTGCTTGGCTTCGCGAGGATTTTTGCCGTTCGCTTGATAAGTTGCGTATGGCAAATACCGAAGAAGAAGAGATAAACACGGAAGAAACGTGATTGTATTGTTGAAATTGTTCAAAATGCGGCATTTTCCGCATTTTGAACAAAAATAAATGCCTGTATTTTCATAAAAAACAGATAAAAACGGGCAAAAATCGAGCCCTTTGGGGCACTTTTGTGGTTTATTTGTGAAATGTGCATAAAAATAGACGTTTAATTGTGGTTAAATTCTACTATATGTAATATTGCAAATGGACGAAAAATGTAGTATAATATCGTAAAAGGGAGGTGAACTCCATGATATACAACCCTTTGGAAGAATTTGAGAAGGATTGTACTTAATTCTTTAAATGTTTCTTTACCATCCTCTTCGTTAATAGATGTGTTATCATATAACATAATTGCTATGCTTATCAGCAACTTATATGTCATATTGTTACGATTATAATATAGCTTTTTGCGATTTGTTTTTGTTTCATTGTTTCCTCTCCTCCGATGTTGATATTTGTTTCTCGCCTTTTGGGATAAAATAAAAAATTCTAAAATATTTAAAGATGCAAAGATAATTCAGGTGATCAAGGGAGTTAGTAAAATATCCCTTTATTACTTGTACAAATCTTATTTAGCAATAAAGTAACCGCCAAAAATCCATCCAGTT
>CALAXC010000242.1 GCA_937894775.1 uncultured Clostridia bacterium
GATCGTTATCGACACTTGTGGAGTAGTAAAGATACATTCTCGGCACAAGTAAATCCTGTCCGTTATCAACGCCGATTAAATTGATCGCGCGAGGAAGCGATGCAACTTTGCTTGCCGACTCGGCAACCAAATTGTAATTGTTGCCATCAACCGTTATGCTTTCCGCCGGCTCATTTAAGGATAGAATCTCCGTCTTGATGGCAATTCCGCGAATCGCTTTCCTCAGTGTATTGGTACGGCTGTATCCGATATACACCTTATTTTTATTATTCTTAAAATAAGTAGCACCGGTGGTCTGGATCGGTGTGTCGATGACGACCTCTGCACCCATCGCCTTCAGGCGCTCTTTTACCTCGTTATCGGTGATCTTATCGCAGGTGCTTCCCTTCGGGAGGGTGCCTGCCGCGATCTTTTCCTGAAGGATGGTATTTTTATCCATCACGTAGAGACCGCCGATATATTTGCCGTCGGGCTTTATGCTGGTATAGCCACTTCTGGAAAAAGTTTTGTCCGCACCGTAATTGATGGGCGTGTAAGTTCCTTTGAAAGTGCTGTTCACATCAGTAAACATCAAATAGATGTACTTACCGCCTGCCCAACGGTTGAGATCGGAATAAGAATTTGTATCCCAGCGCTTGGTGCAGTAGGTATTGGTGCTTACCTGAGTACCGTCCACCCAGGTTTGTCTTCCGCTGCCGGTAACTACATCGTAACCCGCCGATAAGCTGATGATCGGGCGACCTGCTGAAAGGTCTTTGGTGGCGTAAAGATAAATGTAGTCTCCGCTTGCGCCTTCGTTCAGATCCAGATCCTGCACCAGCGTATACCTGCGGCCACCATCATCGGTCAAGGTTGCGGGAGGATTCTTTTCGTGATACGCGCTGATATCCCGAATAGCATCACCGGGATCGGAGGTAAAACTATAGCCCAAGCAGATCACACTACCGCCTTTTACGGTATTTTCGTTCAGGTCAAAGTTGACACAGGCTTCTGCCCCACGATCAAAAAGATCGTTGTACAACTTCGTCCAATTCCATTTGTTGTAGTCGTTATGGTAATGATCCGAAGCAAGATAGATCTTTCCTACGTAGGGCTTTTCATTGCGAAGATCAACGCCCTCTCTCTTGATATGCAAGAAGAAGTTTCCGTTTTGCTGCGGCTCCCCTACCTGTCCCCTGGGGAAAGAGAAGAAGTCGATCAAAGCCTCGTATACGTACTCTGCCATATACATCGGGTGGGCGTTCATTTGGGTGTTCAAATACTCGAGAATCTCGCTCCAAAGAGAACGGCCGTCTTTGGTTCTGACGGTTTCATAGCCGTCATAGAAGGGGGAAAAGGAAATATCAAAATCGGTAATGGGTTTTCCCGCTTTTTCGCTGGTCGTGCCATAGAGATAGATGCCGGGTTTCGGAGCATCGTCGTATCCTGTAAGATTATAAGGGATTTCGCAGATCAACGTATATGTTACGGTTCCGCGATACAGCACCTTCGGCGGCGCATCGGTAGAAAACTTGTTGAAATAAAGGAAAACGTCGCGCAAAGCCTTCTCCGGATCCTCGGTTCTTTGATAGCCGAATTCCAGCATGTTGATTTCGCAAGACTCCGTGCTCATGGGAATGCTTTCTCCGCAGAAATTGGTAGCCCCCTGACTTGCCAACTGCGAAAGAAGAACGGTTTCGTTGATGTCGTCGGTGATGTAGCATATGTCAAGCCCGGTTTCATATCCTCCGTTTGCTCGGAAAACGCTCAAAGTGTCCGTTGCAAAAATATTCGAGATATAGGGCTTTTGCGTTTCTGTTTTTGCAATGTAAAGCTTAAATTTGCGTTCTCCGTCCTTGTGAAGGATCTCTGCCGCTTCCTTGGAAGTAGAGAAAACATCAGTCACCGGGGAGTAATTACTTGGTATCGTCGGTTCCTGATATGAGCTGCCTTTTTTCTGATAAGGAGCCGAGCAGATAATATCCGACACCGCAAGCGGCTGAATGCCGGTCATTTCGTTGGTGGGATCTCCGCTCTCGGCATCCTCGGCAGTTTTATGCACGTTTTCGCCATCGGGGTTACCCGTCAGGTAAAAGGCTCCGTTCAACTGATTATCGTCAAACAGTTTGGAAGCGTTCCCGTATCGAACAGCAAGCTCGACCTTCAGCTCCATGGTGTTTTTTATGTATTCGAATTCGGCCTTATCGAACGCAACGTATCCCGCCCCTTCAAAAGCAAAGGTTTTTGGGGGATCCTCTCGCAGAGCCGCCTTTACGTCGTAAACGGCGCGGTACGGATTATAGGTCGGATAATATCCCATACGATCCGGGCTGTTTTCATCCCCCAACGGCTTATACGTACTCCAGTAGTCGTTGGTCGTCATCGAAAGGGAGGAAAGTCCCCTGCCGGAGCCGCTGAGACCGGCAAGCTCTGTATTGCCACCTTCCAAGTCGAGAGCACTCAGCGAGGCCAAGCCGGGTCTGCCGGTAGCGGTCTCATCCGCGGAAATATGGAAAAACGCAATATCGCCAATATACTTTTTGCCGCTTGTAAAGGTCGTTTCGGGCAAGAAGTAGAGGTAGGTCTGCAATTCGTTCGAGCTACTCGTGCCTGCTCTGCTCACGTTAAAGGAAGCCGCCGGGCCGCCGGCCATTTTGCAGATGGGCTCGTAGCCGGCCGCTGCCGCATTCAGCCTGTTTACGCAAATCAAACCACCCGCCAAAAGAGGGGTGCCTGCGGATTTGAACTTTGTGGCGTAAAGGGTTACCTGTCCGTTGCTTCCGCTGTCGGCATAGGTAGCGGCACCCAACTGAATTTGTCCTTGGGACGGGCCGTAAACCAGACGAATGTCCCGAATGGCGCTGCTTTTACTTTTTGTTGTTTTGTATCCCAGATAGGTATATATTTTTTCCGGAAGCACGGTGTCATCATCGTATAAATCCGGTGAAAGGTTCACGTTGAGAGGCGTATATCCCGCTGCCTTCAAAAGCTCAATACAGTGGGCATCGCTTTCGCCTGTCTGCAGATAAACGTCGTAGATATAATAGGTTTTGCCATCATCAACAGAAACGGTTTGATCCTGCTTATAGAAAGCGTAAATGCCGTTCACATCGTCAGTTTCATCCCATTGGTTGAGATCATACGCAACCACCTCACCAAAGCGGCTTAAAGGAACGTAGCCATCAGGGGTTTCACCGTTTCCGGTCTTGACCATAAGGCTATCTGCTTTGATGGGTTTTGCGTCGTCGCCTTGCCTGTCGTAGGATACGTACATAGCAATCCATTGATATGCATCCCCGGAACGGGCGTTCAGATCGATGACTTTGCCGTCTTTATCGGTAACGGCTTCGTACAAAGCAAACACCGGTTTTTTGATAAATTCCGTGGCAATGCCGTCGTTGACGGAGGTCTGACTGAAGCCTACTTCCTTCACGTCGTACAAATATTCGGGCATGGGATTTTTATCCCAGTCGATCCAGCCGTTAACCTCATCTATGATGGCAGACACGATAAGAGAAACAAGTGCTACAGCGAGCGCTGCACCTCCAACGATGAGCAAAGAGGTCAAACCGCCCAGCAAAGTACCTACCTTGATAACACCGGCAAGAAGGGCCGATTCTGCAACAGAGGAGCCCACCGCGCTTGCGATTGCCGCAATACCCATGGAAACGCCTGCGGCGATCTTGGCAACGCCAAGGATGGCCATGCCTGAGTAACCTACGATCTGAGCTACGGTTTTACCCACTTCCCAAGCTTCCTCAGCAGCAGTCTCTTTTTCATAAAATTCAAGTTCACCCGTGGATGCCATGTGTCGGGTTGCCGCCTCAGTAAAACCGATGACGGTATCGTCTTCAAAAAGAATGTCATCAACGCCGTGGTAAAGATAAACGGATTTTACTTCCTTGGTAACAGAAGCGTACACCTCGTCAAAGGAATCGAAATCTGCGAGGGTAGCTCCTGCACCAGTAGCAATCTCAAGGAAACAACCGTAGGAAAGAGATGCAAACTCTCCGTCACTTAAAACCGATACCAAGGGATAAAGATCCTTGGTAGAGCCGTCGTTTTCCAAAGAGCAGAAAAAATCTTTCAAGGTTTCGTTGGTACCGTATTGATATTTGTCCAGTTCATCGAACACAACTTTATAGAGCTTATAGCGGCTTTCGTCCAGCTTTTTCACAGTGGCATCCTCTGCAGAAAGGGTTCCCTTCTGTTCATCGCCGCTATATTCGGGTTCGAAGTTTTCATCAAGCTTATCGGGAATCAAGCCGGAGAGATCCATGGCATTGTACGCCTGGGAATAAAGCTGCAATACAGGAAGCAACTGCTCTGCGCGACGCTTGAATTCCTCTTCGAATTCATCTTCGTAATAAACTTCATCCGCATCGTACGGACCCAGTGCCGAAAGCTTTTTCATCCAGTTTCCGTTTCGGATCTGAATGCCTGTAGTTAAAATCTTAATGACGCTGTCTACGAGACCCGGATCGCAAAGAAGCAGCATTTCGTTGAGCTTTTCAATGCTCATATTCCCGTTTACGATCTGATATCCAAGACCATTTCTTTCCTCGAGCTCGGTTTCTCCTTTTACGACCCGGAAGAAATTGAGGGATTGATAGGCTTTTTGCGCGGGAATGCTTTCTTCGTCGTAAGCCTCGATAAATTCCTCAACGAGATAATTTAGATCCGTAGCCATTTGGGCGAAAATTCCTTCTTGCGCGGCAAGGGCTTCCTCCATACTTGTGAGGGTAAAACCGCCTTTCATATTCATTAGCTTCATATCATAAATGGCTTCTTCTGGGTCGGTGGTGGTGGTATATCCCATCCAGATACCGTCTTCGCCAGTTCCTTCGTTCAAGTTGGCATCGAGGAATATATATCCTTCATTCTCCAAAAGGGATTTGGCCTCCTCTTTAGTTTCAGCTCGCGCCAGTTGGACTGATTTAACATAAACTTCTTCAGCCTCTGCCCCTTCCGCAAAAACAGTCGTGGGTAGAGTCGAAAACAGTGTGGAAATCACCAACACCAGCGATACGATTTTCAGCCATGCTTTCTTCATCACAACTAAACTCCTTTCAAAATCTATCTGACTCCTACTATTCAAGAAATATAATTTCGTAGTTTCTTAGCATAGAGCAAGGTATAAAAAACCTATTTTATTTTCAGTATAATATATAAGGTATGACAAACCTCTTACAAACCAATAAAAAAAGCCGTCGAAATGACGGCTTTTCCTGAGTTTGTTATTAAGTTCGTTTTTTCCAAAGTAATCCGCAGGTTTCCTCTGCCCAACTATATTGGGACATATACTCGCCATGGAATTCGGGTTTTCCGGTTTTTAAGTATGTGTAATAGTCGCAATCTAATTTTTCGGGATTTAAGGAGTAGTAATAATTGTTCCTCTCAAAAATCTCTTCTACACCTACCGCTTCAAGGGACTGGCGTAAATCACGAAACAGTTGGTGGATATAATTTTGGTTCTTTTGATCTTCATCATTTTCCCAAAGTGCAACCCCGATTTCCGCAACTGTAACGCCCGCACCGTTTCGATCCACCAAAAAGGCAAACAGTTCTTTGGTTTTTGAACGCTTAAAGGTTAGCTTTTCACCTTTTGCATAGACCTCAAAAGTGCCAAAGCACTTTACGGTAAGCGGCTTTTGACTTTGGCGAATACCTTTAATGTTATCAATCTCCACCTGCACGTCTTTAGCAGACACGGGTTTCATCAAATATCCGGAGGCATGAAGCTTGAATGCCGGAATTGCGTATTCCTCATAACCGGTGCAAAATACGATTTTGCAGTCCGGACAAGCTTCGATGATTTTCTCAGCAAGAGCAAGTCCGCCCATACCACGCATATTGATATCCAGAAAAGCAATGTCAATCGCATTTTCTTTTACATAGTCAAGGGCTTCATCACAGTTGGAGAACTGAGAAACTTCAGAGATATCGGACGATGCCTTGATTGCTGCTACCAAAGCACCAAGCATCAATTTTTCATCATCAACTGCTATCGCAATCATTGTGCCACCTCCTTGGGGATTTTGATTAAAACTGTAGTACCGATACCGACACGGCTTTCGATTTCAAGGGTTCCGTTTACCATTGCTTTTAATCTTCCACGAATATTACGGATTCCCACATGCTTTCTTTCATCAAGCAGAACGTCCGTATCAAAGCCCACACCGTCATCTTCTACGGATACACAGTAATGGCTCTCTGTTTCATAAGATACTACTCGGATCGTTCCACCCTTAGATAACTTCATAAGTCCATGTTTTATCGCATTTTCGACGATAGGTTGAATGGTAAGTGCAGGAATATGAAAGTCATCTGAATTCATCTCAAATGAGAAGGTCATATCTGGGAAACGCACGTTTTCAATGCTGATGTAATGGCGAACGTGCTCCATTTCCTGCG
>CALAXC010000243.1 GCA_937894775.1 uncultured Clostridia bacterium
ATATCGTCGAGTCGTGACTCTGTGCTTTCACGCTTTTGCCGACTCTCTGAAATTTCTGCAAGTTGGCTTTGGATACTGTTTTTTTCGTTCAGCAGCTCGCTTGCTCTTTGCTCGTCAAACTTGTCTATCTCATCAGAGGATATCGCATTCAGCATAGCATTAAATTCGGCATCAATCTCTGCCATTCGGATCTGTAGACTCAGACTGATGTCCTCGGTTTCCTCACCTCGCAAGCCCATACCGATATGCATCTTCAGAGTTTTCAGCACATCGATATTCTGTTGTGCCGTTTCCATAATTGCTCTCATAATGGCTTCGTGGAGAATGCTTTCTTCGACGGTTGGGGACTCATGGCAGTATTTCTTGCCGAAGTCAAGGCGATTGATGCATCGCCATACGATCTTCTTCTGACCTTTTATTGTCCACGTGCATCTCCGATAGGGAGTTTTGCACTCACCACAGATCAGTCGCTCCGTAAGTGCATATTTGCTTGAGTATTTTCCTTGCTCGGTTTTCGTTCCAACCTGCTTGACCTTGCGTTTTCCTGTTCTTCTTGAGAGTTCCTCTTGAACTCTTGCGAAGGTAGCGGAATCAATGATTGCAGGATGGTTGTTTTCTACATAGTATTTTGGTCTTTGTATTCCATCGTTTACCCTTACTTGTTTCGTAATACAATCCGAGATGTAGGTTTTGTTGATGATGGCATCGCCTTTGTATCTCTCGTTGGATAGGATAGATACGACCGTCGATTTTTGCCACGTTGCATTACCGCTTGGTGAGGGGATGCCCATCTCATGTAGCTTTGCGATAATTCCTTCGATGCTATCGCCTGCGAGGAATCTCTCGTATATCATTTTTACAATCGGAGCTTGTTCGGGATCGATTTCGGGCTTGCCGTCCTCTCCCTTTCGATATCCGAGGAAGCGTTTGTAGTGGAAGCTGACTCTTCCTTCCTTTGCACTTTGTGCCTTGCCCCATTTAACATTGGCGCTGATATTTTCGGATTCACTTTGTGCGATGCTGCCGTATATGGTGATATAAAATTCCGCGCCGGGTTGGGTGCTATGAATGCCTTGTTCTTCGAAGTAAACATCCACTCCGATCTCCTTTAGCATTCTCGTGTATTTGAGGCAATCGAGGGTGTTTCGTGCGAATCGGGAGATTGATTTCGTGATAATCATATCGACTTTGCCACGTTTGCAGAGGCGAATCATTTTATTGAATTCGTCACGCTTCTTGACACTCGTTCCTGTGATACCCTTATCTGCGAAGATTCCTACGAAGCACCAATCGGGTTCGGCATTGATCCTTTCCGTGTAATATCTTTTCTGCACATCGTAGCTGTTTAACTGTTCCTCTTGCTTGGTAGATACTCGGCAGTAGGCAACCACTCGAAGCTGTCTATGTGCCGTTTTTATTGTTTCGGTTGTGCTAACCGTTGGCGGTATAATTCGTACTACTTTTTTAGGTTGTAGGGTTGTGGCTTCCATCGTCCGACTCCTTTCTGATTATTTGATCGTTTGTTAGGATTAAAGCGACCGTTCCATCTTTTTGAAGCATTATTGCTTTGGCTATTTTTTTAAGAAGGTCCGGGGAAAATGTATCAAGGGGTTCTGTTGCTATAAGCTCGTCAATCAGTCTTTGGGTGGAATATCTTGTTGAGTCGAT
>CALAXC010000244.1 GCA_937894775.1 uncultured Clostridia bacterium
GTTTCTCAGTCAAGAGAGTTCGTAGAGAAGACCGAGGACGGCAAGGATCATAAGATCGTCCAGCTTGGTAAGAACGTATCGGGCGGTCAGAAGCAGCGTCTTTCCATTGCGAGAGCGCTGGCAAGAAAGCCTGAGATACTTATCTTCGATGATTCCTTCTCTGCGCTTGATTATAAGACCGACGCACAGCTCAGGGGCGGACTTGCCAAAACAATGAAGGATACCACGAAGGTCATCGTAGCACAGCGCATCAGCACCATTAAAGATGCGGATAAGATCATTGTGTTGGAGCGTGGCGAAGCGGTAGGTATGGGTACCCATGTGGAGCTTATGAAAAACTGTGCTGTTTACCGTGAGATCGCCCAGTCTCAGCTGACTGCGGCAGAGCTTGCGTAAGGAGGTGCAAGGATGAAAAAGACGCTATCTAAAATATTCAAATACATGGGTAATTTCCCTCTTGTCATTGTTGCACTCATTTTGGCGGCACTGTCGGCGGTTATGACCATCATCACGCCCGATAAGGTCGGTGAAATTACAGACGTTATTTCCGATGGGCTTATCGGCGGTATTGATATGTCGGCGATTGCCAAGGTTGGCATTATGCTGATCGTGCTTTACCTGATCGGTGCCTTGGCAAATTTCATTCAGCATTATATTATGGCAACGGTCACCTTGAAAGCATCCCGTAGAATGCGTCATGACCTTTCGGTGAAGATCAATAAGGTGCCTCAAAAGCAGTTTGGTGAGACTTCCACCGGTGATATCCTCAGCCGTATCACCAACGACGTATCGGTTCTTCAGCAGGGTATGACCAACAGCCTGCCTACCATTATCAGCGCCGTTACTCAGTTTATCGGCTGTTTGATTATGATGTTTGTGACAGAGTGGCATTTGGCACTAACCTCGATATTGATTACGATGGTCGGTATGGTGCTCATTATGCTGATTATGAGCCGCTCCCAAAAATTCTTCACCGCAAGGCAGGTCAGCCTCGGAGAACTGAACGGATACGTGGAGGAAATGTATTCGGGACACGATGTTGTCCGCATTTCCCGTGCCGAGGAGAAAGTGCTTTCCCGCTTTGGTAAACTCAACCACAAGGTTTATGATGCCAACTGGAAATCCCAGTTCCTTTCCGGTATGATGCAGCCCTTGATGAACGTCATCGGTAACCTTGCTTACGTTGCCGTATGCGTCATCGGTGCAGCTCTGGCTATGAACGGAACCATTAAGTTTGGCGTGATCGTTTCCTTTATTCTCTACGTTCGTCTCTTCACTTCGCCTTTGACACAGATTGCACAGGGTATGACCAATCTCCAGACGGCAACCGCCGGTGCAAACCGTATCTTTGAATTTATGGAAGCCGAAGAGTTTGAAGACGAAACCCATAAGCCGAAGCATGATGCAGAGCAGACTGTGGGTGCTGTTGAATT
>CALAXC010000245.1 GCA_937894775.1 uncultured Clostridia bacterium
ATCGGAGGCGCAATGAAGATACAGAGGACGCATTTGCTAAAACGCTTGGACACACTCTATCTTTCCTATAACACAAGCTTCGGAAATTGGAAGAACAAAGACCATTACGTTAACCTCCGAGGACCGCGAGGCTCGGGTAAAACCGCACTCATTCTTGAGTGGTTAGAGCAACATACGCATTTCTATTTCTCGTTTGCAGGTCTTGATGAACCGATGGCTTTACGTTTACTTGGAGAAAGATTGCAGAAATATATGGACGAGCATAATCTTCCCGCGCTCCCGATGGATACGTGGGAGAACGTGTTTCTCAATATCAACAAACTCTCCGAGCGCACTTGCCACATCTTCGCGTTCGACGATGCCGACGAGATATTGACCGATAGCGTATTCTCCGTAGCCTTTCAAAATTATTTTGCAACACAAAAGCGTAGAGCAATTTTGATGATCTTCGTCACCCGCGTGGAGAAGCTACCCGAGTTTCCGCCCGATTACACAAAATGGACTTACGACGAAATACCTATCGACGTACCATACCTCTTGATAGCTGACCTCTGCAAATGCTTTCCGAACAAAAAGGGGGATGATCTTCTCGCACTCTATGCACTTACGGGAGGCATACCGAAACTCGTTCATCTGATCGACGAGAATTTAAGCACCGAGGAAAATCTGCGGAGTCTTCTATCCTCCGATAGGCCGTACATACATTTTTGCTCAAATGAGTTTGATCGACTATTCCGTAGAAGTGAAAGCTATATGTTCATCTGCCACGCCGTAGCCCTCGGCAACAATCGCATCAGCGACATCGGCAAGTTCACGGGATTTGCTTATAACAAATGCGACAAGTACATCCGCGCTCTGATTGAGAACGGAATACTTACTACCGGGAAAGATGTGAACAACAAGACGATATATAAGTTTGTCAATCCTTATTACCGTATTTGGTTCAATATTGTTTATCCTAATCGTACAGACATCAATCTCGGTGCGGTAGACGAGCAAACAATCTCCCAAGCACTTTCTTACATAAAGACGGTAGCCGATGACGAATACGTTGAGGCTTGTTATCGCCACGCATATTATCATTTCTGCAAGCGGAGATATATTGATCGTGAAACGGTCACACCAACTCCGCAGACCTTCACCGCCGCAGTAATGAAAAAGGACAAATACGGAGACTCTTACAAGGATAGCGAAGCAACGATTACATTTGATTTCGTTTACAACGACGGCGAATATAACTATGCTATGCTTATTCTGAAGGACGAGCATTATCTCGGTAAAGCTGAATTTGAGGCTATTAAGTCCGTGATTGAAGATGCCTTTTGGCTCGACTTCACCTTTTTCATTTGCTACAACAAAGGTCGAATCTGTGAAGAAGCATACCGATTTGCCAAGTTCAATGAATACGTAAAATGGGAAATGATTGATAGATTGCGGTTTTAATGCGCCAATATAGATAACTACGATAATTTCGTTCTTTTATATCATAAATTATTAATTCTTTAAAAGCAAACACCCTAAACAGAAACCTGCTCTGTTAGGGTGTTTGTTCAATTCAATTCAATTTTTCAAGGAGTAATCAGCAAAATTATTCTATATCGTTCTCTTCTTCATTCATTCTACTACAAACTTCGTTATATTTTTTTACCTTAAATTTTTCTCCAACCACATATTCAAAAACATATGAAATGGCAAACATAATTATGAATGAAACAATCGAAAAAACAACAGCAACTATAGTATAGACGATCACTGCAAAAAAGA
>CALAXC010000246.1 GCA_937894775.1 uncultured Clostridia bacterium
TCAAAAGATCGTAAATAGAGAGTTCCTCGTCGCTGTCAAACCCTTCTTTGACGTAACGTTTCTGTTCTTCGTCAAGGTCATTTACGAGCTTCATAAGATTCTCAAAGACAATAGCGATTTCATCCTTCTTGTTGTCCTTATTGTACTCGTCAACAATGTCCTGATAACGCTGATAATAATCGATACGCAAGGGATTATTTCGCATCATTTGAGCAAGACGCTGCTCAACCAACACCTGCAAATCCTTGAGAAGCAGGTTTTTGTTCTGCACTCTCTCAAATTCACGGCGCAAACGGTCAAAGTCTATGTTGCTGATGTCGAATTTCTTGCTTTCGACAAGTCCTGCGGCGCCGGCATGAACAACGGCAACATACTCGCTGACGATCTGATTGATATGAGCCATCAGTGCGGAATTGTCGGCGTGAACACGCTTTTCCTGAAGCTGATCGTATACGGCGCTGATCGCATTCTTATAGTGGACGGTTTCGTCCGAAACCTCGCCCTTTTCGATGTATTTGAACATTCGGAAGAGCTCACGCGCCTGAATCTCAAAACGCTTTTTGATCTCGTCGGTAGCGCACATAGCATTTGCTCCCGATGCAACCAAAGCAAGCTTGGCAAAATCATCGGCTTCAACCAAAGATTTAAGAGAAAACTTGTGTTCACTAATATATGCATCAATATTAGCAATCGTGCTTTCAATCTTTGCTATAAGTTCTGATTTATCCGGTGCAGGATCCTCTCCCGAAGAACCACCTTTTTCTGCCGTGTAATCGGCAAGAGCTTGACGGAGGGCCTTAACAACACCGATATAATCCACTACAAGGCCGTTGCTCTTGCCGTCGCAAACACGGTTGGCGCGTGCGATCGTCTGCATAAGAGTGTTAGTCTTCAAGGGTTTGTCCAAATAGATAGTCGCAAGAGATTTTACGTCAAATCCGGTCAGCCACATAGCGCAAACGAACACTATACGGAAAGGATTATCCGAGTCTTTAAACTCTTTGTCCATTTCACGCTTTTCCATCTTGGTGCGGTGAGGAAGAATATCAAGCCCCCAGTTATTGAAGGTCTGAATCTCGTTCTGCTCTTGGCTCACGATAACCGCCATTTCGGTTTCTTTCATCCAAGTAATCTTGCGCTCAAGCTCCTGTGCCTCTTGCTGCGTGGTAACTTTCAATTCTTTTTCAAGAGCAGAAATCTTATCTGCCCAATACTTTTGCGCGAGATTATACATCCGCACACAGGTCACCTTGTTTACACACACAAACATTGCTTTACCCGTTGTCCAAAGATCGGAGTAATGCTCCACAAAATCCTTTGCAATGGTATCAAGACGAGGCTCGGATGTGATGATATGAATATCCTTAGCAAGTTCAAGCTCGAGTTTTGCCTGCTGATTTACGTCAAGGTCTGCCGCCTCAATGGCATCAAGAAGCTCGTCGTTGATTTCGGGATTGGTGATCTGAAGCATATCACTTCGATTTTCGTAGTAAAGCGGAACAGTTGCACCGTCATCCACCGCACGTTTGAAATCATAGATAGAAACGTAAGTACCGAACGTTCTTTCGGTAATATTATCGTATTTAAACAGCGGAGTACCGGTAAATCCGATACGGGATGCGGTAGGCAGCACACGGCACATATTATCAGCAAAGATG
>CALAXC010000247.1 GCA_937894775.1 uncultured Clostridia bacterium
TGCGACAAAAGGAAGTACAAGTGCGCCAATTGTCCCAATCGGGTGTTAAAATCCTTAACTGATGAAGACATTTATAAACATCTTGAGGGCAAGGATGGATTAGCACGTGATGTGATAGGAATCTATCCAATGCTACAGGATGAGACTTGTCATTTTCTATGTGCCGACTTTGATGATGACTCGTTTGAAAAAGATGTTACTGCTTTTAGAGAGGTCTGTGAAGAATTAAATGTTCCTATATGCGTGGAACGATCCCGTTCGGGAAACGGAGCTCACGCTTGGATATTCTTCGAGTCGCCTGTTCCTGCTGTATTAGCTCGTAAGCTTGGAAGCGGTATTTTGACTAAGGCGATGGAGAAGCGCGGTGAGTTATCTTTCAAGTCATACGACAGACTATTTCCCAACCAAGACACTATGCCCGATGGCGGATTCGGTAATCTTGTTGCTTTGCCTTTACAAGGACTGGCAAGAAAAAGTGGAAACAGCGTGTTTGTAGATGAGCAATTTCGTCCTTATGACGATCAATGGGCATATCTTTCGTCTGTTCAAAAAATAACTGCAAATGCAGTGGAAACACTCGTTTTATCATTCGGTAAGGAAGGAGAGCTTGGTAAACTCGTCAGCGAATCCGATAGCAAGCCGTGGGAAGCGAAGAAGAAAACTAAAATTACGCATAGTGATTTTCCTATGGTACTGAACATTGTCCGCGCGAATATGCTGTATGTTCCTACGGAAGAACTGTCTTCAAACGCGAAGAATCAGATCAAACGCTTGGCGGCATTCAAAAATCCCGATTTTTACCGTGCCCAAGCAATGAGATTGCCAATATACGATAAGCCGCGGATCATATGCACAGCGGACATCACGGAAGATTATATTGCCATTCCGCGCGGTTGTGAGGATGCACTTTGCAATCTGCTCGATGAAGCAGACGTATCATATGCAATCGAAGATAAAACCAATTCAGGAGAGATTATACCCGTTACTTTTAACGGTGAGTTGCGTGAAGAACAGCGGCCTGCGGCAGACGCACTATTGGAACAAAATACGGGTGTTCTATCTGCAACAACGGCGTTCGGTAAGACTGTCATTGCCTCGTATATGATCGGGCAAAGAAAAACGAACACCTTGATTCTCGTACATACACAAGCTTTGATGACACAATGGAAAAAGTCTCTCGAAAGCTTTCTGAAGTTTGACATAATACCGCCCGAGGAAAAGAAGGGCAGAGGCCGCAGGAAGGTGTGGTCTCCCGTTGGTGTTCTCGGTGCCGGAAAGGATACCGTGCACGGTATTGTGGATGTTGCCGTCATGCAGTCTCTTGTTGGCGGTGACGAAGTGAAAGAGAATGTGCGAAACTATGGGATGATTATTGTTGACGAATGTCACCATGTTTCTGCGGTCAACTTTGAAACGATTCTCAAATATGCAAACGCGAAATATGTGTATGGTCTGACCGCAACACCAACAAGACAGGATGGTCATCACCCGATAATATTCATGCAGTGCGGTGCGATCCGATATCGTGTTGATGCGAAGGAGCAAGCTGAAAAGCGCAGCTTTGAGCATTATCTTGTACCGAGATTTACCAATACGCGCTATCACAGCGAAGGCAAGCCGAGCATTACGGACATTTATAAAAAATTATCCGAGAATGAAATGCGAAATAATACGATCGTTTCTGATGTTGCTGAAGCCCTAAAAGGTGGGCGAAATCCAATTGTATTGACAGAACGGCGCGAGCACGTTGCGTTGCTTGCTGAACGGCTTTCCTGTTATTGCAAAAACGTTATTCAACTCGTAGGAACAGCTTCCGCAAAGGAGCGCAGAGAAACGATGGAAAGGCTTGAAGCAATTCCAGCCAACGAATCTGTTGTAATTATAGCGACGGGCAAATATGTTGGAGAGGGCTTTGACTATCCTCGGCTTGATACGTTATTCCTTGCATTACCGATTGCATGGAAGGGAAAAGTCGCGCAATACGCTGGCAGATTACACAGAAACTATGAAGGTAAAACCGAGGTGCAGGTATACGACTATGTGGATATTCATATTCCTGTGCTTGAAAGAATTTATCAAAAACGAGTGAAAAGCTATTCCGCTATTGGGTATAAAACGAAGCTGTTGTCAAATATCAATGCGGCTCCCGATCTGATCTATGACGGTAAATCATTCTACCACGGATTTTGCAATGATTTGCAAAACGCTCAAAGCGAGATTTTGATCGTCAGTCCGTTTATGAGAAAGAGCAGGATCACAAGTCTTATGAAAATCCTTGATCCAATTATTGAAAGCGGCGTTAAAGTAACGGTAGTTACGCGACCTCCCGAGGATTTCAAGGAGAGAGATCGAGATACGGTTAACGAGTGTGCGGAAAGACTCCGAAAGAATGGAGTGACCGTCAAATACAAATCCGATTTTCATCAAAAATTTACTGTTATAGACCAATCCGTAGTGTGGTACGGCAGCGTAAACTTCCTTAGCTTCGGTACACATGAGGAAAGTATTATGCGCTTCGAAAATGCCGATATCGCAGGGCAACTTATGGACACTGTTTTATAGGCTTAGCACGCCATCAAAGGAGACTTGAACTATTTGACTCTATCACTTTGAGAAGAATTTTCAAAAGTCTCCTTTGTTTTTGCATTTTTGTGTGTAAAACCCTCGCTTTGGAACAAATTCTAACACCAAAATGAGAAAAAATATGCCAAAATTTTCGTGTCATTTAGTCTTTTTAGTGCTGTTTAGTGTCGTTTAGTGATAACTAGTACATGTAGTCTGCTTTGATTTTCTGGTGACTTTGGTTTCTGGCTTTACCCCAACTGATTGATATATCTTTTTCTAGCCGTTTTTGCTTTTTCTAGCCCTTTCTGCTACGCAAAAACGGCTTTTTCATACTCTCGTGCACTCTTGTCTCCGTGTACTCCGGTTCTGTTTATGGTCAAAGATGTGGTCAAATCCGAGCGCCGAATGATTGATATGTGGTCATCGGTTTGGGGCGGTAGAAGCGCTCAAATTTGCTCCGCCGGCAGATAAAAAATGTATAGAGAGTAGAGAAGAAACATACCAACCGTAGTATGTGGTCAAGTTCTCGAAAAGAGATGATAACTATGTGGTCAAGCGCTCAGGCAGCAAAGAGTAGAGAATAACTCTATGATCTTTCCTCCACAGGTGTTGTATTGTAACTTAGAAATGCAGCTTTGTCAAGTCCATTCCGCAATAAAATCAGCACTCAAAATTTGATACGCAGTAAGCAAAGAAAAGGCGACAAACAAATTACTATTTGCACGATAAGGTTGAAAAAGGAGGGGCTTTGTGATATAATTTTTATAAAAAATACAGTTGATGTCAAAAGGAGTAGCAATATGGCAAGTCATACTGAACGGTTAGGTATAAGTTATTGTTCGTTAATCGCCGAACGCAACAATTGGATGTTTCGGGAACAACCGGTTAACGATATAGGAATTGATGCTCATATAGAGTTCGTTGATTCCTCTGGGAAACCAAAACAACTGCTTGCTTTGCAAATTAAATCGGGCGAAAGTTGGTTCGGGGAAACAAAGGATGGATATGCATATTTTCGAGATATAAATGAAAGACAGTACACTTACTGGACTACCAATTCTTTGCCTTGCATTGTAGTTTTATATAATCCGAGCGACGATACATGCATTTGGCAGATATTAACCGATAAAACTATTGAGAAAACAAAAGCTGGATCAGGAAAGGGATTTTTCGTTAAAGTACCATTGACTCAAATATTCTTGAATGATGTATCAAATGAAAAACTGCTTTCCATAACTAATTTGCCAGAGCATATTGTAAATTACAACTTCTTGTTATCACAAAAAGAATTCATGGAAATTATCCAAAATGGCGGGGAAGTTAAATTGCATTCAACTGAATGGGTTAATAAAAGCAGCGGACGGGGAGAAACAAAATTAATTGTGGATGATGGAGAAAATGTTAAAACCTATTCATATCCATATTGGTTCCCATTTACACCCTATACTGATGTTTTTCCGAGGTTATTTCCTTGGGCTAACTTTTCCGCTGATGAGGAGTATTATCGAGATAATGATGAAGAACTGTGGCGTGAGTATCATTGGCATTATGATTCAGAGGATAAAGAATGGTCGCATGTAGGAGATTCTTTTGAAGTTTTTCGTGAGCGATTAGATCCTATGCGTAGTATTATGGGGGCTTGTGGGGAGGTCGCGGAATATATGTTGGTGTTAAGTTTAAATGATCTAGGGAAATCATTTTTGAAAGTAAATGAATTTGTATCAAAAAATCAAGCGTACACAGGAACACGCCCAAAAGGAGAATAGGCTGTATGATAAAAATCAAACTCAATGAAATAAAAAGAAAAACAATAAACGATGAGTACGCTCTTGATCCGACTGAAGAATATGTAATTAACCTCGATGATGAAAAGAAATTCCAAATGGCTACGGTATCGTCTTTTCAAATAATGGGAGCTACACCTGCGTTGAAAAATTATCAGGCGTGGTTGTTCGAAAATGGATTTAATGTTGAAATGCCTAATCCAACCAATGAATTTGTTGCACAGTATTATGGTGTTAAGCCTCTTTGGAAAACTCCTTATTCGCAGGGGATAGTTGTAAGGGCGGAGAATGAGGATGATTATTTTATTGTCATGGAATGCAGCAATAAAAACAGAGGATACAAGTATGCGAAAATCATTCTTACATTAGGTGGTTGTATGTAAAATAAATAGTCGGTCGCAGGTATTTATCTCTGCGACCGACTATTTTCTTTAAGTTGAAATGATCTTTACGAGTTCAAAAATTGATACGCAGTAAACAAAGAAAAGTGGATCTCGGTAGTAATCACAGACGTTGGAATAAATTCATCAGTACCTACATCAGTGAGCTGAAACGCGGATTTGCAAATTTTGAAAAAATTAAACGCTCGTTGAAGAAATTATCGCAAAATGCTTGCAATTTGTCGAAAAAAGTGATACAATGGTAAATGTATAAAAATACTTATTTTTATGAGGTGGAAAATGGCTGCAAGCTATAAGAAACTATTCAAAATGTTGATCGATCGCGAGATGAAAAG
>CALAXC010000248.1 GCA_937894775.1 uncultured Clostridia bacterium
AAACATCGCATCATTGCGACCAACGGGAGCAACATCATTTTGAGCGAAGCGAAAAGCATCATATCGCCGCAGGCGATGCATCATTTGAAGATATACAAGGCTTGCGCCTTGATTTTGTTTAGTTTTTGTGGTATAATACATTCAAAAAGATGGTATTAAAGCCAAAACATACCAAAGGAGAAAAAACACTATGAAAAAAATCGTATCACTTGTAGCCATCTTGGCAGTATTCGCTATGCTTCTCGTTGGCTGTGCCGGAAAATTCGATATGGATAAGAGTATCGAAAAGCTCAAGGAAAAGGGCTTGACCGAAGGTATGTGCTACATCACAGAGGAAGAATGCGAACGTGCAACCTCGCTTACAAACAGTGAAATTGCGTTTATGGGCGGCGAATTCACCGTTGAGATTGTTAAGCAATACGGCTTGATTGAAAACGGCGACTATTCCAAGTCTTGCACATTTATCACATTCGCTACCGAGGAACAAGCAACCAATTTTGCAGAATTGAACATTGAATATTTTGCAAAGGGCGAGAACTCTAATAATTGGAAAATAGCACGTGACGGCTGTGTAGTTGTAATGACTAACCTTGACGTTGCGATGGATGTTATCAACCTTGAATTTAAGTAATACAAAAAACCTGCGATGTACTAATAAAGTACGTTCCTATCGTTGCAGGTCTTTCTTACACAACGAACAACAAGGGATTCGAACGCAGTGAAAGAATCAAAAAATTCATTTTTAATATAAATTTGGAATTTTTTAACAACTCCCTGAACAAATCCGACAAAATACCGTTGATTTTTTGATTTTAATATGTTATAATTATATTGAAATAAAAAGATTTTAAAAATTAAGGGGAAACTTTATGACAAAAAAACAACCTATAGTTGCTCTGCTCTACGATTTTGATAAAACTTTAGCGACCGACGATATGCAAAACTTTTCTTTTATTCCCGCTTTGGGAATGACTCCTGCCGAGTTCTGGGGCTCCACTTCGGAATTCACCAAAAAGACAGGAATGGAAAGCATTCTCTGCTATATGTATATGATGATCGAAAAATGCAAAGAAAAAGGTATTCCTTTAACAAAAGAATATCTGAATAAACTCGGCAAAGAGGTAAAACTCTATGACGGAGTTACCACTTGGTTTAAACGAATCAACGCATATGCCGAAGAATTGGGCGTAACGGTTGAGCATTATATAATTTCAAGCGGAACTAAAGAGATCATTGAAGGAACCTCTATCGCAAAAGAATTTAAAGAGATCTATGCTTGTGAATTCCTTTTCGATGAAAACGGCATCGCTTCTTGGCCTAAGATAGCTATCAACTACACTGCAAAAACACAGTTTGTTTTCCGAGTATCAAAAGGCGCACTCGACTCACTCGATGTTGTGGGCGTAAACTCAAAATCGAGCACAAGACGAGTTCCATACGGAAACATCGTTTATCTCGGCGACGGACTTACAGATATCCCCTGTATGACGCTTGTTAAAGAAAAAGGCGGAAAATCTATCGCTATCTATCCCAAGGGAAAGAAAGAAAAGGTTTACTCCCTCTTTGAAGAAGGACGCGTTAATTACATCTGCCGCAGCGATTATTCGGCTAACAGCGACCTTGAAAAGATAATCAAACTCATTATAAATCAGGCTTCTATTGTTGATGACTTAAGTACAAAAGAAATTCAATTATCCAAAAAGTAATCGGTAACTGTTATGTCACAAAATACTCTTTTAAAAATTGCGACTATCGCGTTAATTTTAGGGGCAATTGCAGGAATGTTAGGCGGCGTCAGTGTACTGCTTAGCGATTCGGAAAGTAGCGGAAGTTTTTCTGCTATTTACTGCTGTGCTTTTATGCCTTTGCTCATCGTGATCATATTTTCAGCTAAAAAACGCAAAAGATTTATAATGCTCAGAATAATAAAAAAATCAAGACTTAAAAAATCAAAAGGAGAAACCTCTGAAATGTTAGAACTTGCAAAACGATTTATCGACAAGGATTGTGTTATAGTTTTTTATGACGGAAATTATGCATCAGGCATAATAAAGGAAGTTACCGATAATGCTATGCTAATTGAAGAAAAAGGTGAGCTTATCGCTATAAACCTGGAATTCGTTGCAAGAATAAAAGAATTTCCAAAAAACAAGAACGGTAAAAGAAAATCCGCAGCATATTAAATATATCAATAAAACGAGAGAGCTTTTATATGGTTCTCTCGTTTTTTAATAACTTTCCGTTGACATATTTCACATTTAGTGATATAATATATTGATATAAATTTTGAAAGGCAAGGCATTTTATTTATGAAATGGACGTCACTTAACGATCTTCGCGAAAAATATCTTTCATTTTTCGAATCAAAGGGACACAAAAGGCTTCCCTCTTTCCCTTTAGTACCGATCAACGACAAATCTCTTCTTTTAATAAATTCAGGAATGGCACCGATGAAAAAATATTTCACCGGCGAGGAAGTACCGCCAAGCAACCGCGTTACTACCTGCCAGAAGTGTATCCGTACACCCGACCTTGAGCGTGTAGGACATACCGCACGTCACGGAACATTCTTCGAGATGCTCGGAAACTTTTCTTTCGGTGACTATTTTAAAGATGAGGCTATCGAATGGGCTTGGGAATTTCTTACAAAAACTCTTGAAATTCCTTCAGATCTTCTCTGGCCTTCTATATACGAAAACGACGAAGAGGCTTATACTATCTGGGTAAACAAGATAGGAGTAAACCCCGCTCACGTTGTTCGTCTTGGCAAAGCAGATAACTTCTGGGAGCACGGTTCAGGTCCTTGCGGTCCTTGTTCTGAAATATACTTCGACAGAGGTTTGAAATACGGTTGCGGTTCTCCCGATTGTAAGCCCGGTTGCGACTGCGACAGATTTATGGAGATCTGGAACAACGTATTCTCGCAGTTTAATAATGACGGAAACGGAAATTACACCGAGCTTGCGCAAAAGAACATCGATACAGGTATGGGACTCGAGCGTCTTGCGTGTGTTATGCAAGGCGTTGACAATATGTTTGAGGTCGACTCTATCCGTAAGGTCATCGATAAAGTATGCGAAATATCTTCAAAAACATACGGAGAAAATGCCGCAAATGACGTTTCTATCCGCGTTATAACTGACCACTCAAGAAGTGCTATGTTTATGATATCCGACGGAGTTATCCCATCTAACGAAGGACGCGGTTACGTTCTTCGCCGTATCATAAGACGTGCGTGCCGTCACGGAAAGCTCCTCGGCATCAACCGTTCTTTCCTTACAGAAACCGTTACGGTCGCAATTAACGAAAGCTACGGAGCTTATCCCGAGCTCGAAACCAAAAAGGATTATATCCTTAAGGTCATCTCTATGGAGGAGGACCGTTTCGAAGCAACTGTTGACGCAGGACTCTCGATCCTCTCCGACCTCATAAGAGGAGCTCTCGCTGAAAACGCAGACACGATCTCGGGCGAGGAAGTATTCAAGCTTTACGATACATTCGGTTTCCCGCTTGATCTTACAAAGGAGATCGTTGCAGAAAGCCATCTTTCGATAGACGAAGAAACCTTTAACAACCTTATGCTCCAGCAAAGACAGAGAGCACGTGAGGCAAGAGCCAATATCGGCGGTTGGGACGAGTCCTCAAAATCACTCATTTCAGAGCTTCCCAAGACAGAATTTACGGGATATACCGATTTCCGTTCAAAAGCAAAAGTTATCGCTATACTCACCGACAACGGAAGCGTTGACTCGGTAAACGAAGGCGATTGTTCGATAATTCTTGACCGTACTCCCTTTTACGGAGAAGGAGGCGGACAGATCGGTGACACGGGAACTATTTATTCCGATAGCTTTTTAGCCAAAGTATATGACACCAAGAAAACCGACGGTGTATATATCCACGTTTGTACCGTTGCAAACGGCACTATAAACGTAGGAGATGAGGTTTACGCCGATATAGAAGACGCAAGACGTATTGCTATATGCAGAAATCACTCTGCAGCACACTTGCTTCAGGCGGCGCTTCGTACGGTACTCGGTTCACACGTTGAGCAGGCAGGATCTTTTGTAAGCGATCAGATCTGTCGTTTCGACTTTACTCATTTTGCGGCACTCACAAGTGAAGAGATCGCTCGCATCGAGGCTCTCGTAAATGCGAACATAATGGTAGCCAACGCTATTGTAACAAAAGAAACCGATATAGAAACCGCACGTGCCGAAGGTGCTATGGCACTCTTTGGAGAAAAGTACGGAAACGTTGTCCGTATGGTAAAAATGGGTAACTTTTCGACCGAGCTTTGCGGCGGAACGCATTGTGACAACACAGGAAAGATCGGACTCTTCAAGATAATTAGCGAAACAAGTGTTGCGGCAGGTGTAAGAAGAATAGAAGCCGTTACCGGAACAGGCGTTCTCCGTCTTATCGCTCAAAAGGATGCTCTTCTTGCAGATGCAGCTTCCGAGCTTAAGGTTCAGAACACAGCGGATATCGTTAAAAAAGCAGCGGCTCTTCAGGCAGAGCTTTCAAATGCCAAGAAGGAAATAAACTCTCTTAACGCAAAGCTTGCTTCTACAAAGCTTGACAGTATACTTTCAAGTGCTGTAGATCTTGGTGCGATCAAACTTATCGCCGCAAGACTTGACGATATGCAGATAGACTCGGCTCGAGCGCTCGCAGACGATATAAAAGCTAATAACGCAAATACCGTTGCGATCTTCGCTATAGCTTCGGCAGACAAGCTCAATTTCCTCGCTGTTGCAGGCAAAGATGCTATCTCAGCAGGTGCTCACGCAGGAAAGCTTGTTGGCGCGGTAGCTTCGATATGTGGCGGTAAAGGCGGCGGACGCCCCGATAGCGCTATGGCAGGCGGAAAAGATATATCCAAGATCGACGAAGCACTCGCTTCGGCAAAGGATACTGTATTGGATATGATCAAATAATTAAATAATTAATTATAATGCGGGGGAAGAAAACTTTTTAAAAAAGTTTTCTTCCCCCGCATACACATATAATCAAAATCAACTTATCTAATAGTAGCAATAAATCTGAGGAATGCCGCACAGCCCTCGGGAGTACGCTTATATACGCCCGCATCTTCGAGAACTCGCTCGAACGTGCGGCCTATTTCTTTTTTAAGTATCTCTTCGGTATTTTCAGCGGTAAAGCTATAATTATCCTTAAAACGCTCAAACCATTCCTTATGCTTAGCTATTGCCTCGTTCTCGGCAAAGTCTTTTCCTTTTGCAATATATTCACACATAAGAGCTATCTCGTCACGGAGTCTTGCAGGAAGAACAGCAAGTCCCATTACCTCGATAAGTCCGATATTTTCCTTTTTTATGTTATGAACGTCAGCGTGAGGATGGTAAACGCCCAAAGGATGCTCTTCTGTTGTAATATTATTACGCAAAACGAGATCAAGCTCAAATTTTCCATCTCTGCAACGCGCAATAGGCGTTATGGTATTGTGATCCTCTCCGTCGGTATTAGCAAAGACAAAAGCCTCGGGATCGCTATATCCTCTCCACGCAGCAAGTATCCTGTCAGCGAGGTCGCAAAGCGACTTTTTATTAGCGCTGCGAAGTCTTATTACCGACATAGGCCAATTAACAACACCTGCCTCAACATCGTCGTAGGACACGAATTTTATCGGTGTTTCGATGGGTGCTTTAGCCATAGCAAAGGTATAACAACCGCCCTGCATATGATCGTGAGAAAGTATCGAACCGCCAACTATCGGAAGATCCGCATTCGATCCCAAGAAATAATGAGGATACTGATCAACGAAATCAAGCAAACGTTCAAAAGTTCCCTTCTCTATCTTCATAGGAGTATGATCCTTTGAAAGCACTATGCAATGCTCGTTATAATAAACATAAGGAGAATACTGCAAATACCACTGTTTACCCGCAAGTGAAACGGGAATAAGACGAAGAGTCTGACGCGCGGGACGTCCCGCATTACCCGCAAATCCCTCATTCTGAGGACAAAGCAAGCACTTAGGGTATCCGCTCTGCGGTAAAAGCTTAGCCGCCGCAATAGCCTTAGGATCTTTTTCAGGCTTGGAAAGATTAACGGTTATATCAAGCTCACCGTATTTACCGTCATAGGTCCATTTAAGGTCCTTTTTAACGCGGTAAGTTCTTATGTAATCACTGTTACGGCAAAGCGCATAGAAATAATCCGTAGCAAGCTTCGGTGATTCGGCATAATAAGAACGGAACGTGCGTATAACCTCGCTTGGACGGGGAGTAAGTATTCCCATAAGCATAGTATCAAAAAGATCACGGTATACTACACTGTTATTTTCAATAAGTCCCTTCTCTGCCGCAAAATCGCAAAGTGCCGCAAGAATATCCTCAAGGGGCTCCTGTGCGATGATTTCCGTAGGTTCGATATACTCACCCTCACCAAGTGCCGCCATAAGAAGATTTGTAGAGTATATTCTATCCTCTTCGGTAATAAGCTCTTTTTCCACAGCATAATCTACAAGCTGTTTTATTTTAATTGAAATATTCATAATTTTCTCCTGAAAAGCTTTTTATTAATTTTATTATATCACTTATTATCGTTTATGTCAAAGGAAATCTCAAATTTTATTGACTTTATATCTTAAAAATGTTAAAATATTATAAAATTTATACTCAGGAGATGAAAAAGTGGCAAACAATAAAAAAGAAATAAGAATAAAAATACACTCCGAGCTTTATGAGGTCGATGCTTCGCTTTTTACAGATGCCGATATAGATACCGATAATATTCCGATAAGTGAAGATGCCCCTACACCCGATATTATGGATATAAATTCTATAGGAAGCTATACCGATGACGGAGAACGCATCTCGATATCCTACAACGAAACCGAGGTTACGGGAATGGAAGGCTCAACAACAACGGTCACGTTTTTGAAAAACGAACCTAATGTAGTAAGTATGATACGCGAAGGCGCTGTGTCGGCTACACTTGTATTCGAGGAAGGAAAACGCCACCACTGTCTGTATAAAACTCCCTTTATGCCCTTTGAGGTATGCGTGAGAACCATTAAAGTTTCAAATGCACTGCTTGGAGCAGGTGCGCTATCGCTCGACTATATAGTAGAAATAAGAGGAGCTAAGGCAGAACGCACAAAATTCTCAATGCAGCTTTTTGTATAAAAATTACAATTTTTTCCATTATTTTTTGTTAAGTTTTGCAATTGGAATTTTTTGTAAAATTCTTGATTTTTCTTTTGAAATATGGTAAAATATGGATGTTAGATAAATTACCATTTTTTAGGAGGAATTTCAAAAATGAAAAACGGACTCAAAATACTTATAGCTGAAGAAGATACAGCAGGAAGAAGCGCACTTGCGGGAGAATTAAAACGTTCGGGATTTGAAACGGTAATAGAAGCCGAAAACGGCGAGGATGCGCTTATACAGATAGAAAGACACCGCCCTGATGTCGCAATAATAGACGTCTGGCTTTCAAAGCTCGACGGAATAGGTGTTGTAAATCATATGAAAAATCTTAAGCTCGGTGCGGACAAGCTCCCTGCTGTTATCATAGTTTCAGCAACGTCAAAACAAAGTGTATTTATAGAAGCTTCAAACGCAGGCGCAGATCTTTGCTTATTAAAACCTTACAATATAGAAAGTCTGTGCAGACACATACTTTCTCTCGCAGCGGCGCGTAACGGACAAGCCGAAAATGATTCACTCATAGAAGCTTCCCCTGATATAGAAGCACAGATAACAAAGATAATACATCAAATAGGCGTACCCGCGCACATAAAAGGCTATCAATATCTCCGCACAGCGATCTTGCTTACGGTAAATAATGGAGAAATAATAAATTCTGTAACGAAGATTCTCTACCCCACGGTAGCAAAGCAGTACCATACAACTACCTCTCGCGTTGAACGCGCCATCAGACACGCCATCGAGGTCGCGTGGGACAGAGGCGACATCGACACCCTAAATTCATATTTCGGCTACACCATTCAAACTAACCGCGGAAAGCCCACAAACTCAGAATTTATCGCTATGATCGCCGATAATTTGAGGCTGAAGTATAAGATTTATAAATAAGGATTATTATTGTGGGGGAAGGGACTTTCTTAAAAGAAAGCTCCCTTCCCCCACACCCCCATCTTCAAAG
>CALAXC010000249.1 GCA_937894775.1 uncultured Clostridia bacterium
AAAGGTGTTCTCTTTTCTTATGCCACAGCACGTTCTTATATCACGGCAAAGAAAGTGACCAAGGGCATGAATGCGAAAATACCGTAAATTATTCGGTTATATCAAATCTCTATCAAGCTTTCGTCCCAAATATCCGGTGCTTCAAAACCCAGAAGATTTACTGTAGTAGCAGCAACAGAGGAAAGACCGAGGTCCTTTCTATCGGTTTTAACAACATATTTATCAGAATAGAAATTGTCATATACAATGAAAGGAACGGGATTAAGCGAGTGAGCTGTTCTTACCTGAAGAACGCCCTTCTTGTTTTTCTCAAACATTTCATCCGCGTTTCCGTGGTCTGCCGTAACGAGCATTATAACGTTATTTTCTTCGCAGACCTTGAGAAGTCTTGCAAGGCAAAGGTCAAGTGCGCCCATAGAAACGATAACCGCATCCATATTTCCCGTATGACCTACCATATCGCCGTTGGGGAAGTTAACTCTTAAGCACTTGTATTCTCCGCTCTTCAAGCACTCGATAAGCTTATCGGTAATCTCGGCACACTTCATCCAAGGTCTTTGTTCAAAAGGAACAACATCTGAAGGAATTTCAATATAGGTTTCGAGTTCCTCAGAGAATTTACCGGAACGGTTTCCGTTCCAGAAATAAGTTACGTGACCGTATTTCTGAGTCTCGGAAATGGCAAGCTGTTTAACACCGCTGAGAGTAAGATATTCACTCATTGTATTGGTGATCTCAGGAGGTGAAACAAGATATCTTGAAGGAATGTGAAGGTCACCGTCATACTCAAGCATACCGGCATATACAACAGAGGGAACACGTTTTCTGTCAAACTTATCAAAATCACCGTCTTTTGCATCAAAGGTCTTTGAAATTTCAATAGCACGGTCACCGCGGAAATTAAAGAATATAACACTGTCACCGTCGTTAATAGTGCCGACGGGAGTTCCGTTTTCTGCAATAACAAAGGGAGGAAGATCCTGATCTATCACTCCAAGCTCGGCACGGTAAGTTTTAACAGCATCAGTCGCCGAAGCAAACTGCCTGCCTTCACCGAGAACATGAGTCTGCCATCCGCGTTCAACCATAGACCAATCCGCCTCGTATCTGTCCATAGTGATCTTCATTCTTCCACCGCCCGAAGCGATCTTTATATCAAAGCTTGCATCACGAAGCTCTGCAATAAATGCCTCAAAAGGATCGATGTATTCAAGAGCACTTGTCTCGCCAACATCACGTCCGTCTATGAGGATATGAATTCTTACGCAAGAAATTCCTTCTTCCTTAGCCTTAACTATCATAGCCTTAAGGTGATCGATGTGAGAGTGAACATTACCGTCGGAGAAAAGTCCAAGGAAATGAAGGGTAGAATTGTTATTCTTTACATTAGCAACAATAGTCTGCCAAGTTTCCGAAGCAAACATTTTACCCGACTCGATAGACTGTGAAACAAGCTTTGCGCCCTGAGCAAATACCTGTCCCGCACCGAGAGCGTTATGCCCAACCTCGGAGTTACCCATATCATCATCAGAGGGAAGACCGACAGCAGTTCCGTGAGCCTTAAGAGATACCATTGGGTAGTTCTTCATAAGCATATCAAGAGTAGGGGTATATGCTGTTGCTACAGCATTAGATACAGTATCGGGAGCAAGTCCAACACCGTCCATAACAATAGTGAGAACAGGACCGTCAACGCCCCCAAAATTCGAGAGCTTCTTTAAAGCTTCTGCCATAATAAAACCTCCAAAAATAAAAATATTTTCAATCTTATATAGTATAACTTAAAAAAGAAAGTTTTTCAAGAGTAAAGCTAAAACTTTTTCAAAAAATTAATTAAGCACCCTCACTCTCTCCAAAAAACCCTATATTTTCTACTATCAAACCAAAATTTTAACAAAAAAATAACATAAAAACAATTTGAATTTATTGACACAAAAATCAAATTATGATAAAATTTAAGTAACATTTTCATATTTAGGAGGGAAAAATGAAAAAAATTTTAGCACTATTTTTACTCATTCTTCTAGTTATCGGAACACTCACTGCATGCGGTGGATCGAAAAACGAAGTTGCTCAAGGAAGCAAGGGTGAGCAGGGAATTCAAGGTGAAAAAGGAGAAAAAGGTGATCCGGGTCAAGATGGCAAAGATGCTATAGCTCCACAAATAAGAATCAACCCTGAAACCAAAGAATGGGAAATTTCATCAGACGGCGGTGTAACCTGGAAATCGACAGGAACTAAAGCTACCGCTGAAAATGACAGCATCGAAGCAATCTCTTTGAGTAAAACATCTCTCAGTTTGCTTATTGGCGAAACTGAAACTTTAATAGCAACGATTACTCCTGACGATGCTACAGAAAAAGATGTTTCTTGGGAAACCTCTAATGCTGCTGTTGTAACTGTTTCTGACGGAAAAATAGTTGCTGTAAGTGACGGAGAAGCTACTGTAACGGTAAAAAGCAAAGATGGAAAACAAGCAACTTGTACTGTAACTGTCAGCAATCCGGCAATTTCTTTCGGTCTGAATTACAAGCTTGTCCAGAATGATAGCTTTTACGTTGTTACAGGCTATCAAGGTAATGCGACCGAATATACCGTTCCTGCGATATATAACGGTCTTAGAGTAATTGGAATTGAAGCAAATGCATTTAAAAACAATACTAATCTTTCCAAAATAACCCTTTCTAATAACATTGAATATATAAATGCATCAGCTTTTTCAGGATGTACAAATCTTAAAGAAATAGAAATCCCCGAAAGTGTAACAAAGATATCTAACGAGCTTTTTGCAGGTTGCTCTGCTTTGGAAAGTATAAAAATACATTCAAACATCGCTTCGATAGAAGAATCAGCTTTTGAAGCCTGCACCGCACTTAAAACCGTTACATTTGAAGATGGCATAGAAAGAATAGGTAAATTCGCTTTCGACGGTTGCGAATCTATAGAAGATATCGTTTTACCAAACTCTTTAAAAAATCTTGGTAGCGGTGCATTCAGAAATGCAAAGAAATTAAAATCCATAGTTCTTTCTGAAAATATATCCGCAATAGAAAACGTCACATTCCAGAATTGTCAAGCTTTAAAGGAGATCAAGCTCCACAGCAAAATAACTACTCTTGGAAATTCTGCATTCAGCCATTGTTATTCTTTGGAAAAGCTTGAAATACTCGGAGATATCACATCTTTCGGAAACTCAACTTTCTATCATTGTAAAAATCTTAAAAACATTTATTTTGCTTCTACAAGAAATCTTAATCTTGATAATAACCATTATATTTTCTGCTGTGCGGGTATCGACAGTGAAGGAATAACACTTACTATAGCAAACGATTCCTTCCTTCCTGAAGAACTTTTTGAACCCGTAGAAGAAACTAACAGAGCTAAAATTACAGCTGTGATTTTTGAAGAAGGTACTTCAAAAATATCAGCTATTACAAAGAAATTCCCATATCTCACTTCCATAACCATTCCCGACAGCGTAAAATCAATAGAAGCGAATCCATTTAACACCACAGCTTACTATAACACTGAATCAAATTGGGAAAGCGGAATTCTATATGTAGGTAAATTTTTAGTCGCAGTAAAAGATAATATATCGGGAGCTTGTGAAGTAAAGCAGGGAACCACAGTTATCGCAGACAATGCATTCAATAACTGCTCACAAATCACAAGCCTTGTAATACCCAACACTGTTACAAAGATTCCTGCAGCGCTTTTATCGGGATGTTCCAACCTCCAAAGCGTAACACTTCCATTTGTTGGTGAATCAGCAACAAGTTCAGGAAACACGGCGTTGTTTGGATATATTTTCGGCACATCTAACTATACCGGTGCAACAGCAACACGCCAAAATTATAATTCGTATTATAGCTCAACTTACTATATTCCTACTTCACTTAAATCTGTAACAATAACAGGTGGAGATATTTATAGCGGAGCATTTTATAATTGCAACGAGCTTACCAATGTAACACTTTCAAATAATGTAAAAAGCATAGGTTCGTCTGCATTTTCAGGATGTACAAAACTCGAAAGTATAACGTTGCCATTTATCGGTGCTAAAGAAAATTCAACATCAAATTCTCATTTCGGTTATATCTTTGGTGCTTCTTCTTACAACGCTAATGATGACTATGTTCCCAGCGCTTTAAAAACAGTTATAATAACCGGAGGAACGACCGTAGAAAGTTCAGCATTCCGCAATTGTGTAAACATTACGAGCATAACATTACCTGACGGTATAACAAGTATAAAGAATAGTGCATTTGAAAATTGTTCAAGTCTCACTGCCATAACTATACCGAGTAAGGTAACAGATATCGCATATTCCGCATTTTTCGGTTGTTCAAAGTTAGCTACAATAACAGTAGATGCAAATAATACTACATACAAATCGATTGAAGGAAATCTGTACAGTAAAGACGAAAAAACTCTTATACTGTATGCTCCCGGAAAAACCGATACAACCTTTACTATTCCTGATAGTGTAACCACTATAGATGAATATGCATTTTATAATTGTGATACGCTTACAAGTATAATTATCCCCGAAAGCGTAACGACCATCGGTTCCTATGCATTCAACGGTTGCGATAAATTTGTAAGTGCGGAATTCAAAAACAAAAACGGCTGGAAAGCAGGACAGACAAATATTTCTTCAGAAATGCTCGAAAATAAATTAACCGCAGCAACATATTTGAAATCCAACTATTCCACCCGCACTTGGACACGTTCCGTAAATTAAATTCTTAATATCTAACATCAAACCGCTTTATCTATCAAAAATGATAGGTAAAGCGGTTTTTAGATTAACATTTTGCTACTTTTAACACAATGTAAATTTATTTATCACTTTTTTTCTATAGAAAAAGTACTTGAAAAAGTTGACAAAAGATTTAAAGTGTGATAGAATTAGTGTGCCAAACAAAAATCAATATCTATCGTAGAGCTATATTTTTATCTTTTGATAAAAACGTATAGCTCCAATTCTTACGTTCTATGTATAGATATTGAGGATTTTTGTTTGGCGACAGATCCAAGCTATGCGTTTTTTGTGCGTAGCTTCGGCTGCGCACTTTTTTAATCTTTGGAGGAAAAGAAAGAAAATGAAAAAGCTTTTAGCGCTTATTCTTGCACTACTTATGATAATAGGCATGGTGGCATCCTGCGGTAGCAGAAATGAAAATTATGATCTACCAGACGATGACAAACAGCAGAACGAAGAAAATGAGCAAAACGGAAACGGTAATGCCGAAGATGATAAGAATAATGGATCAAACAACGGCACTACTCAAAATGGCGGTAATTCTAACGATAACGAAAATACGGAGGAAGAACAGCCTACTTACGTTCCAAAGGTCGAAAGTACCGCAGGACTTGAATTCAAGCTTAATGATGGCGGCAAAGGCTATACCCTCGTTGGTATAGGCACCTGTACTGCAACAGAAATAGTCATAGACGGTCACAAAGGCTTGCCTGTCACGAGCATAGGCGATTGGGCGTTCTATAATTGCAGTAAACTTACGAGCGTAACTATCCCCGACAGCGTCACGAGCATAGGTGAGAGTGCGTTCTGTAATTGCAGTAACCTAACGAGCATAACGATAGGTAACGGTGTCACGAGCATAGGCTTTTATGCGTTCTGTGGTACAGGCTATTATAATAATGAATCAAATTGGGAAAACGATGTGCTTTATATAGGCAAGTATCTGATAGAAGCAAAAAACGATATATCGGCAACATATAGTGTAAAAGAAGGAACTAAACTTATTGCAAATTATGCGTTCAGAGTTTGCTCCAGCCTTACGAGTGTAACAATCCCTAATAGCGTCACGAGCATAGGCTCTTCTGCGTTCTATGGTACAGGCTATTATAAGAATGAATCAAATTGGGAAAACGGTGTGCTTTATATAGGCAAGTATCTGATAGAAGCAAAAAACGATATATCAGGAACATATACCGTGAAAGAGGGAACTAAGCTTATTGCAGATTATGCGTTCTATAAATGCAGTAGCCTCACGAGCATAACTATCCCCGACAGCGTCACGAGCATAGGCGATTGGGCGTTCTATAATTGCAGTAGCCTTACAAGCATAAAATACCGCGGCACAGAAGAGCAATGGGGTAGCATCTCAAAGGCTAATGCAAAAATTCCATCCTCTTGCGTAATAACCTACAACTACACGGGCGAATAATAAAATTAAAACGGACGGTGTTTGCCGTCCGTTTTGCTACTTTTAACACAATGTAAATTTATATAACACTTTTTTACAAACTATTGAATTTTAATTTAAATTGTAGTATAATATATCTGTATGTTTATGACTATTTTCGTATATAAATAAAAGGAGGCTAAAAATGTCAGAAGAATGTACCCATAACTGTTCAACCTGCTCTGCGGGTTGTGCTTCTAAGGAACAACAAAGCTTAAAGGAGCAACCTCATGCTCTCAGCTCCGTAAAACACATAATTGCCGTAGTGAGTGGAAAAGGAGGCGTCGGAAAATCCCTCGTCACCTCTATGCTTGCTGTTAATATGCAAAGACTCGGCTACAAGACCGCAATTCTTGATGCCGATGTAACAGGTCCTTCTATTCCTAAAGCTTTTGGACTCAAAGCAGGAGTAGACGGTGATGAAAACGGAATGATTCCTCCCACGACCACGTCGGGAATTGATATAATGTCTGTAAACCTTATGCTTGAAGACGAAACAAAGCCCGTTGTTTGGCGCGGTCCTGTCATCGCAGGCGCAGTCAAGCAGTTTTGGACCGATACGATTTGGCACGATATAGATTATATGTTTATAGACTGTCCTCCGGGAACAGGTGACGTTCCTTTAACAGTATTTCAGTCTATCCCCGTAGATGGTATCGTTATCGTCAGCAGCCCTCAGGAGCTTGTTTCTATGATAGTTGCAAAAGCCGCTAATATGGCTCAGATGATGAACATTCCTGTTTACGGTCTGATCGAAAATATGAGCTATGTTAAATGTCCCGACTGCGGAAAAGAAATAAAAGTATTTGGCGAAAGCCATATCGATAAAATAGCAGATGAATTCGGCTATGATCTTCTTGCACGTATTCCTATGGATCCTAAGCTTACCGCACTTGTTGATAAGGGTTGGATCGAAATGATGGATAACAATTATCTCGAAGCAGCTGCGGAGGTTCTTGTAAACAGAACACAGAAAAAGCTTTAAAAAATTTTAAGAAAGGAAAAAAGAGCTTGAAGAAGAAAAAGAAAATGATTTTTTTATGGATCTCAATAGTTATACTTGCGCTCTTTTTACTTTTTTTGATAACAGTCAACCGTCTTGTAATTTGCGGCGCAGGAAAAATCACCGAAGGTAATAAAGATTACAAAATAAACGATACCTACGATGCTATCGTCGTTCTTGGGGCAGGGCTCAAAGCAGATGGCACACCTTCAAATATGCTCGAGGATAGATTAAAAGGTGCTATCGAACTTTATAAAAAGGGAATCGCCCCAAAGATTATCGTCAGCGGAGATTGCTCAGGCGCAGACTACGATGAAGTGTCATCTATGAAAAAATACTGCGTAAACAACGGTGTTTTGGAAGACGATATAATTCGTGATAATAACGGATTTTCAACCTATGAAACAATGGAAAACGTGGTTAAAACTATGAATTTCAAAAAAATAATCATAGTTACGCAAAAATATCATATCTATCGCTCGGTATATATTGCGAGAAAGATGGGCGCTGACGCGGACGGTTTCTCAACCGACTATAGAGATTATATCTTTTTTGCACAAAGAAAACGTGATATTCGTGAAATTGCCGCGCGTGTAAAAGATTTTTTCAAAGTGAATTTTAATTCATAAAATAAGGACGGCAAACTCTAAGCCGTCCTTATTATAACTATTTGCCATCAGCATAATTACAAGTGATGGGCAACGTTTGAAGTAAATCGTTTCCTTTTCCAAAATCTATTTTTTCAAATTCCGAAGTCCCCTTTGAATAATAGATAAGAGAAATGTTTTTCGCTTCCTCAAAAGCATAATCGTCAATTTTTTTAACGTTAGGATTCAAATAGTATTTATTATTTACTCTTTTAGGCGGGTAATATATAAGACGTGATTTGTCCTTTGAAAAGAGCACTCCGTTTACAGAAGAAAAACATTCATTTTCCATATCAACACCTATATGTATAAGTGAGCTGCATTCTCTGAAAGCTCCCGTTCCTATACGCTCTATTTGTGAATGTATAGTTACAGATTCGAGAACATCGCAATCATAGAAAGCCTTTGCGCGGATCTCAACAACCTTCTCTCCGCTTGGACTTTTTAAAGGTATTTTTAAATCCTTTTCACTGAATCCTCCAATTCCCGTTACAGCACACTGTCCATTTCCTAAACTTTCAAATTCAAGGCTATATGGATCGTTTGAAGAATAAGTGTACGTCGCTTTTTCGCTTTGAGTTTTTTGAATGTCTGAGTTAACATTATCATCTTTTTTCAAATCACGTCTGTCAGATGTTATCAATAACACCGCACATACCGTAAGAGCTAATAATGATAGGGGAATGCAAATATATATAGCGATTTTCTCTCTACTTAATCTCCCAAAATAAAATCGAATATAATCCTTAATTTTTGATATTTTTTTCATTTTTTGACCTCCTAAAAAATGTAATTTTATGGTTATATTTTAGCATAATTGGAAGAAAATGTCAATTATTATCGTTCAGCATAAATCTACCAAATAAAACAACTTTCGACATAGAACATACTATATATGACAAAAAAGGAGCAAAAATGAGCTTGAACATTGGAAATATAAATTTAAAGCACGGACTTATTCTTGCTCCGATGGCAGGTGTAACCGATAGAACATTTCGTAATATTTGTAAAAATTACGGTGCCGAATTTACTGTAAGCGAGATGGTATGCGCAAAATCACTTTGTTACGAACAAAAATCAAAAAAGAGCACCCCCTCAGCAACATCAATAATCGCAGAATTACGTCAGGGCGACGGACCGATATCTATACAAATATTTGGCAGCGAACCTGATATTATGGCAGAGGCAGCAAAAATGCTTGCAGAAAACACATATAAAAATTGTATATCGACCGAAAAACCTATAGCTATAGATATAAATATGGGGTGTCCGGTTCGCAAAATAACATCCAACGGTGAGGGAAGCGCCCTTATGAAAACTCCCGATCTGGCAGGAAAAATTGTTCGTGCGGTAGTCGACGCAATAAATATTCCCGTCACAGTAAAAATACGCGCAGGCTGGGATGAGAACAGCAAAAATGCAGTCGAACTCTCAAAGGTGCTTGAATACAATGGAGCTTCCGCAATATGCGTCCACGCAAGAACAAAAGAACAACTTTACCGTCCGGGAATAGATATTAACACCATAACCAAAGTAAAAAAAGCAGTAGATATTCCCGTCATTGGAAACGGTGATATATATACAGTTAAAGATGCTATTGAGATGTTTAATATTACCGAATGTGATGCCATAATGATAGGTCGGGGAGCTATGGGAAATCCTTGGATATTCAAAGAAATTTTATCTTCATTTGAAAATCGTGTATTTACACCCCCAACATATCCGGAACGAATTTCTTTAGCGATAGATCATTTAAAAAAGAGCATCAAAGATAAAGGTGAAAGAACCGGGATCGCAGAAAGTAAAAAACACCTAAGTTGGTATATAAGCGGTATGAACGGAGCCGCAGCTACCAGAAACAAAATTATGACGGCGTTTTCTTTAGACGAGATTGAATCGTTACTTTACGATCTCTTAGAAAAGCAATAAAGTAAAAACTATTATGACAGAAGGAGGGTATATGAGCACAAAAAAAATCATTATAATTTCAGCATCCGAAGCTATACGAAATTTTTTTACTCTTGAAGCTGTAAATTTAGGACTTTATGCTGAAAGCTTTGAAAAATTTCAAAGAGCTCATAATGACCTTTCTGAATATGATCTTCTTATCATAGACAAAGATACAATAAAACAACAACCGTTGAATTCAGCAAAAAAAGAAGTATCAGTTTCTTTATCGGGTAAGAATACCGACATTGCATACCCCATATCGGTTCATGATTTGAAAAATATTTACATAAAAATCATTCAAGAAAGCATCCATAAAAACGAGACACATACCGATACTATAGATACGATAACTTTCTTAACCGCAGAAAAAAACATAATTATGTTTCGCGGCAAAAAATATCTTCTCTCCGATACAGAAATAAAACTTCTGAATTATTTATGCAAAAACAGGGAAAGAGTTATTTCAAAAAAAGAAATAGATATTTTACTCAATGCTGAGGAGAGCAATATTTCAAACGTCTACATATGTAAATTAAGAAAAAAGTTGGAATCCTCTTTGAATAGACAATTTATTGTTACGGTTCACGCAAAAGGATATAAAATTATCGTTAACGCAGAATGGAAATAAAATAATATGGTATTGATAATCGCTGAAAAGCCAAGTCTCGGAAGAAATATTGCCGCAGGATTAGGCTCATTTCAAAGGCGCGACGGATATCTTGAAAATAAAGAATGTATTATAACATGGGCCTTCGGTCACCTTTTTTCACTTGCCGATATCGAAGCATATTCACAAACGCCTATCTCAGAAAAACGCTGGACTATGGAAAATCTTCCTTGTTTTCCAACAGAATTCAAATACGAACTTAGACTTGCGGAAAATAAGCAAGTGGATTCAGGTGTTGTAAAACAATTTGAAACTATCAAAGCTCTTTGTAACAGGGAAGACGTTACTTTAATAGTAAACGCAGGAGACGCAGACAGAGAAGGCGAAATAATAGTAAGAACCTGCGTAGAAAAGGCACTTAAAACCGCAAAAGAGCAAAAACGTCTTTGGCTGCCCGACCAAACTCCCGAAACGGTACGCGCCGCATTCGACACAATGAAATATGAAAGTGAGTATGATAATCTCGCAAACGAAGGTTATGCGAGAACATATATCGATTGGTTATACGGGGTAAACCTTACCCGCCTTGCAACACTTCGCACAGGAACACTTTTGCGTGTGGGAAGAGTAATAGTTCCGATCGTTAAAGCCATATATGACAGAGATATGGCAATACTCAACTTCGTTCCCGAAAAATATTACTCAATATCAAGTAAAGAAAAAACAAACGGTGAAATCGTAGAATTGCAAAGCAAACTCAAATTTGACAAAAATAAATATAAAAACGCGTTAGAAACTTGCGAAAAATATAACAGCGCAGAAGCCACAGTAACCTCATTAAAAAGAAAAAAAGATGTCATTTCGCCAAGCAAGCTTTATTCTTTATCCAAGTTACAAAATGTGCTTGGTAAAAAATATAAAATATCAATGACCGAAAGTCTTGCTATCGTTCAAAAGCTTTACGAAGAAGGATATTTAACTTATCCCAGAACAAATTCAGAATATCTCGCAACGGCTGAAAAAGATAAAGTTAAAAGAATACTTGAAAACTGCAAGAAATTAGGATATCCGGTTATTTTCAAAGATAAAAAAACAATTTTTGATGATAGCAAGATCGAATCCCACTCAGCGATAACACCAACATATAAGATCCCTGACAAATCAAAGCTTTCCGAAGCAGAAATGCAGGTCTATTCTACGGTTTTCAGACGCTTTATTGCAGTATTTTGCGCCGAGGACTGTGTTGCCGAAAGAATAGAAATGACGGTATCGGTAGGGAATTATGAAGACTTTGTTCTCAAAGGTATGATGATCTTGGAAAAAGGTTGGATGAAGTATGACGATGCCACACAAAAAGATAAGATATTACCAAATTTAAAAAAGGGAGATAAAGTAACCATTAATTTTGCTCCAAATGAAAAGGAAACATCACCTCCAAAGCACTATACTATTGAAACCTTAAACAATTATTTAAAAAATCCTTTCAGAGAAGAAAAAAGCGCAATTGAAGATACCGTCGGTGCGGATGATACAGAAGAATATAAAGCTATGTTTGACGGCGTTGAGCTTGGAACTGAAGCCACCCGTTCAGGCATAATAGAAAATGCACGAAAGAGCAAGTATATCCAATTAAAGAAAGATGTATATACTATCCTTCCTGACGGGATATATCTTATAGAAAGTCTTTCGAGAATGAATATTTGTATGGATAAATTCAAAACTTCTGAAATGGGTAAAGCTTTAAAATCAGTTTTCAAAGGGGATATGACCATCGACGAAAGTATAAAAATGGCAATCGATGAAATTTCAAAATATTTCGCCCCAACCGAAGACGTAACGATCGAAGAAGATACCGATATTGGATTTTTCGGAGATTACATAGGAAAATGTCCTATTTGCCAAAAAGAAGTGAAGCGCGGAAAATTCGGTTATGGCTGTATGGGATACAAAGAAGGATGCACCTTCAAATTGAGTTCTTTTATTTGCGGAAGAGTTATCTCAAAAAGAAACGCTGAATTGCTCTTAGAAACCGGAAAAACTTCTTTGATCAAAGGTTTTATATCAAAGAAAACAGGAAAAAGCTTCGATGCTTATTTGAAGCTCGAGGACGGAAAAGCCGTGTTTGATTTTACCAAGCAATAACATAAAATATCTTTTATCAAACAATAACATAAAATATATAAGGAGAAAAACAATGAAAAACTCTACAAAAATCATTATTGCAATAATTCTGACTATTGCTTTTGCTGCAGGAATGTTTTACGTATCTCTTCCCGCACTTAATCTCCAAAGCGACGCTTTTTGGATATATCTGTTGTTTTGCGGATTATTCTTCATCTTTGTATACTCCATACTGACCTCTGTTCCTCAAAAGAAGCAGCAAAAGGGTACGAGTAAAAACGCAAAACCAAAAATCAACATCAATTTGAAAAAGAACCCTGCATTAATTACCGCTATTTGCATAACATTAGTCCCTATACTCGTTTTGGCGATCGGATCCTTTGCATCTTCAACATTATTTCACGCAAAAGCTTATTCCAACATTATCACGGTGCCCGAAGCGGACTTTTCGGCAGACATGCCCGAAACACAAATGGTCAAAAACATAGCACTTATGGATACCGATACTGCAATAAAAATGGGTAACCGAACACTCGGCGCATTATCCGATGTAGTATCTCAATATGAAATAAGCGAAAATTACAGACAAATAAATTTCAACGGTGCACCGCAGAAGGTTTCTACCTTGGAATATGCCGATTTTTTCAAATGGCTTGCGAATAAGGATAGCGGCATTCCCGGATATGTAATGGTTGATCCTGTAAACGTTACCGAAGCAAAATATATCAAGCTTGCAAAAAATATAAAATATTCAGACAGTGGATTTTTTGCTGACGATCTTACAAGAAAGCTTAGATTCTCTTATCCCACAAAAATATTCGGAAATTGTTCTTTTGAAATTGACGACCAAGGAAATCCTTACTATATAGTTGCTTGTATGAAGCCTAAAATAGCTATGCTCGGTGCTTACGATGTCAATGAAGTAATTATATTCAATCCTGTTGACGGATCTTCAGATATCTACGCACTTTCAGATACACCTTCTTGGGTTGACAATGTATTTACAGGCACTCTTGCTTCCGAAAAATACGATTGGTTTGGCACTCTCAAAAACGGATATTGGAACAGTGTTATTGGAAACAAGGACTGTAAAGTAACAACCGACGATTTTGGATATATAGTTATAGAAGATGACGTTTGGTTTTTTACGGGTGTTACCTCGGTAACAAGTGATGAAAGTAATATTGGATTTATAATAAGCAATGCACGCACAGGTGAATATAAATTTTATTCTGTAAACGGTGCAGAGGAATATTCTGCTATGAATTCCGCAGAAGGTCAGGTTCAGGAAAAAGGATATGTAGCATCTTTCCCATCACTCATAAATGTTTCGGGCAAGGCCACCTATATAATGGTTCTCAAGGACAATGCGGGGCTTGTAAAACTCTACGCATTAGTAAATGTTGAAAACTATGCCATCGTTGCAACGGGAACAACTCAAACCGAAGCTAAAGAGAAATATGTAGAACTTCTCAAGCAAAACGGAATCATCGATGAAATCCCGGAAAGTGAAGAACCGCCTGCCGAAAACACAAAAGAAATCGATATAGAAATCGCTAAAATTCAAGTATATACCGTAAACGGAGAGTCGGTATTTTATTTCACGACAACCGACGGTCAGATCTATAAGCAAGGTATCGCAACTGATGAACGTGTGATCATCATAAAAGAAGGCGATAAGCTCAGAGTAAAATATGACGATGTTGCGGAGGGTGAAGATACACCTCTTGTAAAGCAAATAAGATCTTTCACATTCATCACCGAAAACACGACTGATCAGTAAAACAAGGAATTATAAAATATGCCAAGATTTTTCATAAGACAAGAACGAATATATAGTGATTCTGTTTCGATAATAGGTGAGGATGCACATCATATCGCCCGTTCGCTTCGTATGGCAACGGGCGAAGAAATAACCGTTTGTGATATGCAAGGTAACGAATATAAATGTCAGATCACAGAATTCGATGATGATAAAGAAGTTATTGCAAAAATAATTTCAGTAAAGCATTCGGAAAACGAGCCAAAAACCTTTATAACACTTTATCAAGCACTACCGAAAGGTGATAAACTCGATACTATAATACAAAAAGCTGTCGAATGCGGTGTGTCAAAAATCATACCTTTCCAAAGCGAACGCTGCATTGTAAAAATAAAAGAAGACAGTGAAGTCAAAAAAAGAGAGCGCCGTCAAAAGATCTCAACTGAAGCCGCAAAGCAGTGTGGGAGAAGTGTAATTCCCGATGTAGAACTTCCAATATATTTTAAAGAAGCAATTACTCAAGCTAAAAGCAATGACGTTATCCTATTCTGCTATGAAGGAGACGGAACACTCCCGCTTGGACAAATATTAAATAATCTTTTTAATTCCGACAAACAGAGTCCTCAAAGTATTGCAATATTTATCGGAAGTGAAGGCGGATTTTCAATTTCCGAAGCACAACTCGCAAAGGAAAGCGGTGCTGTTATGACGGGACTTGGGAAAAGGATCCTACGAACCGAAACAGCTTCGGGATTTATTTTATCGTGTATAGTTTGCTTTTCTGAACTCTAAAATCTATTATAATTTTTATTTTCTTTGTGCTTTTCAGCTAATTTTTACAAAAAAAAATAATTTTTTTATAAAAAATATTTAAAAAGCTATTGAAAAATCACAAAAAATAGTTTATAATATAGGATAGAATGTACAATTATTCTATAAAAATCAAAGTTGAGGTTCAGTATGTCAAATCGATTATTTCAAGGCGTAATTTATCAAATGAAGGATGCATTCGACCGAATCATCGGCGTTGTCGATGAAAACGGTGTTGTAATAGCTTGCTCCGATCTTAACAAAATGGGAGATATCCGTCAGAATATCTGTCAAGAGCTTCCTTTTTCAAGCGATGTCATCTCGACAGGCGGATATTCCTACCGTTATATGGGAGCAGGTACCAAGAGCGAATATATCGTATTCGTTGAAGGAGAAGATAAAATGGCTGAAAAAATGTCAAAGCTTCTCGCTGTTTCTCTCGGAAACATCAAAAGTCTTTATGACGAAAAATACGATAAAACTTCATTCATTAAAAATATAATAATTGACAACATACTTCCTACCGACATTTATATAAAATCAAAAGAGCTCCATTTCAGTATTGAGGAACCCAGAGTAGTATTTCTCATTAAGTTTTTGAACAAGACCGATATGATGCCATTCGAAATGCTCCAAAATATGTTCCCGGACAAGTCAAAGGATTATGTAGTAAGTGTTTCTGAGTACGATATAGTTCTTGTGAAAGAACTCAAAGAGGGAACAGATGTTCGTGAAATAGAAAAGATGGCTGTAAATATTGCAGACACATTATCTACCGAGTTCTATACAAAAGTATTTATCGGTATTTCAACCGTTGTAGACAGCCTTAAAGATCTTGCAAAAGCATATCAGGAAGCACGTGTGGCTCTTGAAGTAGGAAAAGTGTTTGAAACCGAAAAGAATATTATCAGCTATGAAAATCTCGGCATTGGAAGACTTATCTATCAGCTTCCTACAACTCTTTGCGAAATGTTTTTACAGGAAGTATTCAAAAAGGGAAGTCTTGACTCTCTTGACAGAGAAACACTTATGACCATTCAATGCTTCTTCGAAAACAATTTGAATGTTTCAGAAGCTTCGAGAAAATTGTTTGTACACAGAAATACGCTTGTCTACCGACTCGATAAGATCCGTAAGCTTACAGGTCTTGATCTGAGAGAGTTTGAACACGCCATTACATTCAAAGTAGCTTTGATGGTAAGAAAGTATCTTGACTCTGAAGTAAAATATTAAAATACATATTATCAATTGCGAAATGCTCAGATAAAGAGTATTTCGCATTTGAATTGAATACCCATATTGAAAAGACTTTGTAGTTTCATAACGAAACTTTAACAAGGAGAATTATCAAATGTCACAAGAAAACCAATTTTTCAACGACGATAACACATTAAGCAACGAAGATAATAATAATAAAGAGGAAACAATCAGTTCTGAAAATTCTGACACCGTTTATTTTGGCGAAAACGACAACGGAGAAAATATGAACGGTGACAAAAACAACGATTTTTCAAACGATCCTAAGCCTAAAAAAGACAAGGCAAAAAAGAGCATTTCAATACGAAACTTTGTTATAGCAATAATTGCTGTAATTTTAGCGACTGTCATGCTCACCTACTCTATATGCAATTCTATCTTCCAAAGTATGTATGCAAAAGCATATCTTGATGCTAATCAAAACTCTCACCTGAACGGAAATATATCTGCAGGCGCGATATCCGAGTTTGATATTGTTTCGCGTATAATCCAAGAAGCGGAATATCATGATGTTGATCCGGAAAAGATGATGGCAGCAGCTATCAAAGCCTATGTTGAAGAGACTGGGGACATATATGCTGCTTATTATACCGAAGAAGAGCTTAACAGCTTAAACAAAGATACAGCCGGAAAAATGGTCGGTATCGGTGTTAAAATAATCAACGATAAAATGACGTATAACGGAGAAGAGATCTGGGGCTTGAATACAGTTAATATAATGCTGAACTCTCCTGCCGAAGAAATCGGAATGAAGGTAGGCGACTTTGTTTTCAGGATATACGTTGATGATAAAACCTATAACATTAAGGATATTGGATATGATGAAGCTTTAAACCTTCTTTTAGGTGAAGCGGGCACAAAGGCGAAATTCACAGCTCTCAGAAAAAGCGGCGATGCCTATGAAGAAATCACATTTGAGCCCACAAGAAGAGAAATAACTACAACGTCAGTATATTATCACGTTGCCAAAGACTTAGATCCAAACGGTAAGATCGGTATAGTAAAAATCGAGGAATTCGACTATACAACACCCACACAGTTCACAGCCGCAATCGACACAATGAAAGCTTCCGGGTGCGAAAAATTCATTATAGACGTCAGAAATAACTTGGGCGGATTAGCCGATTCTCTTCATGCCGTGTTAAGTTACTTCTTAAACGAAGGCGATGTCTATGTTCGAATCAAAGATAAGAACGGTGAAATAACATCCGATAAGATCGCTCCTGTTTCAAAATTTTCAGGCGACCTTGCGGGTTGTAACGTAACAAAAGAAGAAATCGGAAAATATAAAGGTCTTGATATCGTAGTAATTTCCAATGAACTTACCGTCAGCGCAGCAGAACTCTTTGTTGCAACGGTAAAAGACTATAAATTGGGAAAGGTAGTAGGAACAAAAACCTACGGTAAGGGAACCTTGCAATCAACCTACGATCTCGAAGCATACGGATTATATTTGTTTGGAGTTCCAAACTTGAAAGGCGCTGTAAAGATAACCACAGGTGCATATATGTCGGCATTCAGTGACAACTACGATAAGATCGGAATCGAGCCTGACGTAAATCAACCCCTTACTCTTACAGAAGAAGAACAAAAACAGTATACAATATATACTATCCCAGATAATCTCGACGATCAACTTGTCGAAGCGATAAAACATTTTAAATCTAATTAATCAAGGAGAAACCAATATGGCAGGCGAACAGAAATATACAAAAGAAGGTTTTAAAAAGCTTCAGGATGAATACGATTATTTAACAAAAGTAAGAATGGAAGAGATCAAGATCGCTCTTGCAGAAGCACGTTCTTTTGGTGACCTCTCGGAAAACGCAGAGTACGATGAAGCTAAAAATGAACAGACTAAGTGCTTTACAAGAATCAAAGAGCTTGAGCAGCTTATTCAGAACGCAATAATCGTAGAAGAAAGCGATAACGGAACTATCGGTCTTGGAATGAGTGTAAAAATTCTCAAGGACGGTGTAGAAAGTGAATATAAGATCGTCGGCTCTAACGAGGCTGATCCTTTTGAAAATAAGATCTCAGACCGTTCCCCAATAGGATCCGCACTTATTGGAAAGAAGAAAGGCGATACAGTTCACGCTACCACTAACAAAAACAAAGTTCTTGAAATTAAGATCTTAGACGTATTCAAGTCATAATTTTAAAGTTATAACGTAAGGACTGTTACAAAATGTGGCAGCCCTTCGTTGCATTTTTAAAGCTTTACGGAGAAAAAATGGAAAACAAGGAATATACAGAAGGCATAGCTATTAACGAAAACAAATTTTTAAAATGGTTTGATAATTATTGGTATCATTATAAATGGCATACGATAGCAACACTGTTTATAGTAATCGTTTTAGGTGTTTGTATCATTCAATCATGCACCACCGCAAAAAATGATATTATATTCACATATGCAGGCCCTAAAGAATTTGTAACAGCTCCCGATGAAAAAATAAGTTTGAACACCGCACTAAGCGCTGCCGCCACAGAAGAATACGGTGATAACGCAAGTGCAACAGTAAACAGTTTTTTGATTTATTCAGCCGAACAAATTAAAGAAATCGAAAGCGAACTTGATTCAGAAGGAAAACCAAAATATAAAGTTGATACAGCATTCAATACGCAAGAGTTAAACGGCTTTGATGAGTTTTCACGTTCAGGAGCAAGCTTCATTTTACTTTTAGATCCATTTGTTTACAATAGACTCTTGAATAATAGTGGAGAATCAGAAAGACTTGTACCGCTTCACACGTTATACGGTCAAACGCCAGAAGGGGCAAATGACCAATATTCGGTAAGATTAGGCGATACTGAAATATATCAAAATACCCCTGAGCTTCGGGTTCTCCCTGCGGATACAGTTGTTTGCTTACACGCAAAACTTATATTAGCTACTAAGCAAAAAGACTATGACAAGCAAATGCAAACCTTCAAAAGTTTTGCCAAACTTGGAAAAATAGAAACGCAAAATACCGATCCCATTTCAGAATAATAATACAGATTCAGTAAATCATAAGTATATCTAAAAAATAAAAGGAATTTGCCGTGAACAATAATTCAGAAAAAACAACTAAAAAATTTTTTATCAAAGGCTTGATATCAGGATTTTTGTTTTGTGGATTCATCTCTTTGATAATGCTTTTTGCAATTTGGATATTACTTTGATCCTTTGATTTCTGATACGGAGAAAAATGAGACTTGATAAATTTTTAAGCACTACTGGAACTTGCTCTCGCACAGAAGCAAAAAAAGCAATCCGCGCAAAAGCAGTTACTGTAAATAGCACTGTTGCAAAAAGCGGTGATATGCAAATAGATCCCCATATTGACAAAATATCTTTCTACGGTGAAGATATAATATATCGGGAACACACGTATATAATGATGAACAAGCCTGACGGCGTCGTAAGTGCAACTGATGACGGAAAAGATAAAACCGTTATAGATTTGTTACCTGCAAGCATTCAAAACAACAAGCTTTTTCCTTGCGGACGTCTTGATAAAAACACGCTCGGATTAATACTTATTACAGATGACGGTGACCTTGCACACGAATTGTTATCCCCAAAATCTCACGTTTCAAAAATTTACAAATTCAAATCAGCAGATACAATTTCAATATCTGACCAAGACCTTTTTGAAAAAGGAATAACGTTAGCAGACGGCTACCGTACAATGCCCGCAAAAATAGAGCTTTCAGACTCGCGAGACGAAGGATATATAACCTTAAAAGAAGGAAAATATCATCAAATAAAACGTATGCTCGGCGCATTGAATAACAAAATAATATACCTCGAAAGAATATCTTTCGGACCTCTCACGCTGGATAAATCTTTAGAGCGTGGCGAATGGAGATATCTTACAGAGGAAGAAGTACAACTGTTAAAAAATCACAAGAATACACTCATCGGAGATTAAAAAATGGATATAATCAAAAAGTTAGCGGAAGAATTTAAATTAAAAGAATCACAACTCGAAAAAACGATCGCTTTGATCGATGAAGGGAACACAATTCCGTTTATCGCAAGATACCGCAAGGAAGAAACCGGAAGTCTTGATGATACCGTGCTTCGTGATCTTAACGATAGACTTACCTATCTCAGAAACATCGAAAAAAGAAAAGAAGAGGTTACAGCACTTATTACCGAAATGGGCAAGATGACCGACGAAATTGCTTCAGCAATAGCCAATGCACAGACGATAACCGAAGTAGACGACATATACAGACCGTTCCGCCCGCACAGAAAAACAAGAGCCTCTGTAGCAAAAGAAAAAGGACTTGAGCCTTTAGCAGAAATAATATTAGCTCAAGAAGATTCTTATGAACCTATTTTAGAAGTTCAAGCCGAATCTTACATAAACGAGGAGCTTGGAGTTTCAAGCGCTGAAGAAGCTTTGGCAGGAGCCTGCGATATTATCGCAGAAAACGTTTCCGATAACGCAGATTTCAGAAAAACAGTACGAAAAATAACCTTTGATACGGGCTTTATCAGTACAAAGGGAAGCACAGAAGAGGATTCTGTATATGCACAATACTATGATCACACAGAGTCTGTGGCTAAAATTCCATCTCACAGAGTTCTCGCTATAAATCGCGGTGAAAAAGAAGAATTCTTAAAAGTTTCCGTTAACGTGGATAAAGGTATCATCCTTAATTATCTCCTTTCAGAAACGGTAACAAATCTAAAGAGTCCCGCAAGACAGTATATAGAAAGAGCCGTGCTCGACAGTTATGACCGTTTAATAGCACCCTCGATCGAACGCGAAGTAAGAAACGATCTTTTCGATACCGCAAGCGAAAACGCAATAAAGCTTTTTGCGGACAACTTAAAGCACCTGCTTATGCAGTCACCTCTCAAGGGTAAAACCGTGCTTGGATTTGACCCCGGATATATAAACGGATGTAAAACAGCCGTGGTAGATAAAACAGGCAAGGTTCTTGATACCGCAGTAGTTTATCCCACCACAAAATCCAAGTTCAAAACCGAAGAGGCTGCTAAGATCATAAAGAAAATGGTTGAAAAGTATCACGTAGACGTTATCGCAATAGGAAACGGTACCGCCTCAAGAGAAAGTGAACTTTTTATAGCCGAAACATTAAAAAGTATCAACTATGATTGCAAATATATAATAATCAGCGAAGCAGGAGCATCGGTTTACTCAGCTTCAAAGCTTGCAGCCGAAGAATTCCCTGAATTTGATGTTATGCAACGTTCCGCTGTATCTATTGCAAGAAGATTACAAGATCCTCTTGCGGAACTTGTAAAGATAGACCCTAAGTCTATCGGTGTAGGTCAATATCAGCACGATATGAAACCTGCAAGACTCGATTTTGCGTTGCAAGGTGTTGTTGAAGACTGCGTAAACAGTGTTGGAGTTGACGTAAATACCGCATCTTATTCTTTGCTTTCATATATATCCGGAATCAATATCACAGCAGCTAAGAACATCGTAAAATACAGAGAAGAAAACGGTGAATTTAAATCAAGAAGCACGATCCTCAAAGTACCGCGAATCGGTGCAAAAGCATTTGAACAGTGCGCAGGATTTTTACGTGTACCAAATTCAAAAGAGATACTCGATAACACCGGTGTTCATCCCGAATCATATGAGGCAGCACATAAATTGCTTTCGCTGTTCGGATATTCTGAAGAAGATATAAAAAACGGAAAGCTTTCAGATCTTGATGTAAAGATCAAAGAATACGGAACTTCTAAGGTGTGTCTGGAATGCGGAATAGGCGCACCGACGTTGCACGACATCGTTAAAGAACTTCAAAAACCCGGTAGAGATATAAGAGATTCCTTCCAACCCGTAATACTCCGCGAAGATGTTATGGGAATAGAAGACCTGAAGCCCGATATGATACTTACAGGGACAGTTAGAAACGTAATCGACTTTGGTGCATTTGTAGATATCGGAGTGCATCAAGACGGACTTGTACATATTTCTGAGCTTTCCGATAATTTTGTAAAGCACCCTTCAAATGTTGTTTCCGTCGGTGATAGGGTAGAGGTAAGAGTGCTTTCTGTAGACGTTAAGAAAAAGAGAATATCTCTTTCAATGAAGAAAACTAAGTGATTTTAATATATTAACGCAAAACAAGTGATTCGCTTTTTAATTGTTAGTGAAAAAACAGAGATTTTGTTTAAAATGCACAAATAGAGATCTCTTTTTTTGGGGATTTAACCTCTTCCATTTTTCACAAAAATTTGGTACAATATTAATATAATTGTATACCCATAAAAATAAAATTTGCAGTAATTTCAGGAGGCTCAAAAAAATGGCAAGTTTATCATTGAGACACATTTATAAAAAATATCCGGGTGGTGTTACAGCCGTTTCGGATTTCAACCTTGAAGTTAAGGACAAGGAATTTTTGGTTCTCGTTGGTCCTTCAGGTTGTGGTAAAACAACAACCCTTCGTATGATCGCAGGACTTGAAGAGATCACCGAAGGTGAGCTCTTTATAGGAGACAGACTCGTAAACGACGTTGCTCCTAAAGACAGAGAAATAGCAATGGTGTTCCAGAACTATGCTCTTTATCCTCATATGTCGGTATTTGAGAATATGTCCTTCGGTCTTAAGCTTAATAAAGTTCCTAAGGAAAAGATCAAGCGTCTTGTTGAAGAAGCAGCAAGAATTCTCGATATTACCCACCTTCTCGACAGAAAGCCTAAGGCTTTGTCCGGTGGTCAGAAGCAGCGTGTTGCTCTCGGTCGTGCTATTGTTCGTGAGCCTAAGGTCTTCTTGCTTGACGAGCCTCTTTCAAACCTCGATGCTAAACTTCGTGCAGCCATGAGAACAGAGCTTACAAAGCTTCACAAGAGAGTTGGAACTACATTCGTATACGTAACACACGACCAGGTAGAGGCTATGACAATGGCTACCAGAATCGTTGTTATGAAAGACGGTCTTATCCAGCAGGTTGATACACCTCAGAAGCTTTATGATTATCCTTGCAATATCTTCGTTGCAGGATTTATTGGTACACCTCAGATGAACTTCATTAACGGTACACTCGTTAAGAGAAATGACGATCTTTACTTTGATTTCCAAAATGTATCTCTTAAGCTTCCCGAAGATAAAGCTAATGCGGAAGAACTTAAAGAATACATCGGTCAGGAAGTCGTTGTCGGTCTTCGTCCCGAAGCTATTTCTGACGTTGCCGAGGCAGTTGCAGCTAACCCTGAATACGCATTCGATGTCAACGTTGAAGTTACCGAGCTTATGGGTGCTGAAATTTATCTCTATCTTTCAGTTGGAGATCCTGAGGATGAACCCACATCGCTTATCGCGCGTGTTTCCTCTCGTTCACAGTCCAGAGCAGGTGATAAGATCAAAGTTGCCGTTGATATGTCAAGATTACATATCTTCGATAAAGATACCGAAGTTTGCATACTTCACTAATAAAAATAGAGGCGGACAGCATCCGCCTCTATTTTTTTGACTAATATTTAAAAACATACTTGACATTGACGTTAGGTCAAGTGATATAATATAAGTAAAGAAAGCGAGATGAAAAAACGTGAAAGAAGATTTTTTATATGACATATCCTATGTCTGTAAGTTACTTAATACCACTTCAAGAACTCTTAGATTCTATGAAGAAAAAGGATTGATCAAAAGCACTTTAATTAATGGTTCTACACGTCGCCAATATACAAATAATCAAATACTTCATATAAAAAACATCCTTATACTTCGATCACTCGGACTTTCCATAAAAGCCATTGCAGAATTGCAAACAGAAAAATATGATCTAAAAGATGCTGTTTTATCTAAACGCGCAGAAATATATGCGTCTATAAACTCTCATATAAAACAGATCAATTTGTTAAATGAAGCACTGTATCTTTTAAACTCGGATGAAAATATATTTGAACATGATTGGAGAACTAATTCTTACACAGAAGAAGAAATAGAAATTGCGAATAAGTGTACACAGGCAATTTTGAATAATGATGACGATATTCTATATAACCATCTATCCTCAAACTTAAAGCAATATATGCCCAAAGATGTTTACCGTATAGTAAAAAAAGATACTTTTGCTCCTCTTGGAAAGTTTATTTCTGTTGAAAAAATATGCGTCGACAAAGATTATCCCCATAAAATATACAGCTACATAAAATTTTCTAAATTGGGATTAATGATTACTTTTGTTTTTCAAGAAAAAAGTATTAACGGTCTTTGGTTAGGATATTACAATACCCAAGATAAAAAATAAAAATTATAGCCTTTGGAGGAAATACAATGATAATATACTATTGCATTACAATTCTAATAAACATTATATCTATTTTTATTTTTCATGAAAGCATAAATATCACTTTATTATCATTAATTCCTATAATTTTAATAGCTTCAATGATTATTATGGTTAACACATTCAAACATCAAAAAATAGAAAATGGATTTCGCACAGCATACGGCTCACAGCTAAAAGAAGATCAGGAAAATGATATATTAAAATATAATTCAAAATCTCTTCTGATCGCCATTCCTTGGCTATTACCATTTATCTTTTTCTTTCCGTCTCCTGCCAAAGTACTCTCCATATTGGTATATCTCTCAGGGCTCTTAGGAGGATTAATATTCTATAGAATAAAAAACAAAAACAAAATAATAGATATGATAGACAATGAAGAAAAAGAGAAGAAACTGACCATAAGGGCACAGATGCCATTAGGAGGAACAGCATCACAACTCAACGAAAAAGTGGTCATACTGGAAAACTTTCTGTCTGAATTTGAAGAGATTGAAAGATTTGAAACCCGTGTGGGCAACTGGGGTGCATTGATCGTTGTGGAGTTTGAAACGGAACATTCGCAGACTTCTTTCCCCTATATATTGGAAAACAAGGTTATCAGCAAAGTCATCACCATAGGAGGAGCGGACTGGAGCACAAGCGGAATCAGCGAAAGAGGATTCAGCAACTCCCTGAACCTGCAATACCGCGCGCATAAAATAGAAATATCCGGATACAATTACGACCGCCTGTACCGTATTGCAGAGGACATGTGCAGGGAAATGGGGCGCAACAACCGTGTTACAGACCTTGCTATTGAAACCCCAGGGCACAGAAACCAGGAGGACGAACTCTATATGCGTTACGACAAGGAGAACATGGCGCTATATGATTTCAATCTGGGACTTGCACACAATACGATGAGGGAAATCCTGTCGGGAAGAGACATCGAAAGATACAGGGACCGGAGATTCTCCGCCGACATGTATCTGAAATCTTCATGGCATGACAAGTTCGACCATTGGTTCCTGAATAATTCTTTTCTCCGGGTCGGCAATGCAGAAAACCGCATCTCTGATTTTATGTCCATCGAAAAAAGAGAAGCCAAAAATTGCATCCCCCGTAAAAACCAGGAGTATATCCTGCATGTAGCATTCAATCTGTTGGGCAGCTATTCCTACACAAGCAAATACATCAAACAGACCATAGACAATTTCAACAAGAAAATACCGATTGGGTACAAATGCTACAATTCATCGTATGGTTTCTATAACGATACGGGGTCGCAATACTGGCTTCTGGGGCTTATTGTCGTCATTATATTCTTTGTATGCAGTATCTTGTTTGAATCATTAAAGCTGTCTCTGGCTATCGTTTCGCTCATCCCTGTATCGTTCATCGGCACGTTCCTGACCTATTATTTCAGCGGAGTGGAATTCGGAAGCGGCGGTTTTGCCTCCATGGTATTACTTGCCGGACTGACCGTCAATGCCGGTATATATATATTATGTGAATTTAACAACCAGAGGAAAATTCATCCAAACGTAAAACCTTTATATGCCTACATCAGGGCATACAACCATAAGATTACAGCCATATTCCTGACCATATTGTCAAGTGTGTTGGGACTGGTGCCGTTCCTTATCGACGGACAGGACGAGCCTTTCTGGTTCTCCTTTGCCGTGGGGTCATGCGGCGGACTGCTCTTCTCCATCATTGCCCTGATTTTCGTTCTGCCTGTTTTTGTGGGGATGAGAACGGTGAACGGTGAGCGAAAAATGAAAGGCACTTTCTTCGCAAAGTAAAGGCGATTCATTGGGGAATGAAAGGAGAAAGCATTTTTGAGCGATTTTCCATAAAAAAAAACTATTTTGGGGCTATAAATGGAAAAAAGTTTCTAACTTTACAACAGATTTGGCAGATAAAACAAAAAAGACATAATAATTAATATATAAAATGTACCTTTCGAAAATGGTTTTATAAGTATTTTGGTTTATATATTTAACAGAAAATTTATAACGATGGGATCAGACGCATAATTCATCAAAACTAAAGGAATGAAAATCTACAATTTTCTAAAAACGTATATTGGGCCAACGTTTGGTTTGATTGCTTCACTATGTTCTATTGTAAGCCTGATATTATTATTCGTGAATAACAAATTGGCTCTTATTGTTGCATTGTCTTTTTTTTGTATTGCATTATTTATTATACTATGTGGTATAATGATTGGTATCAATAAAATGATAAAAGACAATTCAGCAGAAGAATACAAGCGTATTGCATCTTTTTTTTCGTACCAATCAAGCGATGGAGTAAAATCTACATTTGAAGTCTTCCGTATGATTCAAAGCAAACGATTCTACCTTGCAGAAATCCCCTACAATTTCAAATGGACAGGTTCAACTCCTCCGCAATTATCCTCACGTTCCCAAATAATCGCAAACGTTAAATATAATCCAAACAAGACACAATGGGATGGAGCCGTAATAAGGTTTCCCTAACCT
>CALAXC010000250.1 GCA_937894775.1 uncultured Clostridia bacterium
ATGAAGTATTAAATTCCGATAAGAAAGTCCTTCTGGACTTTTGGGCTCCTTGGTGTGGCCCCTGCCGCATGGTCGTTCCGATCGTGGAGGAGATTGCCGGTGAGCGGCCCGACATCAAGGTCGGAAAGATCAATGTGGATGAAGAAGCAGAGCTGGCGAGTCAGTTCGGCATCATGAGCATTCCTACTCTGGTGGTGATTGAAAACGGCAAGATCGTAAATCAGGCAATGGGAGCAAGACCGAAGGAATCAATCCTCGGTATGCTGTAAGGAGATTAAAAATGGGATTCTTTGATTTTTTAAGACAACCCGATGTGAATCAGGGCGTAAATGATTATAAAAACACTACTGGCGCCGTACTGCTTGACGTACGTACCCCACAAGAATACAGTGAAGGACATATCCCGGGAAGTAAAAACGTTCCACTGCAAACGCTTGACAAAGTAAGGTCTGTTGTTGAAAATAAAGATACGAAACTATTTGTCTATTGTTATTCCGGTGCAAGGAGCCGTCAGGCTGCGGCGGCACTCGGACAGATGGGATATACTAAGGTCAATAACATCGGCGGTATATCTTCTTATCGCGGAAAGGTGGAAAAGTAATTATGAAGGTCATTATTGTAGGCGGTGTGGCAGGCGGAGCAACTGCTGCCGCACGAATCCGAAGGCTGGATGAAAGGGCAGAGATCGTGGTGTTTGAGCGCTCGGGATTCATTTCCTATGCTAACTGCGGACTGCCGTATTATATTGGGGATGTGATCACAGAGGCCGAGGAGCTGACACTTCAGACTCCGGAAAGCTTTTACTCTCGCTTTCGTGTGGATATGAGGGTGCATCACGAGGTTACGGCAATTCATCCCGAAAAAAAGACGGTATCGGTCAAGAATTTGAAAACGGGTGAGAAATTTGAGGAAAGCTACGATAAGCTCATTCTTTCTCCCGGAGCAAAGCCGACAAAGCCCCGTTTTCCCGGCGCAGACCTTGACAAAGTGTTTACTCTCCGCACCGTGGAGGATACGCTTCGAATTAAAAATTATATAAATGAAAATCATCCTCAATCGGTAGTGCTGGCAGGCGGTGGCTTTATCGGCCTTGAACTTGCGGAAAACCTGTGTGAGTTGGGAATGGACGTTACCGTCGTTGAATACGCAAAGCAGCTGATGAGTCCCTTTGACTTGGATATGGCAGCTTTCATTCATAATGAAATGAGAAAGCACGGCGTAAAGCTTGTTCTCGGTCGTGCGGTGGAGGGCTTGGAGGAAAAGGACGACGGCATTAAAGTGCTTTTGAGGGACGATGCCTCGCTTCATGCCGATATGGTGGTGCTCGCCATCGGTGTTACTCCCGATACGGTTCTTGCCAAAGATGCGGGACTTGAACTCGGCATCAAAGGCAGTATCATTGTCAATGACCGTATGGAGACCTCGATTCCTGATATTTACGCTGCAGGCGATGCGGTACAGGTAAAGAATTTCGTGACGGGCGAAGATGCGCTGATCTCCCTTGCAGGTCCTGCCAATAAACAGGGGCGCATTATCGCAGATAACGTCTGCGGACTTGACAGCCGATATAAAGGCTCTCAGGGTAGCTCGGTCATCAAGGTCTTTGATATGACGGCGGCGCTCACCGGCATCAATGAACGAACTGCAAAGGCAATGGGGATTGATGCAGATACGGTTATCCTTTCGCCTATGAGTCACGCAGGCTATTATCCCGGTGGTAAGGTCATGACCATGAAGGTGGTCTTTGAAAAAGGCAGCTACCGTTTGCTTGGCGCACAAATCGTGGGATACGAAGGCGTGGACAAGCGAATCGACGTGCTTGCCACCGCCATCCGTGCAGGAATGAAGGCCACCGACTTAAAGGAACTTGATCTTGCGTATGCACCGCCTTATTCTTCTGCTAAGGATCCCGTGAATATGGCTGGCTTTATGATCGATAACATCGCAAACGGTGTGCTCAAGCAGTGGCATCTCGAAGATGTTGAAAACCTTCCCCGTGACGGAAGCGTAACGCTTCTTGATTCGAGAACTGTCGGAGAGTATGCACAAGGTCACATTGACGGCTTTAAGAATATCCCCGTTGACGAGCTTCGTGAACGGCTTGACGAAGTGGAAAAAGGCAAGCCTGTATACGTGATCTGCCAAAGCGGTCTTCGCAGCTATATTGCAAGCCGCATTTTGGAGGGAAACGGTTATACGGCATATAATTTCGCGGGAGGCTTTCGATTTTACGACGCGGTGACAAACGACCGCGCATTGATCGAACGTGCCACCGCTTGCGGAATGGATAAATAATATAATAAAATGTCCGCCGTGCTTTTTTGCATGGCGGACATTGTCTATTGACCACTCAGTTCTTCTAATTTGGATTTGTCGGCAAGCTCAATCGTGCCACGGGAGAGCTTGACCATGCCTTCATTCTGAAAATATTTCAGCATTCGTGTGATGACCTCACGGTGGGAGCCAAGGTGGTTGGCAATGGATTCGTGTGTTATTTTCAGCGTGTTGCTGCACTCAATGACAGCTTCTTCCAACAGGAAGGAAGCAATGCGCTTATCGAGACTTTTCCACATAATCTGCTCAATGAGCCACATAACGTCGGAAAATCTTGTGGCCATCAGCTCGTTTGTGTAATTCGCCA
>CALAXC010000251.1 GCA_937894775.1 uncultured Clostridia bacterium
CCATAGTTTGGAACTGAATCAGCAATTTTTCCATCTTCTGTAAAAATATATTTTAGTGGTAAATTATATTTTTTCCACCATTCTATATCTGTTTGATCACCAAATGTACAGCACATAACAATACCAGTACCTTTGTCGATACCTACTTTTGAATCGGCCTTAATTTCAACCTCGTTTTCGGACGAGAAAACAACTGCTTTTGCCCAGTTCATAATTGACACTTGGGCTTTAACTATACCCGTTTTGCCGTTTGTGCCCTTTGCAACGAAGGTGCAGGCGTCGCGGCCGTCGAGGAGCATTGGAATTTTGATTTGCGCAAGCTCGCTTTGCGGTGTTGTAAATTCAAGCTCTATTAAATACTTGCCCGATTTTGCAAGTCCAAGCGCAACAGGTGCGCCAAGCTCTATTCCCGAGGTTTCCTTTTCGAGCGTCATTGTGGCGAGGTCTTTTCCTGTGGGACTCTGGAATACTTTTAATCCAAATTCCTTTAGGATAGCAAACACGTGTTCAAAAATCTCTGCCTGAGCGTGTTCGTATGGGACCCACGCTGTACCGTCATAGAAAAAGTATAGCTCCAGCGGCAGTCCTTGCGGTGTAGGCTGCAACTGGCGTACCATAAGGGTCATCTTCTTGTTAACAAGAGGATGTTCGGCAAGCCATCTGTCAAGCCATTCTCCGAGCGTGATCTTGCTGTGCTCGGTCAGCTCCATACCTGCATAGTATTCCTTGAGCTGATGAAGCTTTGGCATCAGCTCTCGTTGCGTTTTTGCGAACACCGATCGGTAGATTGGATATCCGTCGGCTCTGTGACCGACCACAATTCTACCTTCCCACCGTCCGTCGCTTCTTTTTCTAATGAGTCCGTCACCCGACGGTCTGCGTTTTGACATTTACTAATCGCCTCCTTTCTTACCACAAGACAATACCACAATCCTTTCGATATATCCAGCGGTTTTCTGCAGAGTTATCATACAAGACATATTTATTCTTCATCACGAATTCCTGTATGACGGAGTAATTCATCAAGTGACATGCGACCTTTTGTTCTTCTCACGTTGTTGTATGCTCGCTTGCGATACTCCTCCAAGACGAATTCATCGATCTCCATATAATCCGCAATCATCTGTATCGTCATGTCAAGAAAAACTGCGTAGCGAAAGAGACCGCTTGAAACTTTTTTGAGCGCCACGTCATTTGACTGAGAGATGACCTCTGCAATCTTATTCGCGAGTATCGGGTTCTCCTGCGTTAGAGTCACCTCAGCAATATAACTTTCAATTGCTTTGATGACAAATTCATTTCTTGATTTGCAGCCCGAAGCATGGACTGCCTTGTCCGTCTTTTTTAGAAAATCATCGTCCAAATATACTGTAAATTTTGTTTTCTCATTTTTACTCATAAAACCTCCTAAAATAGCCGTGACACCATATCACGATATCTGAAAATTCCTTTATAACACGGCGTTTTTTCGCACCTTTGACACCGAACAAGACACCAAAGTGCCCAAACACGCGCCTGTGGTAATATTGCACAAAGGTAATCTTTCAATCGTCAAAAGCCCTTGAAACACCTAGCTTTTTTGCCCTTTCGGTCGGCGTTGCCGTCCGATGTGAACCGCAAAGCACCGCTATGGGTGCTTTGCTTTCTCCTGCAAGGAAATCGGGCGTGTTCACATCACCCGATTTCGTCGTTTTGCATCAAATCGTTCCAACGCTTTTTCTGCGTTTCTTCTAGCCATCTCGGCTTCTAATCTTCGCATCTGCTGCTCGTCATAGTAATCGATCGCATCTTGAATCGGACGGATAGTATATCGCAAGCTGCCGTTACAAAAACGACCGTTCTTCGCTCTCACCATCGTCAACTCCGTCGTGATCAATCTCTTTTTCTCAAGCTCCTTGACATATTTTTGAACCGTGTTTGCCGTGCGACCAATACATGAACCAATCGTTGCGTGGCTCGGATAACAAGTATAGGTTTTCTTATCCTCACACCTCACAAGATATAAATAGATCGCCAGCTCCTCCGCACACAATCCGAGATCAAAGATTCGGTTGTGCACGGGAAAATAATTTTCACGCGGTTCTCTTTTCTGACCGTAGTAAAGCATATCGACCACGCCCCCGTTAGGCAGAGTATCTGCCAAGCGATTGTTCGATTTGAATTTCTACGAGTCGTTTGCCAAAGAGAATATGCCATAGGATCAGAACGAGAAAGTCAGCGAATTTCATATTCCAATTTCTCGCACTCGCTTCCGCGATTGCTCTATCGAGATCTTCACAAGTCATCTCGTTGAGCATCCGATAGCGAATATCTGATTTTGAAAAATGAACACCTTGTACGCTGATTCCGTCCATATCCCAAAGCAACAGCATTGCGTTGCGAGCAATGAATTTTATTTCCTCGCTCGCGTATTTTCTTGACGGATGAAAGTAACATTCGTCAAGCTCATCCTTGAATCTTTTGTCATCGTGAAGGCTGTATCGACTATTCTCCATCATCGATTACCTCCCTTCTTCGAGTGACCTTCGATCCACTCTACTAGCTTTTCCTTCGTCACAAGAATTCGTTTGCCGATTCTGAACGACGGAAAATCCTTTTCGCTCATCAGCTCGTAAGCCGATGCGCGCGACACACCGAACAGTTGCGCGAGAGTTGCTGCGTTGATGAACATTGGTAGCTCATCGTAGTTTTTAATAAGTGGTTGCTTCATATTTTGTACCTTCCTTTTTTAGAATTTAGGTTCATGTAAGTAACGCAACCTCGATGTGTCTATTCGGTTTTGAATGAACGATTTGAATAAGAATTTATATCTACCCCCACGGCAGAGAAAAGAAAAATGAGCACCCGAAGAAAGCAGAGCTATGCTCTGCGAGATCTTCTGATGCTCACCCTTGCTTCCCATGTTCACCGATGGGAGGATAGATCACTTTCAATTATTCGTGCCGTTTTCGGTCAGCACTGCACCGTTCCCGTAATCGGTATCGCTACGTATCCGCGCGCTACCTTCGGCTTTTCAATGATAGCTACGGTGGTTTTGCACCGCGAACATATCATCGTTTTTCCCTGATAGCTTTCATCAGCTATCTTGGTCGTAACACGAAGCTTGTCCTTCGGATCACAACTGAACAGAAGAGTTCGACTGCAATCCGGGTTCGGACATCTTGCTATTGGAATTCGTTTTACTTTTCCGTCCACTTTATCACCTCAATTCTTCATATACGTGATTCACAGCAGTTCGGTTTTTCTTGCGAACCTTTACAGTCCATCCTCTCTTTCTGCATAGTTCTATCAATTTGAGAGCGTTAGGTTCTTGAATTACTCTCTCATCAATGATAACACCTGATACTAAATCTGCGTATATCTTGTTGTTATCATCTAGATTGCAAAGGAAAATTCGCCACTCCTTTTCTGCTTGCCAATCAGAATGCTTCGTAATCATCTTAGTCAACATTTCCATGTTGGCCTTACGAAACAATTCCAAGTTTGTTTTACCAGTTAACATATACTTGTGCATGTCCATAAAGGAATACTCTCCTAACTGATCTTCATAGACAACGCGATATAAATTAATAAGCCTTCTTTTTATCTCATAAGGCATTTTGAGGAGTTTATTATAATCATACTCAATACAAAAGCCCTTATTGCTATTGGCATACAATCCCCACATGCTGTTCGAATCAAAATCCTCAGACATGGAGAACACGTAAACGTTTTCTCTGTTGTTTCGATTAAAATTGATGAATGCACTCGCAGCTCCTTCAACTTGTGCCTTGTGCTGCTCTATTAAGCCATCAGTAAGAGCCTTCAGCTTTTCAATATATTTTCTCGCCTGTTCCTTCGTTGCTCCCAATGCAACCATTTGTTCAACAGCCTTGTCTATATCCATCGTATAATTTTCTCTATCGACACACTCCATTGCCTTTTGGTAAGTGTGGTAATCATATGCCGAGCGAAACAGAGGCCGATCGGAATTGGTTTTTACCCAGTTTTCTAGGTATAACCAAGGATGTGAAAAGAAATAATCTGCAGTTTTTTTGACCTCCTTCTCGGGATCGAAGATCAACGTTGAGTCAAGATCGTCGTTCAAGGATGATGCTCTCGCCATATACAAATATCCTTGTTCAAGTCCATCGTAAGCATAGTCAAAGGCTTGTCCTTCTATCGAACGATACTTGTATAATTTCCCGTCATTAGGCAGGCACTGTAACAGTCTTGCAAGAACGGCATCAACCTTTTCAGATGAAAACTCATCCACGGAAACAACGCCAAACATATCGTCTAAGTGTGCTTTATATAATGCTTCCTTATCTGTCATTTCCATCCCTCACTTTTAATGTATATCCTTAATAACCTTCAAGGCGATTCCCTGAATGATAAGTTCTGACGGATAGATATCAATTCTATCCTCTGAGTATGTTTTGTTCTCTGCGTGTAATCTCGGCTTATTTCCTTCCCAAAACAGGCGTTTCAAGGTGTTGCCTTTATCGGTCAAGGCTACGATAACGTCGCCGCTGTTGGCGGTTTCTGCTTTCTTTACGAGCACGAGATCACCCTCATCAATACCGATATCCACCATTGAATCTCCGTAGGCTTCAAGCAAAAAGCACTCGCCGTCAATCCAATCCTCCGGGATTGCGAGATATCCTCGAATATGCTCCTCTTGCTCGTCGGGAGATCCACAAACGACACTACCGAGAATCGGTACACGATGGAACTCACAACGCATCTTACGCTGCAATGGAATCTCCAAGGTTTTCTTTCCGTTGTAAGAAACTACTCCGCGCTTTTTAAGCTCAAGCATGTAACGGTACGCCGTTGTTTTTGCCATGCTCATATAATCCATGATATCCGCAAGACCGGGAGCATCGCCGTTGTTCTCTCTCGCATACTGCTTGATGAACTCCGTAATTTCTTGCAGTTTTTTCTCGTCCATAACTCTCATAAAAAGCACCTCTTTTTCTATTTCGGAACTTGTTGTTCCATTATAACATTTTTATGATAGTTTGTCAATACCTTTTCGGAAATCTTTTTTCTAAATCTTCTGTATAAAAGTTTTCTTCTATCCTACACCGTTACATTATAAAATTATTCCGGAACTTATTTACGATACAAACTCAACAATTACATTTACTACACCTACTTTCTTTAGCGGGTATGGTAAAAGTGCACATGCTTACGATTTTTATTCTATAAGAATTGCTGTCGTGGGTGCAGAAAGAGCAAAAGCTGAAACCGCAAAAAGTTTGTTTACAAATTTCGGTATAAATCTTTTGGAAGGTTACGGAGCAACAGAAACGGCCCCGGTACTTTCGGTAAATACGCCTATGTATCATAAAAAAGGGTCTGTAGGTAGAATTTTCCCGGGAATAGAAATGAGGTTGGATGAAGTTCCGGGAATAAAAAACGGTAGAAAGTTGGTAGTTAAAGGCAGAAATGTGATGTTAGGTTATATAAAGAGCGATAATCCGGGAGTAATACAACCTTTGGAAGACGGTTGGTACGATACCGGTGATATAGTTTCCGTAGATAAAGATAACTTTATAACTATAAAAGGCAGAGCAAAAACGAATGCGGAGGATAGTGAGCATGGGCAACGAATACAGACGGCTTTTGAAAAGCCAGTTCGGAAAAAAGCGCTATGCCGGTTTTGTGCGTTTGGTCAAAGAGGGACTGAATTCAACGACAATCATCCAAAAAGATGTGTATCATGAGATATATCATAGATTGAAGACATTACAACCAGGAGCATTGATAGGGAAACATCGCCAGCTGGAGGATGTGATTGCACGCGTGATACGAATCGGAAAAATGTATTCCATTGCAGTGGGCGTATATCTGGCTGCGGTTGCGATTTTGATATTGCAAGGTACCGTGCCGTTGTATACCTGCGTTGGTATTATATTGCTTACACTCGCATTTGCCGTAAAAACAGGAGAGTATCTGGGAAATAAATTTTGTTATGTGGACGTAAGAATAATGATAAATTATAAGAC
>CALAXC010000252.1 GCA_937894775.1 uncultured Clostridia bacterium
GTGAAAAATATTCCTTCATCCGACCTGTGTCCGACCGTGATGTTTTTCTCTTACAGAGAAAGCCACCGCAAAACTTTGCGGAAACGGTCGTGGCATCTCTCACGGTTGGATGCGTAAAGATCGAAGCGACTCTGTTCAAATCCAAGGAGAAGCTGAAGCTCTGCTACGATGTATTCGTGAAGGATACTCCCGACTCGGATGAGTGGATCTGTTACGAAACACCGAGCGATACGGTCAAGCTCAAGGAAGCCGAGATGCTCTCCGTACTCGACCGCATCGTATCCGAGAACGGTCTCTCCTATACCGAGTGCTGCTTCGAAAAGCTCGATGGCAAAGTCATATCCCCGATAGACAAGCCAAGCGAATGACCACCGTAGACCGCCAAAAACGCCCCGTGTTGCGATTTGAAGGGCGAACCCAAGCAAGAACCCGAACCAAGCCAAACAGACGGAAATTCGGGCAATTAGCGAAAGATTGAGCCAACGACGAACAGTTAGATGCAGAACCAAATCGGGCAGGTATGCCTCGCCCGATTTTTTTGCAGGAATAAGGGCGACGTCGTAACCGCCGTTCGCCCACTCACTTTGCACGGCAATGCCGAGCAAAATAAGGAGATTTCGGCACTTTCCCTACGACGTCGTAAAACGGCTTTAAAATCACCTACAATGGCGTGAAATCTGAAAAATCCAAGTGTAGCAAGGACTTTATACGCCATCGTAAGAACGATCCAAACACGAAAACACCAAAAGGAGGAGAAATGATCAAATTTAGCGAAAAAATAAAGTATACCCTCTATATTGATCCGGCAGTACTAAAACGTGTGGATGATTTGTTTAAGCAAGATGGTTGCAAAAGCAAATCAGAATTTATCGAAAGAGCTGTAAGGTTTTACTGCGGTTATCTTTCTGCAGAAAACTATCGTGATTATGTGCCAAAGGTTATGTTATCTACGATAAAAGGTTCACTCGATGGATTTGAATCTCGCATGGCAAGTTTGATGTTTAAAATGTCGGTAGAGCTTTCCGTTCTCAATCGAGTAACAGCCGCGACGGTTGATACGGGAGATCTGAACCTCCCACGAATCAGAGCAGATTGCGTTAGAGATGTGAAACGAATCCAAGGTGTCATCACTCTTGCAGAAGCTGTCGAGGACGAGGAAAATAAATAAGCATGGCAAGATTTATTTTCAAATGGCGTTACTACAAGCCCGGCACGAGAGATAAAAAGCATAAGGAACATGACGTGAAATATATTGCAACCCGTGAAGGAGTTGAAAAATGCGATGAGTCTTGGAAACTCGTAAAAGCAACGAGAGAACAAGAGCGAGCGATCACAAAGCTCACTTCAACATTTCCGTCCTCTATGCAGAGTCAGGAGTATCAGGATTACTGTCAAACGCCTAACAGATATACAGCATCGCAGCTCATCGGAAAAATTTGTGATGACAACAAGGACGAGATCAGCGAGATGGAAAACTACGTGCAGTACATCGGACTTCGTCCACGAGTTGAAAAGCAAGGTACTCACGGTTTGTTTTCTCAAGAGGATGAGCCAATCAACATCTATGATGTTGCAAGAGAGGTATCCGAGCATCAAGGAATCCTATCGGGCGAGGATATTGAAAATATCATCAACAAGAGAAGATGCCGAGCGACTCGGTTACGATAACGCAAATGCGTGGCGAGCATTGCTCCGCAGTCAGGCATCCAACCTTGCACACAGCATGGGAATCCCCATTGAGGATTTGCGATGGTATGCAGCCTTCCATAACGAGAGCCACCATCCCCACGTGCATCTCATCTGCTATTCGATTGGAAAAGAGCCGTATATCACTCAAGAAGGTCTTGAAAAATTAAAGGCAAACTATGCTCACGAAATATTCAAGAACGACCTTTACACGATATACACCGAGCAGACCAAAGTGCGTGATGAGCTTCGCAGTACAGGTGCTGAAAAACTCGCTGAAATCGTTGCCAAAATTAATGACGGCATATACGAAAATCAAGCTGTGGAAACGATGCTGATGAAGCTCTCTGAAGAACTCGAAAAGCACAAAGGCAGAAAAGTATACGGTTACCTG
>CALAXC010000253.1 GCA_937894775.1 uncultured Clostridia bacterium
ATACACCTGATGAAAGTCAACTATTTTTGTTTCGTAATAATTGTAACACCCTCACAGAAGGCTACGCCTGCGCTTCGGGGGGATACAAATGATGTCACTGGCGTGTCATCATTTGTAACTAATTGTAACCAATCTGTAACCATTACACACTTGATTTGTAACCCATATTATGATATAATGATAGTAGAAAATTTAAAGGGGGAGCAACCAATGCGAACACTGAAAAATGACGAGTTCCGACCTTATAAGAAAGGTCTCCGGAAATGTGACAGGCAGAAGAAGGAGATGCAGAAGGAGATCTCTGAACTCAAACAGAAAGTACAAGACCTTCAGGAGCTTAATAGGAAGTATTACAATTTGCTTGATAAGATCGGAAGAGTCAAACACGAGAAGATAAAGACACACGGATACGAGTTCGAAGTACGAACAGTTATATTCTAAAAAGGAGGAAACCATCATGGCAACAAAGAATTTCCGTTCTCTCTCCTACAAGGAGAAAATCAATACGAAGTATATCGATGCTTCATCAGGTAAGACTTACAACTTGATACATCTTCAGGAAAAGATGAAGAAGGCCAACGCAACCCTCAGAAGGGCTAAAACATATCTCTCCAATAAAGAGTACAAAAGACTCGAAGAGTCCTACGAGAAGAATCTCAGTATGACAGGTTTATTCAAGCCCGGCACAACGAGATACTCGCTCTCAGCACTCAAAAAGCTCAACCCCACAAAGTTAATGGCGGCAGATGCGGCAGTGCAGTCGGCTCTTAACTCCGCCTACATGTCTAAAACAAGACATAAGGAGATAGACACTAAGCGCTATCAGTCTTATCTCGACAAAGGTTATGTAAAGTCAAAGGAGCAGTACGAGATGCTCAGAGACCTCTTCGCTTCAGAGGCATGGAAGGAACTTAACGAGTCAAGATACATGAACTCCGACACACTCGTACAGATATTCAAGCAGCAGGTATGGGCGCAGGGTTCAGCTTCTGATGTTGATGTACAGAAGAAGATACAGGATGTACTTCAGAAGTATGCGGATGCAAGCAAGCTCCATGAAACATGGAAACAAACGCCTCTCGGTAAGTTCACACCTACGAAGAAGACTGTAGATGTATCCTACGGAAACAGTGAATGGGACGATCTCGTCAATGATTCGTATACAGCTGATGCTGAACTCGTTGATATAGCCAACATCAAAACATCAGCAGAATTTCAGCAGAGACTCGCAAACGACTTAATAGACATTTTTAGGGGGTTCTGATTATGTATACTACTCACGATTTATCACTCGATAGAATAGACTATTTCATGTTCGCGGCAGGTAAATCGGCGGGTATGTATGCAGACGAATATGTCTCCGATGCGGTATTCTCTTTCGATATCGAAACTACATCTTTTTTCATCGGCATGAATGGCACTCCTATACCGTACGACTACAACAATCCGAATATGGCAAAGACTCACACCAAAGGCGGTATCCTCTATCATTGGCAGATGATGATTGAGGGTAACTACTTTTCAGGCAGGACATGGGAAGACCTCAATTATTTCTTAACAGACCTTTCCAACTACTGTCCGGCTCGCAAGTTCATCTATGTTCACAATTTCGCTTTCGAATTTGCATGGCTTTTGAATATCATGGACTTCTCAGGGGAAGAGGACCAGGTATTCGCAAGAGAATGTCACAGACCTATGAAGTCCTACACGTCCCTCTACAATATAGAGTTCAGATGCTCCTATTTCCTCACACAGAAGTCCCTCGACAAATGGGGCAAGGAATTGGGATTCCCCAAAGGCAAGGATTTTGACTACAACAAAATCAGAACTCCTCTTACACCTATGTCCACCGAAGAGAAGTTCTATTGTCGCAGAGACGTTGAAATCATCGATAAGGGTATCAAGAAATATCGTACCAAATATAAGCATGTGTACGCTATTCCGATGACCCTTACAGGCGAGGTCCGCAGACAGCTCCGCAATGTGTTCAAAGACAAGAAGGCTCACAAGCATTATGAAGTCTGTAAAAGTCTGATGCCTCAGACTCTTGAAGAATATCAGTTCATCCTCGCCGCATTCTCAGGCGGGCTCGTACGTCGTAACCCCGCATATTCGGACATCACAATAAGAGTGCCTATGATAATGAAGGACTTAAATTCCTCCTATCCATGGGCTATGATATCCGAAAAATATCCTCTCACACCTTTCATAACAAGCAATAATCTTGATGATATGGACGACCCGAACCTCACTTATATAGTCGAGTTCGAGGCAACAAATGTAGAATCTGTTATCCCCTATCTCTATTTGTCGTCCTCTAAATGCTCTGTCAAGGAAAATATCATGACAATGAACGGTGCAATAGCAACAGCAGACAAAATCAGAACAGTACTCACAAAGCCCGATTTTGAACTGTTCCAGCAGTGCTATAAGTATGAATCTATCAATGTTATCACCCTCAAAACCTCTCGTCTTGATTGGCTCCCCGATGCATTCTGTAAGTTCATCATCGAATGCTATAAGAACAAGACGGAGCAGAAGGGCAAAGACCCCGAAATATATCAGTGCTCAAAGATAGTCATCAACGCACTTTTCGGTATTCAGTGCCAAAAACTCCTCGTCGACAATATCATGTTCGATGCAAACCACATGAACGAGGACGGTTCAATTTCTGAATGGTTCAAAGAACCTTTGACAGAAGATAACTTTCAAGAACGTCTCTATGATATTACTCACAATGCTAACGGCGGTGAACGTAAGATAAACATAGCCGCACAGATAGGCACATTCATCACCGCATATGCCCGTAACAATCTTATGCGAGCAGTTCTCTTTGATCCCGATCTTGTGGTTTACACCGATACCGATAGTGTCAAAATGATATATTCAGACGAAGCAGAGCAGTATTTCATCGACTACAATGCAAACATTCTTGAACAGCATAAAGCTATTGCGAAGCGCCTCGGTATTGACCCCGCAGACCTCTCACCGATAGGCGAGGACGAGGATAATCCGGGACAGACAAAGGCGTATCCGATAGGCATCATGGACGATGACCATAGCAAACAGATAGTCGCTTTCCGCACACTCGGCGCGAAGAAATATTGCTGCGAGTACACAGATGGCACACTCCATATCACAGTTGCGGGTGTTCCCAAAGACGGCGCATGCTGTCTCGATAATATCGATCAGTTCACGGACGGCCTTGTCTTCAGCGCAAAGAAGATGCACGAGGAAGGCAAGAAGTGCAAGATGATACCCTACTATATCACCAATCAGACAAAGGTAAAATTCGAAGACGGTTTCGAGTCCAACACTCAATACGGAATTTGTCTCGTACCTACCGACTACAATCTCTCAGCATCAAACGATATGTACGAATCCACGGACGAGTTCTATATCGCACTTTGGAAGAGAGCCCAAACACCCCAAATACTACAGGTTAGTTAAGAATTATTACAATCCGGTTACAGCTATTGACATTGACCCTAATATGTGATATACTATATTTAAAGGAGATGGTACTATGAAGTACAACAAGAAGGAACTTGATGCAAGAATGCGGCTTATCAAGTACATCAGGAGCAACACTATGCGGTACAAATCCCGCATGGGAAACTCCGCAAACGAAGAGTTCGTACACGATATTCTCACTACGTTGCTCAAATATGACTACGAGCTTGCGAGTATGGGAATAACAGAAATCGAATACCACTTGACGGATGGAGCAGAGCGAACATTCGTCAAGTCAGCTATTTCAAAGGAGGCTGAATGACTATGGAAAAGAGACTTATCACCTACAAGGAACGGGTACTGTACTACAACATCATTAAGGACATTGAGGAATACCTCAAAACCTTTGCACCTACAGTCGCAGGTGACTTCACGATCGAGGAACCCGATATCGACTTTGTGACGGACATAATCCACGCAATATCTAAATATCCCTACAGACCCGATAAGGAGACTGAAGCTAAGATCGAGCAGTACGGATACGCAGGGCAGAAGTGCACACCGAATGCGAGGCCGTCAAAATGATGATACTCAACATAATTTTAGCACTTGCGGAATCCTTCTTCTTTCAATCATATTCAGCAACGGGGCGAGTAATCGCCCCAGAGCTGAATATCAACGTGAAAGTCGAAAGATCCTATCACGAGCTTCTCGATGCACAATCCATTACAGACGACCCATCGACAGCTTGCATATACAACTACGGAGACTATTCGGACCATCCATATTATGACGACTCAGACATAATCAGTGACCATAATTATCAAGGCTTCGTTAATCTCCACAACGCAAAACCGGGAATGTGCTTATACTACAACGGTCATAAGTATATTTGCGATATTGCGACCATAGGACACAACACGAGGGATAGCAACGGGTATCCCGCATTGTTCGTCAACGGCGAGTCATGGTGTCAAGGTTACAGACAAGGTTTAACCCTTTACACATGCCGTGACAACTACGCTAACATATCAATATCAAGGTGGAAACGCTTATGAAAAGACAAATATTCAGAGCAGACGGGACGGTCGATCTGAAGACATTCAGAGATATTGCATCTCACTCACTTCTCGACCCGGATCCGTCACGAACCGCTCACTACCGTATCGACAATATGTTGCAAACGGTCATTAAGTACAAAGCACAGTATGCAATACTCCTCGGTGGAAGACAATTGGGTAAGTCCACAGAGGTTGCTATTTACCTATTAAGGAAATGCTATGAAAAGTCCTCTGAACTGTTCTACATCCGCAGACACGATACAGAGTGCCGCGTCGATGATGTCATGGGATGGTGTGGACGACATCTTGACATCGCAGAAATAACCGATGGCGACTTTAATGCTATCAGAGTTTGGCAAGGCAAGATATTCTTTGCGAAGTACGATGATGACGGCAATTGCGAGAAGCGTAAACAGTTCGGTTGGTATCAGCCTCTGTCAATAGCAGGCAACAAAAAGTCTGTACAGTATCCTAAAGTCGAGGATGCTATTTTCGAAGAGATGATCCCGGAAGATAAGCCCTGGCTCGCAGATGAACCTGTCAAGCTTGAAAGCTTTATATCTACGGTATTCCGTCATCGTAACGGTACATGTTGGATGATAGGTAACACTATCAGCAAGCTCTGTCCGTACGTCCCGTATTGGGAACTGAACAATATCGGCAAGATGAAGCCCGGACAGATGGACATATACGATAAAGAGTTACCGTATATGGACAACGCTGGCGAACATGTCCATCACGTAATTTATGCCGTTGAAGAGTGTAAAGGCGTCGGGCTTTTCGGTAGGATGGCAAGCGGACAGGGTAGCAAACAGATAACATCTAACGAGTACCGTACATTCTCACAACCTCACGTTGATAAATCCTTCATCGACAACAATTGTGAGGTAAGACACACAATATATATGAAGTGCCAAAATCTCTATTTCAAGATGATGTTCATGGAAATCACTGAACCCGCTGATGATTATGAAGGGCCGACACAGTACTTTTGGTACATAACTCCGGCACCTTCTAAAATAAATAAAGTTGACTTATCTGATAAGAGGCTTATAACAGACGAAGTTGACTTTAATCCATTACACGGTGGTTTCGCTCCTATCTCGCCAAAAGAAAAAATGTTGTTTGACTTCTTTGCAACAAACAAAATTTTCTTCTGTAACGATATGTGCGGAACGGACTGGAAGCAGTGCTTTCAGATGATGCGATCTCGGAGGTGATTAACTATGGAGCAAATTGTGGACTTGATTGTGAATAATGGAACGGCAATTGCATTGCTCGTATACTTTATCTACAAAGACAACAAATTCACGGAACAGATGACAAAATCCTTGACAGCTATCAATGATAGTTTGGATATCATCAAGGACAAAGTTTTAAGTGACGAGGAGGAAAACAAAAATGTTTAAAGTATTAGACATCAGTGCGGCACAAGGTTATAACGTTGACTTCATGGCTATCAAGAGGGCAGGTTACAAGGGTGTTGTTCTCCGTGCGGGTTACGGTTCGGCGCTCAAATACCCGAATCAGTTCGATCCCACTTTTAATTCTAACTACACTAAAGCAAAAAAAGCGGGGCTTTTTGTCGGTGCATACTGGTACACATATGCAACTACGACAGCAGGAATGACCGAAGAGGCAAAGGCTTTTGAGTATGCTTTGAGAGGCAAACAGTTCGAGCTTCCTGTCTATATGGACATCGAAGAGAAAGCGCAGTTCACTCACGGTGGCACCGCCAACTTGATCAAAGTCTTTTGTAACTTCATGGAGCATGCCGGATATTTCACCGGGGTCTATTGCTCGACATACTGGTATACGAACTATGTTGACTCCGCAACACGCGAGAGATATGCATGCTGGATAGCCGATTGGTCGAGCAAATGTTCGTACAAAGGCAGTTACGGTATGTGGCAGAAAGGTACAGTAACAATACCGAACTCTGGAACTGGACAGATCGATAATGACGAGTGCTATATCGACTATTTCTCCATCATCAAGAGCAAAGGTCTCAACGGTTTCGCGAAAACGGATGAAACTGTAACAGTGACATACAAGATCAAGAAGAGATACAAGGAAACTCTTGATAACATAGCTAAAAAATATATGTGAACGGATGGAACGTAGTGAACATTCGTTCACACGCTCTTTCCGAAGCGTCGGCTCTGCCGACTGTGAGGATATTATATGTAAGTAAGCTGGGCAACGGGCAGGGCGCCGTTGTAGGCTGAACATAAAAAAACCCCGGACAATGTCCGGGGTCTTTTTTATTATCAGAGGTAAACGCCTGTCTGAAGAAGATTGAGGATCTCTTCCTTTTCTTCGTCTGTAGCGTTTCCAAAACGGTCAAGACGGATATTTGTGAACTCTGCATATCCACCGCCTGTCTGATCGCCTATTGTTGTAGGTATGTAGCAAGCGAAACCGACTGTTTCTCCCTGCAAGTCGCTCCATGCCGTCTCGTATTCAGCGGGTAGCGAGAGTAACAAGTAACAGTTTTTAGGCTGATAGAGAGATGTCTGCGGCGATGAAGAACCTGCTGTCTGCAAGTGTGAACCCTTGACAGCGTTCAAGAAAGCACTCGCCGACTGCTCCACGGCTCCCATAACGTCCTTCTGCGCTCCGGCTCCTATAGCACCGACTATGTTACCGATGATTGCTTTTGAGGTCTCCGCACTGTTTGTTGCTGTCATAGGTATATCGACACCGATAACACCCTGCTTGTACAGAATAGGAATCCTATCAGCATAAATGACAGCGGTTGCGGCTCCCGTAACATAGTCAACGATCATCTTGACACTGATGTAGTGATTGAGGCACTGGGGTACTGGCAAATCAATAGTACCAATGAAAGGTATGTAGAGCTGTGCTTCTATTTCATAGTCAAGCCAATTCTTGAAGAACTTCGGGAAAGCCGCTTGACCCATATCTATGATAGCTGTTGCATCCGATGGAAGTTTGAGTCCCGAAACGTCTGACACTGTTCGGCCCAATTTAATGAACTCTGCTGTACCATGTTGACCCAATGAAGCAACGTCATAAGGATAGAGTCTCAAATTGATAAGTGCCTCAATCGGGTTGTTGGTGAAAAGGTTGTTCATAATTTCTTCAAAAACATTGTCATCAGCATTGTAGATCCAATCGGCAAGGTCTGCGACACCGTCCGCGTTCATGATATACGTGCGGTTGAATATACCTGTTGCGGTGAGTGTCGGATTTGTCATGTCAACATGGTCGGTGTACGTATTGTCGTCCGGGATTTCAGGTTCCGGTTCAGGTCCCGGTGTAGGGTCTTCGGAGCTTGCACCTTCGTCATAAGGTGTATCCTTGTCACCGTCAATAAGTCCTTGTGTATCATCAGGCACGTCATCGCCCGTATAGATCCTTGTACCGTCATAGTTGCCGTCACCGTTGATGGTGGGTATTACTATGTTAGGTATTGATGACGGGTCTGAAAGATCAAGAGACTGTAGAGATCCCTGAGCAAAGGAACCACTTCCGTTTGAAGCGACCTTCATATCTGTTACGAACATTATGCCGTATGTTGATGCTTTTTCCTCGATGTAGTTGAAGAGATTCTCTTTGCCGTACTTGATAACAGACATGCCGTATATCCATGATCCCTGTGCCTGTCCCATATTAGGCCATTGAAGTGTATACAGGTCGTCTGATATGCCTTCCTCGACACCGTAGACAATGAAAGCTCCTATAGTCCCATAGGGATACGTAGGAGCATTAGGAGAAGCTCCCGAAACACCGTAACCGTAGTTATAGACGGGCCATACCATATCAGGATTGTTTGCGAAATTTGTCGAGCATCCGTTATATGATTCGAAACTGTTGGTGAAAGACATAGGTCTCAAAGCTTCATACTGGAAACACATATCGGTCAACTGCTGAAATTGAGAGTTTGAGTCTGCCCATCTACAAAGTGCCATGTTTCTCAAATTCAAAGCCTTACAAGGAAAGTTTCTTGTGCTGGGGGCTACACCGCCACACTGAACATCTTCAATCCATGCGGACAGAAGAACTATGTTCTCTGTAGGGTGTGCAACACAATAATTCTGGAAATCCTTCCATGTGCTGTAGTAACCCTTTGTTGCTATTGAGTCATAGCTGTCTGCTATACCCCATACACACAAGAGTCTGCCTATGATACTGTTGAACTTTACTGCTGAAACGAGCTGTGTTCCGTTCACAAAGTTCTCGCCCCATGGGTTAGACATAACTTTAGCTGTTCCGCATTTGTCACCGCAAGCACCGTTCCATCCGTAACAGATAGCGACTCTTTGCGGATCCGGTGTATGGTAATGGTAAACGGCTCCGGGGTGCTGTGAGGTCATATAGCATGACCTCACGTCCCGCATAGGAGCCCTTGCGTTTGTTGACATTGAATATGTGATAGATGTATCAAGCCCCGATATCAGATGATCCGGATAGTTCGCGGGCGATATTACGAGTGTTGTCGTAAATGAGCTGTTTCCCGCGACGTCGGGATATATTGTCTTATTGACCTGAGCCACCGTTTCCACCTCCTGCTACATTTAAAACGAAATTGAATGATGAGTGTGTTGCCACATCAATATTGAAGACACTGTTAGAAAATTCCACCACTTTGAAATTTTTCTTCGGGTACACGGGGAGTTTGGGGTCTCTTACATATGTACCCTTGTTGCGTCCCTGAAAGCCTGAACGCTGTGACCTTGTCATTATTGCGTTTGACAGCTTAATACTGTCGGCAAAAGACATCAGTGGGTCAACTTTACCGCGTATCAGCATTGCACCGCCTGTTAACGCCACAACGTCTTTTATATAGTAATACCGATGAAATTTACCGATATACATATAATTTGACTGTGACAGTGCTTCATTCCATGCAAGCTTTATCTGCGGTTCGTGGATACTGCTGTCCGAATACAGTTCTGCAACAGAAGTAAACGTAGGTGTCAACACTTTATCAACAACACGGTTATCGTTTGCGTTTGCGTAAAATGCGATATTCAACGACATATCGATTCCCCCTTTAGTACCAAACAGAGAATGCAAGCGCCTTTGCTATCTCTATTGAGATAATAGGCACGAGCCTCGATTCTCTCGCAAACTTCTGAAAATCACGGAGAAGCTGTGTTGTCATTGTGACGCCGATATTGCCTTGACGTATTACTGTCTCAACATCCTGATGCGGCTGAGATGTATAAGTGTCCGTACGTGCGTCTGTCTCGTGCGTATCTTCCGGGCCTTCAACCTCTGTAACGTTTGCTTCAGGGTTTGCATCAGAAGCGTTTCTGCGGTGTGTGATAGTCTCCGTATCCTCGTGCTGAGAAACTGTTGACTCGTTCTTAGTCGGACCGGTTGACACGGTGTCATTATAAGCCTTGTATCTGTTGGCGTAAACATCCTCGTAGTCTTCACCGTCATCACCTGAGCCCTGAGACACAATATCCTGAGTCTTATTCTGGAAAGCAGCTGTGTTGTCCATCGTAGTCTCTTTATGTGTCGTAGTAGTTTCACCTGCGCGATGTTTGGTGGTCTTGCCTGTCGGGATGTTCAGATCCCTATCGATAGTGTTGAAAGCTTCGAGGCGTTCACCGTGGGATGTAGTGACTGTATTGCGGTTCTGTCCGAGAGAGCTGTCATCGACATTGTTCTTGTTGGTGGTTGTCACCTGTGCATTGTTCTTGATGTGCTTCTCGTCACCGATAGTCTCTGTTGTGGTTGTCGTTCCATACTTATCGGTGGTCTTGACTTTTGCTTTGGAGTCGGTCTGAACATGCTGTCCGTAGTCGTGGATATGGCGTTCAGTACCGTCTACATTCCAAAGCGGGTTGAACTCTGCGAGTACTGATTCAAGGAGCTTTTCCCAATAGTACTTGTTGCATGCAATGACTGTATCAACACGCCTTGCAAGCTCGTCTGTGTCGAGTTCATCATCGTCATCTTTGAGATCCGGCACGACTTCCCAATCACCGTATTCCATACCGATATAACTATCGATACTGTTTATAAGATAGGAGTTGTTCTCCTTCGGGTCAAGGAAATCGCGGATATCAGCGACTGTGTCATCGAAGATCGTCGACTTGAAGATGACGTTAGTCTTAAGTACGTCCTTCAGAATCATTATTCATTCACCGCCTGTCCTGTTGTCGGGTTGTCCGTATTGTTGAAAGTTGACGGCTTGCTTCCCTCGATAGGTTTATAAGCCTCGTTCAAATGTACGGAAACGTTCTTGCGTCTTACGTAATTGTATATATCAAGCGATTCCTCGCGGGACATAAGCATGTCGGTAATATTTACCGTATGGAGCTGATGATCGGACTCGACTTCATCTGTAGTCATCGGAGCTTTTTTGGACTGTCTTGTCGCAACACCGAACTCTGACATGAACTGCGAAAGCAGATTGTCGCGGGCGTCAATGACGTCACTGAGCAGAGAAGGTGGGATAGTCTTGATAGCATCAAGGTTCTTGATATCATCGTAGACAGACTTGTTGATGATAGCTTCGGGACTACCGAGGGTCAAGGCGAGCCTTGCGGCAACGTAGCTATAAGCGGTTGACTCGTCGGGCGCGGCCGCCATTGAAGGTTGACGGATATTGACGAGCGTTATTGCGAGCGAGGACTCTATATCAGCAAGCATCCTTGCATATCTGTTGACGGTATCAAGAACACCTGTACAGAATGAATTGTTGCGGATGATAACAGCGTCCTGATTTGTCAAGCCGTGACCCTTTACAAGAGGGGTTGCCCATATTGTATAGGGTTTGTATGCGGGAGACTCGTATAAGCCGATACCGTATGTGGAAGCGGGAACTGCTATTTCACCGTACTCTGTAGAGACGATAGCGCAATATCCGGGAAGAAGCACAAGCTTTTCGAGTTCTGTCTGCGGGATGGTGTCATCGAGGTTATCATACTCAAACATCCTGATTATCTTATTGACAAGCACTCGCTTCCAATATCCATATCCCGTGGCGACATCAGCGACATCCGTCATTGCCATGTAGATCTTCAGATTCTTTTCGGCTGTCATGCGCTGTTTCTTCGCCTTAAGTATATCGAACATATGTTTTTATCATTCCTTTCTATAGTTACTAAACAAGGGCTTCGAGGGAATCCCCCGAAGCCCCCGTTTTAAGGAGATGTTGAATGGCTGAATGCCTATCAAGAAACAAATATTACGTAAGTTACTCTTGTTTCAGAATAAGAAGCTGCATTACCCAGTACAATAATCTTCTGATAGGTCGAAACACTATCCGCAGGTATTGTAAAGGTTGTGCCTGTTACTGTAAGAGGTACTTCCTGATCACTATAATCAACAGCAACTGCTGTAAATGTAGCACCCTGAATAAAGTTATCAATGTGCATGACTATATCATCACTCTGCCATGAAGATGTTACCCTTATCTTTTTTGTGCCGGTATTTACTACGTCAACACCTGTTGTTGAACTTGACAGCTCCATGTCTAAATATTCAGCGCCCCAATACGTAGCTTCAGAATTATCAACAGTAAGTGTAGCCTCAACTGTAGCAACCGAATCGGGTTCAGTGCTCAACTTCATAAGCTCCACCTTGCCGAATCTGTATGCTTTATCATCACATACGAAGCAGAATATGTCATAAACATCATTACCTATAGTAATAGATGTGGGCGGTACACCTGAGCTATCCCTCTGTGTTCTCTGTCCTGTTGTAGCATAAGTACTACCGTCATTGAGTGTACATACGGGATAATACATATAGCCTTCTGCTGTATGTCTCTTGATACCGACTGTAAGCGCAACCCGTGCACTATATCCGGGCTCTTCCCAGAACATCATAGAAAAAGGTTTTATAGTAGTGTTTGAACCTACAGTGCCTGATATCGTGATCGGGGATTGATAGTTGTAGGGAATGAAGGTACTTCCATCGGTGAGAACTTCGTAATTAATTGCATAACTTTCCTGAAGCTGTACTTCTGAAAGCATCAACCAGTTGCCGTCTGAAGATACCTCAATCTTCGTTACTGCGTTTGTGAAGGTGTATGTTCCTGTTGTGTACCCTTCGGCTTCCACGGTTATCACAATAGTCTCTGCTGTAACAGGTACGCTGAATGATCCTTCAGTAACAGTTGTGGGAGATCCGTCAATCGTTGCCGAAACTGTTGCCTCGACGGGAGTTGTAGAAACCCCCAAACTGTATGAAGATGTGCCTATTGCGCCTGTGAGAGTATTGTTACCCGCATTAAGTGTCACACCCTCCGGAAGCTGAAGCTCGAAGGGAATTAAGGGTTTTCAAGATCCTCAAGGTAGTATACAGTACCCTGCTCTGCGAGGTCGATGTAGTCGCCGCGCTTGAACTGCTCGTAGTAGGTAGTTCTGTGAGATCTGAGCAAAGGAACCGCAACAGAGTCTCTTTCGAGAACTGTCAAACCGACAGCATACGGGTCATACATAACACCGATAACATAAGCCTTGCTTATGGTATTGTTAACTGTTTCGTCCCCGCTTGTAGTAGTGCTAACCAGTTTAGCCTTGATAGTGGTTCTGTCCTTTGCGGAGAGGTCACCGAGACCCTGCCAATAATCGATCTCTTTGTATCCGGGCATGGATACGAGACTGTCATGGTAAACATTCGAGGTCATGAAGCGCTGAATGTTATCAGCGAATTTGGTGTTGATAAGGAACATAAGTTCGTCTGCGGGTGTGAACTTTTCAACAGTATCAACATTTCTGAGAACGTTGTATTCAGTGAAAAGTGCCTTTTCATCCTTGAAGAATGATGTACACCATCTGAGGAAGTCGGCATCGAACCATGCATCATCAGCTGTAACAGTCTCACCTGTTTCAGCGTAATACTGTGCGATGAGGTTTACTGCCATTCTCTTTGTTTCAGAAGCTGTATCGGCCTCTGCCTGAGCGTTAAGAAGCTCACCCATGTAGCAAGCAATAACTGCTCTGCCGACAGATTCCATTTCCTTCTCGATACCCGAATTGAGCGCCGTGAAGATAGCGGAAATGAATGCGGCAAGATTCTCTGCTGATGTGAAGCCTGTCTTGATCTGATCTTCTGTGATAGTTACAGATACTTCCCATGTGTTCTGATTGCTGAACAGCTTTACAGATACTGTAGGAAGATTCTGCATCTGTCCTGTGAGCTCTGCCTCTGAAGCATTATCGCCCTGAATGTACTTGCCTGATTCCTGAGCTACCTGAGAAGCAACATGTACTTTCTGAAGCACGGCCCCAAATTCAAAAGGCTCCATGTAGAGGAAGTCGAACTTGCTCTTGTAAGCTCTGTTGGCGATAATGAATTTTGCGATCCTATCTACGAACTTGCCGAAGATAGCATCATTGGTTCCGTTTCTGCCGCTCTGTATAATATAGTCACCCAAAGATGCTATATTGGAAAGGTCCACCTGCGCAACGGCGGTAGCACCTTCACCCTGTGATACGAGGGCATTGACGATCGTGTGAAGGTCGTTAAAGGTTGCCAATTGTTATCACTCCTTTGTGTTTGTGTCTCCCTCGTCCGAGGGTGTGGGTTCGTTAGAGTTATTAGGGTCATCCGATTCGGAGCTGGCATCATCGGACTTTGGCTCGTCGTTGGACTTATCTTTCGGCTCGTTAGCCTTCGGGTTGACCGCCCCTATGGTTTCCTTGACAGAAGCCTTCTTGTTGTCGTCTTTAGTTGCCTGTTTCTCCATTTCTTTTTTAGCAGCCTCTTCCTTGCGGATGCAGTCTGCTATGAACTTGATAGCATCCATGTTCATCACTCCTTAAAAATAATAAAGCACTTACACATAGAGAGACCTTCTCTCTACATCTTTTATTATACACTATTATAAAAGATTTGTCAAGGGGTAAATGATTACAATTTAGTTACAAATAATTACAAACTGGAAATAGTTGACAAATGTTAGGTGTCA
>CALAXC010000254.1 GCA_937894775.1 uncultured Clostridia bacterium
TTTATGACAATGGAGAGGATATGTCTGCTACTGCCGTCATCCTGCCCGACGAAAACTTGCTTCTGTCTGTTCTGGAATCCATAATCCAATATTCAAATTCCGGATCTCTTACAGAAATATCGTTAGCGAGAACGACTTTTGCCTCACCGTCGGCCGACAATGCCGATCTCAACTCGTCAAAGGTGGTAACTGTGATAGTTTCCAAATCATTTGACTGTGGCGATGTGGGGTCTGCCGCAAATGCTGTAATTGCCGAGAACGGAATGATTCCAACGAGCATTACAAGCACAAGTGCAAGACATAAAAATCTTTTTTTCATTGTTTTTTCTCCTTTTTGAGAGTTTTTAATTTTTATCGTGCGTTTTATGTTCGGCTCATTACCGAACGGGGATAGAAAGTTAATATCTCACCCCCCCTTACATTGCCGTCAGAGCAGCCACGAGATAGCGCGAGCCGACCGACGAATAGAAGAAGTTGTCGATAAGACCGTCCTTCTTCGCTTGCATGACCTCACGGGCGAGGTCGGGAGCGGAGTTCTCATCGCATAGGAACACGATCTTGCAGTTTGGCGTATTTGCTCTGACCGCTTTTGCTTCGGCAAGACGGGTTCTCAAATCCGTTGCTTTACCAAAGGCAACCTCGGAAAGCAATATTTCCGGCTGCACCGCCTCACATTCCCTGATCACCTCGTCATCACGAGAGAACAGAAGCTTGTAGGGTTGAAAATCACCCGCTTTTTTAAGGCTATGGATGATCGCCTCAGCTACAAAATCATTCCGAATGCTGATAATGATATCTCGCATTCATATCAAACCTCCTTTGCGATAAATTTGCAAATTTCCACGGGTGAGGTGGGCTGTTTTACGTGCGTTCGCACACGCGCCCGAATACACCTGTGGCATTTTACACTAACAGTGTATCATACTTTTAAAAATTGCACATCATCATAAATGATGAGGAAAGGCACTTTTTTTCAAAAAAATTTAAGTTTTTTCGGTTTTTTGCAAAAAAAGAGTGCCGCCACACCTGTGACAGCACTCGTTTTGCTATTCAATTTCAGATTTCATCTTCCTTCGGCTCGACGATGACAAAGCCTGCATCACGCACTCTCACCGCCAATGCTGTACGGCTTCGGATACCGGTTTTATCCATCATCACACGAAGGTGGGTTCTGACGGTATTGATGGAAACGCCAAGCTCCTCTGCGATGTCCTGATCTCGCTCGCCTGCTACGACAAGGCGCAAGACCTTCAGCTCGCTCTCGGTAAACTCAACCGAAAGTGCCGCTCCGATATTCAATGTAGGTGTGGTGTCGGGGAAAATACGCTCGCCTGCCATGGTTCTGTCAAGGAGTGTGAGGAATTCCTCTTGTACCACCGTCTTGTACCAAAAGCTATCAACGCCAACGGCTCTTGCTCTTGTAATATAGGAGTATTCGGGTTGGCTCGTGATAACGATGATCTTGATTTCGGGATATTTCTTCTTGATAGCCTCGGCGGCATCGATGCCGTTCGAATTCATCGCCGTGCAGACGTCCATCAGAATGAGGTCAACCTTTCGGTTAGCGACCGATGCTTCCGCAAGAGCTGCAGATATGAGCGTACCGGCGAACTCGTAGTTTTCACTCTGTGAAATGAACATTCCGAGAAGCTGACGGGCGAAGGGATCGTCGTCAACGATAAGTACCTTGTATTTATCCATTTTGGTTGCCTCCTTCCTTGGGAAGTATAATTGTAAGTGAAAATCTCGGTGTGGATTTTACTACCATAGAGCCACCGAGTCTTGTTGCTCTCTGACGAAGAGAGGAAAGACCGCCACCCTCGACGATATCGCCCTTGGGGAGCGCACCATCATTTTCATAGGTGATGGAGATCTCGTTTTCGGTTTCTCGCGCCGTGATATAGAGTGTTTTTGCATCTGCGTGGCGAACACCGTTGACGAGGCATTCCACAGCCGCCATGAGACACAGAGCGGTTTGCTTTTTATCGCTCGAAAGCTCTCCCGAAAGCTCGACCTTTACACCTGCACTACGGGCAGAGTCAAGGAAGTCGGAAAGGAGCATATCCTCGTCGGTGTAGCTCGCTTCACGAATGAGCATTGCCACGTTCTTTTTCCATATGAAGATGGGGGCATCGGAGCTGTCCGTTTCGTTAAGAACGTATCTTCTTGTGATGAGAAGTGCCTGACCAAGCTCACGGTGTATTTCGGCTTTGATATCAACACGCTCTCTTGCTCTCGTCAGCTCATCCACCTGCTCACCGTATTCACGGAGTCGCTTGTTGATAACAGAAAGCTCTGCAATGCGGATTTTCAGTTCTTGGTTGATGTCCGAGAGGTCGGTGGTATCTGCCGCAACGAGCTGTATCACATCTTCAAGCTCGGCACGTGAGAACGTCCACACTCTGCCATCGGTAAGACGGAACGAGGGATGCTCACCTGATGAAATTCTTTCGATTTCGGGTAATACCTCGCCCTCTGTGAGTATCTCCCAAAAGAGCTTTGCGTTCTGCAGATCTCTGCCCACGATCTTGAAGCAGAGGTTGTTCATCGTGTTGTTGACAAGCACGGTCTTTCCGTTTTCCAGGTAGAAGCAAAGACCTGTCGGGAGCTTGTCAAGGCTCTCCTTGATGGATGCACGGGAGAGGTTTGTTTTTCTGAATTTGAGGTCGGACAGATATGCGAATACAAGGTAGCCGAAGCTTACAAGAAGTAGCAAAATGCAAACAATAATAGGCATTTCGCACACATTTTTCACGATTTCCGGCAATTCACGGGAGAATTTTGTGGCTCTTGCTTCGGTTGCGAACATCACGCAGAAGAAGGTATTTACCGCCATAACGACAGGCAGAAGAACCTTTGCGTGAAGAAGCTTTTTTCTCTTTACGAGTCTGATAAAGAGCACGACGGCGGCATTGGTAGAGACGAACAGAAGCGTCATCAGAAGCGCACGGAGTGGGATACCTAGTCCGTAGTAGTTCATCATTTGCCGTCACCTCCCATCACAAGGTCAACGTAGACGTCGTTTTCCTCAAATTCAATGGAAAGCTCGCCGCAGGCGACGAGCTTCGCAAGTGCATCTTCGGCGTTTCCGTTCACTCCAAGCTGCAAGGAAAGCACAAGCTTTTCGTTCTTCAAGGTAAGTCGGATAAACATTGCCGAGAGGATATCCATGGTGGATTCCACTACTTGCTCGTAGAGGTCATAGACTCTGATAGCATAAGCAAAGGGAATGTTGCCCTCGCCCTTGACGGTGAGTGCGATATCCGCACCGAGAAGTCGCAGGTTTTCGCCTGACTCACGAAGCGCGTTTTCAAGCTCTCGCAGGGGGATATTTTCGTTTTCATTGCCGAGCAGAAGAAGGTTGCCTCGGCGTTTTACATATGAACCGATAACGGCAACACGGGAGAGATTTTCTTTTACGTTCTCTCCTTTTTCTGCTTTATCAAGAAGGCTTGCAAGTATATCGAGCTGAGGCTTTACTTCACGTGCAATCGTATCATAAAGGGTGTTTTGTTCCTCTGCCTTTGCTTGCTTTTCCTTGATCTCGTTTTCAGCTTGGATGAGGTCGACTTCTTCGGCGAGTCTTGCGCGAACATCGTCGAGATCTTCTCGCTGACGGTTCAGCTCTGCCACATCATTCTGCCATACCACTCTGCCTGCGGTAATAGGCGCGGAGCAAAGCACGGTATCGCCAAGACTTACGGGAGCTTCTGCCGATGCTCTCATCGCTTCCTCGGATACGGGCAATGCACCGCCCGAAGTATATCTTGCCTGATAGTCCTCGTCAATGATAATAACGGGAACGGTGGTTTCGGCGAACAGCTCCTTGTGTCCTTTGTTCGTGGGGATAAGTCCTGTTTGAATAGCGGTTTCAAGAAGTGTGCCGATAATAATACAGTCGATTACGGTGAGGTCGCCGTCTATCAGACCTGCGGTATAAAGTATCCAAAAGGCAACGGCAACGATGGCAACAACGAGAGGTATTTTCTGCACGCTCTTTGCTCCGGGAAGTCTTGACTTGTAGATCAAGATAATAACGAATGCGAGTGTGAGTGAAATGTACCACGCCATCGAAATCCAATAAAGGATGCCGTAGGTGTAATCGGAGTTGAAGTTCTGGGTTCCGTTCGGGAATGCGAACATAAGGTTATGCAGGTCGTTTGTGAGTACACCGACGAGCAGAAGGAACACAGGTATATAGAACAGATACACCCATTTCGGCAATCTGTAATCATCGGGCTTTCTTATATACTGTGCCACAAATATGCCGTTTAAGGGAATGAGAAGCATCGGCACGTAGTAGCAGTACCAAAGGTATCGCGCGAGTGTTTCTGTGTTGTTCGGGAAGAACTCATATTTTGCAGTTTTGGTAACGATCCACACGAGCATCAGAACACCGACCGACAGCACAAAGGCACGTGCCTGCTTGTTGGTGATGCGCTGGTAGACCGAAACCGTCCAAACAAGGGCGAGTGAGAGATGTATCACACCGCGCAGATAGATAAGGAGCGTAGCCAAAGCCAATGACTCCATATCGTTTATCATAAGGCGCAAGGCTCTTGCGACGATAATCAAAATTGCCGTCAGCAAAATGCCTGCGAATAGCTTTTTATTCTTCTTTATCACGCAATTACCTCCGTATAGCATAGTTAACTCTATAATTATACCATATTTTTATGAATAAATCAAGGCAAAAGCCATATAATGGGTAGAGTTTTCGACTTGAAAGGAAAAAAGCACCGGGTATTTCACCGATGCCTTATTCTTTGCTTACTGCGACTCAAATTTTGAAGGCTGACGGTTGTTTTTCGCCAGCCCTCTGTGTTTATTACGACAAAATGAGATTTTTTCCTTTCCTTTT
>CALAXC010000255.1 GCA_937894775.1 uncultured Clostridia bacterium
AAGAAGCTGCCTTCAATCTTATCATCGGTAAATTTCGCTTCACTGACGTACACCTTAAGCTTTCCGTCCTCGGTAAAACCGTTTGAAAATGTCATGTCAAATGCGGATATGCGCCCTTCGTTCGTGCCCCATCCGCTTCCCGGGTCTTCCTTGGCAAACATCTTGTGCTCGGTTACAACACCCTTGGCAGTCATAAGACTCTGCGCAACGGGTCCGCAATGGAACAGGATGACCTTGTTTTCATCATCGCCGTAATTGTTGTTCCAATCAAGGCAAGCTGTAGGACGTCCGCTCGCAAGCTGCATAGCACGCATGGTTATCGCACTGGTAAGGTCTATCTCGCAGGAGCATACGATTCCTCTGTCATTCAGCTCGGAGATGAGAACGCAGGGACAAACTCGGAGGATGGTTTCCATCTCGTTCCAACAGCGAAGCGTCAGAGCGTCAAGGTGATACTCTTCTATGTATTCATCAATAACTACGGATATTTTCGCAAGAGTCAGCATATTCTGCGCGGGCACCTTCGTGAAATCGGCATACTGCAAAAGGCGCTTGACTCTTGCAAGCACAGCGGCATCGTCGTCGGCTTTTGCCTGCACCTTGAAAATCAACTCGGAGAGGTCAAAGCTTTCTACGTTTATACCGTATCTCTGCAACGTTACCTCATCAAAGCGCACGGTCTTGAATGCCGTTGTTCTTGCTCCGATGCAACCAAGGTTAAAGCGCTTCATTCCCTTGACTACGCGGCATATAGCCGCAAAATCATCAAGATTTTGGCGGAAAGCTTCGCTCAAAGGATGAACAACGTGCGGTTTCATGACCGTAAAGGGAAGCTTATACTGATAAAACACGTCGGTTACGGAGAATTTTCCGCAATACGCATCGCGGCGATGTCTGAAATCCATTTTTCCTATCTCATCGGGGTACGCCTGCATTAAGATGGGAACGCCTGCATCCTGAAGAGCGGTGATAGCGCCGTTTTCGTCAATAAATATGGGCATACAGAGAATAACTCCGTCATATTCACCCTCGTGACTCTTGAGCCAATCGTGGTATAAACGCCCCTCATCTCGCGTTTCGATAGCTCCGTAGCGAGTCAGGCTCTCATCCATCGCAATATAGTCATAGCCTGCATCGGTTACGGCTTTTATCATATCGGCTCTCGCGCCGGTGATCAGCTCCCCTGGCATAAAGCCTCGGTTTCCAAAATATAACGCAAATTTCATCTTAAGCAAGCTCCTTTACAAGTTTATAAATTTTTTTGTATTTTTCGTATTTTCTCTCGTACGCACCCGATGGGGCGGGGGAGAAATGCTTGGTGTAGCGCGTAAATATCTTGCGCGCATCTTCAAGTGTAGCTATACCGCCAATCGCAACCGATTGAAGCATAGCACAGCCGCACAGACCGCCCTCCGAGGACCTTAAGACCTTGACGGGAACCTTTTGTACGTCTGCCTTGATCTGCATCCAGCGCTCTGAGTTTGAGCAACCGCCGGTAGCCACTATCTCGCTGATGTCAATACCGTATGCATTGACCGTTTCAATATTCATCCTCATTTCCATGCTCATGCCCTCGATAAGTGCCCGATACATATCGCAATCCCTTGTGTTTAGCGAGAGGTTGAGGAACGCGCCCTTTGCGCTCAGGTCCTGATACGGCGTGGCGGCACCCGCGAGATAGGGAAGAGCTAAAACGTCACTTGGTAAATCGGGGATATTCTTTTCCATATACGCAAAAAAGCTTGCCTCATCCCCAGCATATTCGTGCGTGATCTTTCTTCTGAACCAGTTGACCGTAGAGCCGCAGGAATAATTCAAAATGTACGTACAGTACAAGCCATCAACGGCGTACGGTACGCAGCAGTAGCCCTGCCGCCCCATCTCGATTTGAGTAGGTCTTTTTGAAAACGCCACGGTGGTGCATTCAACGGTTCCCATGCCATCCACAGCCTCGCCCGCTTTCAAAACACCTGCGCCAACGGCGGCACAGACCTGATCGTGAGAGCCAAGCACAAGAAGCGCGGGAACGTTCCATTCGGGCTTTAGCTTACCAACGATACTGCCCGCTCGCATCGGAGTAGAGAATAGGGATTTGTTTATTCCGAAGCGCCCCAATACTTCATCCGAGAATTGCATAGCTCTGATGTCAAATGCCCCCGTTCTCGATGCTAAGGCATAGTCTATCACGCGCTTGCCTGTGAGCAGATAACCGATGTAATCACCGATAAGCATTACCTTGTGCGCTTTTGAAAACACGTCAGGCGCATGGCGCTTGATCCACAAAAGCTTTGATAGCGAATACATGCTGTGCGGAACAACCCCCGTGATGAGAAACGCCCTTTCCTCACCGATGGCGGACTTGATCTCCTCCGCTTCCTCCTCGCCGCGTGTGTCGGTGTAGAGCATGGGATGGAAAAGAATCTTGTCATTCTCATCCAAAAGTACGAAGGACTCTCCGAGCGACGAGATGCAAATAGATGAGATCTCAAAAACCCGCGAGATTTCCTCAATCATCTCGCGCAAATGACCTTCGATAGCCGAAACGTCGACGTAACTATCGCCGTCTATTATCTTGAACGCGTATTCCCTGAATAAATATTTTATTATATCTCCATTTTCGGAGAACAACTGACACTTACAGCCCGTTGTACCAACATCTATGCTCAAATAAGTCATTTTTTGCTCCTTTTTTATTATTCTACTTGATTTTTTGCTTGAATTATAGTATTATTTATATAAAAGTATGGTAATTTTGTACGAGGAATTACGAATATGTCAACATTTGATTTTGATGCCCTAAAACAGCTTTTATATGATTTTTATACCTTGACTAATATCAAAACCTGCCTTTATGATTCCGAGGGGAACGAGCTTTGCTACTATCCTACGAAATTCAGCGGCTTTTGCGAGATTTTGCGCAAGGATGGGAAAATGGATTTGCGTTGCAAGGACTGCGATAAGCACGCCTTTGCTGAGTGCAGAAAAACGCGCAGTCAATATAGCTATACCTGCCACGCGGGCTTACGGGAATGTCTGTCGCCCATCCTTTACAACAATCACATCATCGGCTTCATGATGATAGGTCAGATCAAAAATAACGGCGCAGATATTGCAGAACTGGAGAAGGAGCTTCCCGAATATTTGAGAAGCAAGTTGCGCGCGGCATACGACAGCTTGCCTACCATTTCGGAAGAAAAGTTGATCTCAGCATTTCGTGTTTTAGATGCCTGCACAAACTACGAACGTTTGAAAACCATGGTAGAGCTCTATAACGATCCAATCGAAGCACAAATAGACAAATATATCTACGAAAATCTTTCAAAGCCGCTGTCCGTATCCCATCTATGTTCGCACTTCCATTTGTCGCATTACGAGATATATCAGATATGTAACGAATATTTTTGCGCAACACCTGCCAAGCACATAAAGAACTGCAGACTCGCATACGCATGCAAGCTGTTGGCGACCACGGATTTTGCCGTGAACAAGATCGCGTTGCTTTGCGGCATCGAGGATTATAATTATTTTTCAAAGCTATTCAAAGCCACTTACGGTATCAACCCCACGGAATACAGGAAAAACAATATCGCTTCCTCTCGCGTGGATTGATTTTTATTATACCTACACACAAACAAGGGGTGAACGTTTCGTTCACCCCTTGTGGCTTGATATATTACGTTTTAACGATGGGTGGGCAAAACGCCCATGCACAATTCGGCATGCTTGGGAAGTTGTGATTCGGCATAGCTTTAATCACTATCAGCAATACGAAGTCCTTGCATTTTCGCGGCGTATTTCAACTCATATACCGTATCTGTCTCGCTTGCATTTGAGATGCTGTGCAGCTCTTTTTTCGCATCTTCCACGGAAGCATAAAAACCAAGCAAAGTCCGCTTGTTAATTCCGAAAACGCCTTTTGAAATTCCATAAAGCGCACACGTCGGAACTTTCACTTTTTCATTTGATTTAGTCAATCCCGTAATTAAAGTGGCTTCGCCGTTGGTGCTGATCGTTTCAATTGAAAATTCTTCAAACGTTGATATCTTTCTCTTGTTAATATCAATGATATATAGTTTTCTCGGAATACGAATATCTTGCCGAACAGGTTGAGTGGATTGCGATATTTCCTCATCTTTAATAAGATAATCGGTAGAAACTTCAAACAGTTCGCTTATAAGCGAGAGCTTTTCAATGTCGGGAGTGCTTGTTCCGCTTTCCCATTTTGATACTGCCTGTCGGGATACTTCTAATTTTTCTGCAAGCTGTTCTTGGGACAGCCCCTTGCTTTTTCGTAACTGTTGAATCTTTACGGAAATACTCATAATGAAGCTTCCTTTCAAAATTACTATATGGCTATTTTAACCTGTAACGATCATAAAGTCTACCACTAAAACGTGGAATAATGTCAACTGATGGTTGCATTTCTGCCATATTGTTTGAAAATCAAGTTTTGCGGATTGTTTTTACGAACTGATTATACCACAAACCGCCACGAAACACAACTGTTTTCACACAAGAAAAGGGAAGAACAAATCGTCCTTCCCTGTATCACGGCTAAACGATGGGGTGGCAAAACGCCCACCCATAATTCGGTCAGTTTATTGTGCTTGATTGCTTTCGGCCAAGTGGATCTTTAGCAGTTCATCGTATTCGGGATGCTGCTTTGAAAGAGCAATAGGTCTGCCCTCGGCGTTCACAAAGCAATGATGACTCTTGCCAACGCAAACTATATCCTCGGTTCTTGCGTTTGTCATTGTATACACCACCGTCAGCGTGAGTCTCTTATATTCCGCAATAGCGACCTCAACGCGAATCTCGTCACCGAAGGTCGTGGGGCGTTTGTAATCGCACTCTATGCCGATAACGGGAGATGCGATTCCGTCCTTCTCCCATTTTTCATAGCCGCAACCGATCTGTTCGAGAAAGTCGATACGCGCTTCTTCCATAAAACGAATGTAGTTGGAATGATGAGTTATCCCCATTTTATCTGTTTCGTAGTAGTTGATCTTTCTGACGTACGTGTTAATTTTCATTTGTTTTCTCCGTTAAATCTTATCTATGTGGTTATTATATCATAACTTTGCGGACTTTTCAATCGTTTGTGTATTGGGCGGTTGAACTGTTCAAGCTTTTGTGATATAATATGTTCACAAGCTTCGGCTTGAATATTTTTATCGGAGTGTGCTTTTTGAAAAACACCAACCTTTTGGAGATTGTACTGTAAACGAGAGGTTTGCAAATACATTCTCGGCAATCCTCTCGTATTTTGAACGTCAACAATTTATGAAAGGATTTAACAATGAACAATTTGACGATACGTTTAGAAACAGAAAAAGATTACAGAGCAGTAGAAGAGCTTACTCGCGAGGCGTTTTGGAACGTCTATAAACCGGGCGCGGACGAACATTATTTCGTCCACATGATGCGTAATCATCCCGACTTCATCCCCGAGCTTGCATTCGTGCTTGAGCTTGACGGTAAGATTGTCGGCAATATCATGTACACCAAAGCATGGCTTGAGGACGAGAACGGAGAGCGAAAGGAGATACTTTCCTTCGGGCCGCTTTGCGTTGCTCCCGAATATCAAAGGCAGAAGCTCGGCAAGATGTTGATCGAGCATTCCTTTGAGGTAGCACGCAAGATGGGCTACGATGTAAACATCAATTTCGGCAATCCGGGCAACTATGTCAGCCGTGGTTTCGTGAGCTGCAAAAAGAAGAACGTCAGCTTTGTTGTAGACGGCAATTTCCCTACGGCACTTCTCGTTTGCGAGCTTGTGCCGAACGCGCTTGACGGCAGAAAGTGGATGTACATTCCATCTACCGCCGCCGACTGCTGTGAGGACATCTCTGCGGTCGAAGCATTCGACGCAACTTTTCCACATAAAGAAAAGAAGTGGATGCCGAGCCAAGAGGAATTCTATATCTATAGTCATTCTTCGGTAGTCAGATAAACGTAAAAACGCCGCTGAGGTTTCGTGAGATTCCTCGGCGGTTGTTTTTCTTTGTTTAATGCAGTTTAAAATTTGAGGGCTGGCAGATATCATTCTGCCAGCCCTTTGTACTTTGTGATTTTTATTTATTAAAACAACCGTGGTTGCCACAATTATCATAATAAAATATATGCCACTTTTTTATTTACATTTCCCAGCTTCCAAGCCAATTTGAGAACTCCATATAGATCTGTTGCATTTCATCCATAAGCTCTTCGCCTTTATCTAATGTGAATATCCAATCCTCTTTGCCAAACTTTTCTACGTATTTGTATTCAGAAGTATAGTTTTTGTTTTCAAGCTCCAAGAGAGCCTTGCTTGCAAGGGCTTCCGCCTTGCGCACGTTGGCAACAAGATCCGCAAATGCAGTTTTATCTACAGCCTCAATCTCGGCTACAATAGAGTCAAAGTAGCCCTCCTTATAGCCATAGTTGTACTGCGCGCCGTCTTTATAGATAAAGCGTTCTGCATCGCTTGCATAGAGATAATAGCCGGGAACGGTTTCACCGTTTTCATTTGTATAGCTATTAACAAAGTAAGTATTCCATGCACACAGGAAATTGATGTAATCATACATTTTATAGATGTCATTTACTACATCGGTATTTGCAATCTTCTGCCAAAGTGCCATATCCTCTGAAAGATCCTCTGCTTTTATGATGGTGTAGGTCGCATCTACAATCTTGCAGCAGAATTCATATCCGTACATATCAGTAAACGGCTCATCCTCGCTTTTAGACACCTCAAGAGTTCCCACTACTTG
>CALAXC010000256.1 GCA_937894775.1 uncultured Clostridia bacterium
TGCCGATTCCTGCTAAAGAAGCAACCTTGCCGATTTGCGATGCCATATTCAAAATATCGGTTGAAGAACAGGCAAACGTCAATTTGGTTGGGCGGTTTGAAAAAGAGTGTATTTCACTTTCTAACGTATTGAAGCAATTTACAGAAAACAGCTTGGCACTCATTGACGAAGCGTTTACATCAACTTCCTCGGCAGAAGCTGTACCGATAGCGGCAAACTTTATTAGTGAGCTATGCAAAATCGGGGGTAAATGTGTTTTTATTACACATCATCACGAACTTTGCGAAACAGATCCGAAAATTGCCGAGTGCGGTGAAAAAATCGGTTATCTGCACACCGAGGCATACGGTGATCGACGAACCTATGCTGTTCAAAACGGTAAAGCGGAGTCTGGCAGTTACGCGCAGAGCATTGCAAAAAAATATGGATTGCTAAAGGAGTAAAATTATATGTCAGATGTTTTTACTGATGAGATCATGACAACACTCCGTGCTATAAAGGAATACAAGGAGAAGCACGGAAACACTATTGAGATTGATCGGTATTATAAAACTTTTGGCACATACAAAGGGATAGAGGAATATTTGCAAAAGTTAAATAGGGTTCCAAGTAATAATTGTTAGTTTTTTATAAAGTACACCGCCGAGAGAGGCAAACGGTTACTCTCAGCGACTTTTGTTATCTTTTTCTGTGCATAAACCGAGAGTCTAATCATAAAATGAGATATTGTTATTTTCTTTTATTGGTGCTATAATATAATCGTAAGCTTACGAAAAATAAAAAAGGAGATAATTCTATATGAACTCAACTGTGTTTTCGGAAAATATGAAAAAGTTCAGAGTGGCTAAGAAATACACACAGGAATACGTTGCCGAAAAGCTTTGCGTAACCGCTCAAAGCGTATCAAGATGGGAGTGTGGAAATACTCTGCCCGACGTAATGCTCCTTCCCGAAATCGCCAAGCTTTACGGGGTTATGGTGGATGATCTTTTTAAAAAGCAGTCGGTGGCTTACGATAATTACGCTCAAAGATTATCTGCGCTCTATGAAATAAGCGAAGACCCCGAGGACTTTTTGAGGTGTCGCCTTGAATATCAAAAGCTGATGAAAACAGGTGAACTGTCCTTGTATGATAAATGGAACTATGGCTGGCTCCATAAGGCAATGATGGCATTTTGCAGAGATGAAGCACTCAAATACTTTGACGAAGTCTTAGCCGATAAATCGGACAAAAATTGTTTGCCTTACAGAAGAGCGGCATCTATGAAAATGCATATGCTCTTTTCCATGGGTAAGGGCGAAGAAATTTTGTCAGAGCTGCAACTCGCAATGGATGAAGCGGGCGGCAATCTTGACGAGCGTGAATGGTTTTTGCTAATTGAAGCGTATGAGAACGCGCATCAATACGAAAAAGCGCTTACCGTTTGTGCGGAGGCTCTACGGAAATTCTCGGATAATTGGGAGTTGTGTATCAGCATGGGTGATATCTACTACCGCATGGAAAATTACAATGAGGCAATCGTATGGTTCGAAAAGGCAGGAGAAATCGGAACATATTTCTGCGACGAAAAATATGATATCGCGCTGTGCTATCGAAAACTCGAAAAATTCAAGGAAGCATACCAGGTTTATTTGGAAATTGCGGATATCCATCGTAAAAATGGATATGATGTTGAAGCGGAGCAAGCTTTAGGATATGCAAAGGAAATTGAAGATAAAATAAAATAATAACCTTGTTTTTGCATTTGTGTCTACAAATGCAGTGCTTGTCAAGAAAAAAGGATAGAGATTGCACTTTGCTTTCTCTATCCTTTTTCCTGTCGGTAGGTAACGTATTTTATTAAATTTCAAAAACTGTCCTTAAGAACACGCGCCTTAAGAAGTGCTTTTTGTTTGCGATATGCAACCGTATACTTGAACATCCGCCGATTTCATGCTATAATAAATACAACAACTCGTATCCGGCAACACGCACAACGAAAGGGCAAGGAGTATGGTTATGTCTGAACAAATTTGGAGAATTGCAGAAAAGGCACTTGTTTGGGATGTAAAACCAGGACAAATTCACAGTGACAATATTGAAATGAGCGGACTGTACTGCGATATTATCGTGACATACGGAGTGCGCGCGGATGGTGGTCTGTCGCTTTCACGACAATGTTATTTTCCGATGCTGCGGACAATTCCTAACAATACACACGCTACCTTTTGCTTTGATTCAAAAGAAATTGCTCCCGTCCTCATAAAGAACGGAGAGCCGCTGATCGAATATCCGCACGTAATCAGCATAGACGGAACCTTGACGGTGGAGAGTGATACGAAAGAGGGCGTTTCGGTAGTGCGCCGTCTGTTTCCCTCTGTTGACCGACGCTTTGCGGTGGAGCGTGTGTGTGTGCGGGCAACTAAAGCGGTCACGCTCTCGGTATCTTTGCCAAATGAGTTCGTGCATTCCTACGGCAGGGGTACAAAGGGCGTGTATGTATCAACGATTTATCACACCGCGCCTGAGACTCTTTCACTTGAGGCTGGAAAATGCGTCGAATTTGATGTGTTTTATACGGCAAGGATCGCAAACGAAAGAATCTCATTGCCAAACGGCGCGGAAGAGGAGCAGAAACGATGTTCTCGTGTATCCGCGCTTTGCGATGATGCGTTGGTTCTGAAAACAGGATGCGAGGAGCTTGATGTTATGACGCGCTTTGCCAAGCTTCGCGCGGGGGAAAGTATTTTTGAAACGATAACCGGTAAATATCACAGTCCGGGCGGACGCGTCTTTTACGCAGCCACGTGGTGTAATGATCAGATCGAATATGCAGGACCGCATTTTTCCATGACGGGTGACGCTATGGCGATCGAGGCGTCGCTAAATGCATATCGCGCTTATATTCCGTTTATGTCGGATAACTACACCAAACTGCCTTCCTCGATCATTGCGGAGGGACTTGATATTTGGGAGGGTGCGGGCGACCGTGGCGATGCGGCGATGTACCTTTACGGCGCATCATTTTTCTGTCTGTGCCTTGGTGATCGCACGGTGGCAAAGGAGCTTTATCCTGCCATCCAATGGTGTGCTGAGTATTGCGAAAAAAGAAAATCTCCCGAAGGTGTGATATGCTCGGATAGTGATGAGCTGGAGGGCAGATTCCCTACCGATGGCTACGCCAATCTTTCCACCTCTGCGCTTTGCTACGGAGGATTGCGACTTGCCGCAAAATTGGCCCGTTCACTCGGGGATGCGAAGACCGAACGGATCTATCTGGATCGCGCTGCGGCATTGGAGATTGCGATCGAGACCTATTTCGGCGCGGAGATTCATGGCTTTGATACTTACCGTTATTCCAAGGGCTTTGACACGCTTCGTGCGTGGATATGCTTGCCGCTTTGTATGGGTATCAGCACTCGGATGGAAGGAACGCTTTCTGCCATGCTTTCGTCCTTTCTTTGGACGGAAGAAGGAATGCTCACCTGTGAACGCGGGAAGGAGAACACAAACAATACGATCTGGGATCGCTCCACCTTGTACGGTATGAAGTGTGCGTTTTTGAATGGTCTTGGTGACAAAATGATGAGACACTTGCTTGCTTACTGCCATAAGAGACTTGTTTGCGACCATGTTCCGTATGCGGTAGAGGCGTATCCGGAGGGGGATAAACGGCACCTTTCCGGCGAGAGTGCGTTATTCGTTCGCGTAATTACCGAAGGCGTTTTTGGTATTTTGCCGGAAGGTCTGGATTTGTTTTCGTTTGTCCCGCGTCTGCCCAAGGAATTTGATCGAATGAGCTTGACGGGCGTACATATCGCAGGCGGATGCTTTGACTTATTTGTAGAACGGGATGTGTGGACGATTTCGGAAAAAGGCTTGACCGTTGCGATGGGAAATACCGATGGGCAAAGAGTCGTTGTGCAAAGGAAAAGCTGAATCCGGCAGATTGGTGGATTTATCTTCTTATCGCTATCGTTTTGACTCGTACAGCATCGGGGCAGGATGATACACGTGAAAAACAAAAATACTGTTGGCATCTTTGGGGAACGATGTTTGCCCTTGCGGGCAAGTGATGTAGCCTTCGGCAGTGATGTTCACTGCGTGAGTGATGTTTCGCCTTGCGGCGAAGTGGGCAAACATCACATCACTTTGCGACGAAGGAGCAATACATCACTGTGCGATAGCACTACATCACTTCGGCGCAGCCGATACTTCACTATTTACAAACAAAGATTTTTATGCTATAATAATCTCAATAAATAATTTTCAAAAACTTTAAGGAGAGACCGCATGATAAACAAAATTATTCAAAAGAAAAATCTGATATTGATTGTTTATGCCATTGTTTTGCTTGCTCTTTGGACTGTGGCGTTGATTTTTGGCAACAGAGAAGATAAAGTAATGGTTCTCATTCTTTCTCTTATTATACCGTTTGTTGTATATGGTTTTGTTCGGTTGATGTATAAGGTTGTGAGTATCAATGCCTCTTTTAAAACAATGTGCTTTTTCTATTATTTTTTCTTGATAGGCGGATCGCTTGGAACTGTTATGATGTTTGTTGAATTCGTCGCTGGATTTCCAAACGGATTGTCCCCGACTCTTGGTGCTTGCGGTGCTTTGATCATTGCAACACTTGATAATGCAAAGAAAAGTTTTGAAAATAAAGATTGAAGTTAAATTAAAACCCGTTTGAGTTCGAAACCTTATTGCAAAACGCAAAAAATATCTTTTTCGTAGCCTTTATACAAACAGAAAAGCCACCCAATAGGGTGG
>CALAXC010000257.1 GCA_937894775.1 uncultured Clostridia bacterium
AAACACGTTCAATGTCATTTATTTCTTGCAATGATGAGGGATTCTATTTTATTGAGTATGGTTCTGAAAATAATTCTGACCGTAACCTTCGACTTCGTTATTATAGCTTTGACGAGTTTACAGAATATCTTAACGCACTTAATAAGCAGCTTTGGTATTACGAAGTAAATGAAAATATGAATTAACAGAATTTGGTGAGGATGCAGGAAAAGCAAGTTATTCAAAGAGCGGTTTATGGTTATAAACGAAATACGTTCTCTTTAAATACTCATTTTACTCGTCCTGATTTGGTGATAAAATTATGAAATAATTTTGTTATCCAACAAATATGTAGATTTTAAAGTACAAGTAAACAAACAATAAGAAAGGTTCAAGTCCACTGTGGTATACCAAAAGCTGGACTTGAACCTTTTTTATACCTTCTGCATCGTTGCCGGAAATGAAGCCTATTTTTTCGCTGTGTAATCAAAATACCGGTTTAACATCAATTAATTTTATCCTACTTCCTATTTCAAAAAAATTAATTTTTTTCGAAAAAACACTTGACAACGTCGATTTAAAGTGATATAATGCTAAAAAATTGAATATGCAAAAAGCTATGACGAAGAATGGTCAGGGTGTAATGCATTCAGAGAGCCGATGGTTGGTGCGAATCGGTATGCAGATGTCTTGTCCTCTCCCTTCCGAGCCGGAAGCCTGAAGCAAAAGTGTGTAGGGCAACCCGTGTATGCTACGTCAGTGCATAGAAGTTGATAGACTTCGAAAATAAAGGCGTCGACGAAGACGGAAACTGCAACGAATTTCACAGAGAGCCGGGGATGGTGTGATCCCGGTAAAGGACTGTAGATTTCTTATCCCTTCCGAGCCGGAAGCCCCAAAGGTTTACACCCAGTAGGCGTTTCCCGTGTATGCTGCGTCAGTGCATAGAAGTTGTTGGACTTCGAAGAGGTGGCGGATTTTTATATCCGCAATTTGAGTGGTACCGCGAGTGTTATAATTTTTATATAAGCACCCGTCTCAAAGCAAGTGTTAAGGCTTTGAGGCGGGTGCTGTTTTTTGTCGCAAAGCCATCATAATATTAAACAGCAAAATTTATGAAAGGTGGAGATTAAAATGTTATCCCTCGACAAAGTATTCAATGCGCAAACGGTCCTCAAGAATATCGTTCGTGAAACTAAGCTCGTGAGAGCCTACGGAATCGCTCCTCAATGTGAGCTTTATCTGAAGCCTGAAAATCTACAAATCACAGGTTCGTTCAAGGTCAGAGGCTCAGCATATAAAATTGCGATGCTGACCGATGAAGAAAAGAAAAAGGGAGTTGTAGCCTGTTCTGCAGGTAATCACGCGCAAGGTGTGGCTCTTGCGGCGACAAAGAACGGTATCAGATCCTTGATCTGCCTACCCGATAGCGCTCCGATCTCAAAGGTGGAGGCGACTAAAGGATACGGAGCGGAGGTTTGCCTTGTAGAAGGTTGCTATGACGATGCTTATGCGAAGGCATTGGAGCTTCGTGACAGCGAAGGCTATACCTTTGTTCATCCGTTTGACGATGAAAATGTTATTGCAGGTCAAGGCACGATAGCTCTTGAAATTCTTAATGATCTCGATAATATTGATGCGATCGTCGTTCCGATCGGCGGTGGCGGACTTGTTTCAGGTATTGCTTATACGGTCAAACAGATCCGTCCTTCGGTCAAGGTCTATGGCGTACAGGCATCAGGTGCTCCGAGTATGTATAATTCGGTCAAGGACGGCGAAATTGAATGTCTTTCCTCAGTTTCAACTATTGCGGACGGAATAGCGGTCAAGCAACCCGGTGAAAATACTTTTCATTACGTCAGTGAGTATGTGGATGAGGTTGCGCTCGTCACCGATGATGAGGTTTCTTCTGCTATTCTTGCTCTTATTGAAAAGCAAAAAATGATCGCAGAGGGAGCGGGGGCGACGGCTGTTGCGGCTGTAATGTTTGATAAATTTAATTTAAAGGATAAACGGGTAGTTGCCGTTGTATCGGGTGGAAATATCGATGTTACGAGCTTATCCCGTGTGATCGACCGTGGACTTCTCAAGTCGGGACGTTCTTCGAGTCTTCTTATTGAGCTTATAGATAAACCCGGACAGTTGAAGGAAATATCACGCATAATCGCTGATTGCGGCGGTAACGTAACAGGTGTTCACTATGAAAAGGGTAACACTGAGAGCGTTAACGGTTGTTTCCTCCGTATCGAAATGGAAACCAGAGATTTTGAACACGTAACCCTCATCACCAAAACGCTTCGTGATGAAGGCTTTAAATTAGTGTGATCCCGAAAGGAGTTAAAGATATGAGCAAACAAATTCAAACAAATAAAGCACCGTCGGCAATCGGTCCGTACTCTCAGGCAGTAGTTGTGGGTAATCTCATTTTTACCTCAGGACAAATTCCGTTAAATCTCGAAACAGGGGCATTGGAAGGCGATAATATTACTGAACAGACACACCGTGTTTGCAAAAATTTAGATGCGGTTTTGACCGCTGCGGGCGCTTCTCTGCAGAGCGCTGTAAAAACGGTTTGCTTTCTCTCAAATATGTCGGATTTTACGGCGTTCAATGAGGTATATGCAGAGTATTTTACAAAAAAGCCCGCGAGAAGCTGCGTGGCAGTTAAAGACCTTCCTAAAGGCGCGCTTGTCGAGGTAGAGGTTATAGCGGAGGTGGAATAAATTATGATGGATGCAAGTAAGTACCGAGTGGGATATTTTCCTGTCGGCAAAAATATAACAAATGGGTAGAAAAGGATAATATTGAAAATATGGGTGAAGGGATGATGCTTGTCGGATGTAAACAATGCGGCGAGCTGATTATTAAAAATTTAAGAAGGGGGTGAGTGGTGTGCTTCTTTCAGGATCAGATATCATTGTAAAAACTTTAATCGAACAGGGCTGTGAAACTGTATTTGGATATCCGGGAGGACAGATACTCAACGTATATGACAGTCTTTATAAATATCAAGATCAGATAAATCACATTTTGACCGCTCACGAGCAAGGTGCTGCACATGCGGCTGACGGATATGCGAGAACGACGGGAAAGGTTGGTGTGGTAATTTCCACATCAGGTCCGGGTGCGACTAATCTTGTTACCGGAATCGCCACCGCTTATCTTGATTCCATTCCCATGGTCGCAATTTGCGGAAACGTACCGACAACACAGATCGGTACGGATAGCTTTCAGGAGATCGATATTACGGGTGTGACGCTTCCCATTACCAAGCATAATTATTTTGTCAGTAACGTTCGTGATCTGGCGGATACTATTCGCGAAGCATTCAGACTTGCAAAATCGGGCAGACCCGGTCCTGTTCTGATCGATGTTCCTAAGGATGTACAGATATCAAAATGTGAATACGAACCGCAGTTACCCGTGAATAAGGATACGCCATTTGCCGCAAAGGATGTTCGTATTGAAGAAGCGGCAGAGATCATAAATTCGGCAGCGCGACCTTTTATTTACTTTGGCGGCGGTGTTATCACGGCAGAGGCACAAAACGAAGTTCTCGTTCTTGCTGAAAAGATCGACGCACCTATAGGCTGTTCCTTGATGGGACTTTCGGCAATTCCAACAGATCATCCGAGATTTCTCGGGATGCAGGGAATGCACGGTCATTATGCATCATCTATGTCGATGCATAATGCTGACGTCATTCTCTCACTTGGTGTTCGATTTAATGATAGAGTAACGGGAAACCGCACAAAATTTGCGACGGGTGCTAAGATCGTTCATATTGATGTCGACGGTTCGGAGCTTAATAAAACTGTAAGCTCTGTGTGCGGTCTGCGCGGAGATGTAAAGCTTACACTGAAAAAGCTTATACCTCTATTGAAAGAGGGAACTAAGCCCGAATGGATGGCAAGGGTAAATGCTTTCCGTGCGGAGGAAGAAATTTATCTTGATAACCGTGAGGAGCTTACGCCTCGCAGGGCTATACTGACACTCAATAAGCATCTCGGCAGTAATACTGCTGTTTGCACCGATGTTGGTCAGCATCAGATGTGGGCGGCTCAAAGTTTGAATTTCAAAACCGCAAGACGTTTTGCATCAAGCGGAGGTCTTGGTACTATGGGTTACGGCTTTGGTGCGGCGATCGGAGCGGCTTACGGTACAGGAGAGCGAAGCGTTCTTATTACGGGTGACGGAAGCTTTGGAATGAATCTTAATGAGCTTGCAACTGCCGTTCGCTATGGAGTTCCCGTTGTTGTGCTTATTATGAATAACGGTGTACTTGGAATGGTTCGCCAATGGCAGACATTGTTCTATGATAAGCACTACTCAAATTCGGTGTTGGAGCGCAAGACTGATTTTGCCGCTTTTGCAAAGGCCTTTGGAGCTGACGGTGAGGCTGTCACAACGCCCGAAGAATTGGATGCGGCTCTGACCCGAGCTTTTGTGACCGAAGGTCCTTACATTATTGACTGTAAGATCGGCAAGGATGAATTTGTTCTTCCTATGCTTCCACCCGGTGGCAGTATGGATGATATTATTACGAAATTGGAGGTAGAATTATGAACCGATATACACTTGCGGTGCTGGTGCGAAACCAATTCGGTGTACTTAACAGACTCACAAGTATGTTCCGACGCCGTCAGTTCAACATTAGCTCAATTACGGCAAGCGAAACCGAATCGGGTGAGTATTCCCGTATAACCTTCAGCTTCGACGGCGAGGAAAACGGAAAGGTACAGCTCATCAATCAGCTCTACAAATTGCCTGACGTATGCTCGATCAAGGAGCTAACGTCAAATAATTCGCTTAGTTGTGAGCTGATGCTTATTAAACTCAAAAACGATCCCGCGACCCGTGATGAAATTCACGCGGCAGCAGAGGCATTTAAGGCTGAAACTATTGATTATACAAAGGATTCTATCGTTCTTCGAGTGATTGGAAACAGCTCGAAAATGGATGATTTTATCTCTCTTATGCGAGATCATACTATACTTGAGATCTGCCGTACGGGTACGGCATCTATTGAAAAAGGCAGCGCAACGCTCCGTCAAAATCTAAATTTATAATTCAGAAAGAGGTACAAAAAATGGCAAACAGAATTTTCTATCAGCAGGATTGCGATCTTCAAAAATTAAATGGCAAAACAGTTGCTATCATTGGTTACGGATCTCAGGGACACGCTCACGCGCTCAATCTTAAGGATAGCGGTGTCAATGTTGTTGTCGGACTTTATGAGGGCTCAAAGAGCTGGGCAAAAGCAGAGGCGCAGGGACTTAAGGTGATGACAAGTGCGGAAGCAACTAAGGTAGCCGATATTATTATGATACTTATAAACGATGAGAAGCAGGCGGCTCTCTACAAGGAATCTATTGAACCTAATCTTAGTGAGGGTAAAACTTTGGCATTTGCGCACGGATTCAATATTCATTTCGGATGCATCAAGCCCCCTGAAAATGTTAACGTTATTATGATCGCGCCTAAGGGTCCGGGTCATACGGTTCGCTCTGAGTATCAAGCGGGAAAGGGTGTTCCTTGTTTGATAGCTGTAGAACAAGACGCAACGGGTGATGCTTGGGATCTCGGTCTTGCGTACGCACTCGGAATCGGAGGAGCAAGAGCAGGAGTGCTTGAAACCACTTTCCGTACCGAAACAGAAACAGACCTCTTTGGCGAGCAGGCTGTACTTTGCGGAGGTGTATGTGCCTTGATGCAGGCAGGTTATGAAACGCTTGTAGAAGCGGGATACGATCCGAGAAACGCATATTTTGAGTGTATCCACGAGATGAAGCTGATCGTAGATCTCATTTATCAGAGCGGTTTTTCGGGAATGCGTTATTCTGTTTCTAATACTGCTGAGTACGGAGATTATATCACCGGTCCTAAGATCATCACCGAGGATACCAAGAAAGCTATGAAGAAGATACTTTCCGATATTCAGGACGGTACGTTTGCAAAGGATTTCCTTCTTGATATGTCTTCTGCGGGCGCACAGGTGCATTTTAATGCTATGAGAAAGAGAGCAAGTGAGCATCCTTCTGAGATCGTCGGTGCGGATATCCGTAAGCTGTATAGCTGGAGCGACGAGGATAAGCTCATCAACAATTGACAGGAGGTGGCATTATGCCGAAGGAAAATGTAGTTATAGGTGTTTACAATGCACCTCATCGCAGTTTGTTTCACGCACTCGGACTTACGGAAGAAGAACAGAAAAGACCGCTGATCGGTATTGTAAGCTCATATAATGAGATCGTACCCGGACATATGAATCTTGATAAAATAGTTGATGCCGTAAAGCTCGGTGTTGCGATGGCGGGCGGTACACCTATTGTGTTTCCTGCGATCGCGGTATGTGACGGTATTGCTATGGGACATACGGGAATGAAATATTCACTCGTCACCCGTGATCTGATCGCAGACTCTACCGAGGCAATGGCACTTGCTCACGGCTTTGACGGTCTTGTGATGGTTCCTAACTGTGATAAAAATGTTCCGGGACTTCTTATGGCAGCGGCAAGAGTGAATATTCCTACTGTATTTGTAAGCGGAGGTCCTATGCTCGCAGGGCGGGTTGAGGGGAAGAAAACCAGCCTTTCCTCTATGTTTGAGGCGGTCGGCGCATATAACGCAGGCAAAATAGACGGTGAAAAATTATACGAATATGAATGTAAGACCTGCCCTACTTGCGGTTCTTGTTCGGGTATGTATACCGCAAATTCTATGAACTGCCTGACCGAAGCGCTTGGAATGGGACTTGGCGGAAACGGTACGATACCCGCAGTCTATTCTGCACGTATCGAGCTTGCGAAGCACGCAGGTATGGCAGTAATGGAATTGATCCGCAAAAATATTTGTCCCCGTGATATTATGACAAAAGAAGCACTTATGAACGCTCTGACTGTGGATATGGCACTCGGTTGTTCTACTAACAGTATGCTTCATCTACCCGCGATCGCTCATGAATGCGGAGTAGAGTTGAATCTCGATATTGCTAATGAGATCAGTGCGGTAACCCCAAATCTCTGTCATCTTGCTCCCGCAGGGCGTACTTATATGGAGGATCTGAACGAGGCGGGCGGTGTTTATGCCGTTATGAATGAGTTGACTAAAAAAAATTTGCTTAATACGAGCTGTATGACGGTTACGGGGAAGACTATTGGAGAGAATATTGCAGGCTGTGTCAACCTTGATCACAGTATTATTCGTCCTATTGAAGATCCGTATAGTGAAACGGGCGGAATCGCGGTGCTAAAAGGAAACCTTGCTCCCGAGGGCAGTGTGGTAAAACGTTCTGCCGTTCTTCCCGAAATGTTGGTACACGAAGGCCCTGCAAAGGTATTTGACTCAGAAGAGGAAGCACAGGCGGCAATCAATGCGGGAAAAATTGTTGCAGGAGATGTGGTTGTTATCCGCTATGAAGGACCTAAGGGCGGTCCGGGTATGCGAGAAATGCTGAATCCCACCTCTGCTATTATGGGAATGGGACTTGGAAACAGTGTAGCACTCATCACCGATGGGCGTTTTAGCGGAGCGACAAGAGGTGCTTGCATAGGTCACGTCACTCCCGAAGCGGCTTCTGGCGGTTTGATAGGCGTGGTCGAGGATGGCGATATCATTAGTATCGATATTCCCAAAAACACTATTGAGCTGAAAGTCGATGAGGCTATCCTTTCCGAGCGTATGAAAAAATTTGTGCCTAAAAAGAAAGAACTTTCAGGTTATCTTAAGCGATATGCGGCTCTTGTATCGGGGGGTGCTACAGGGGCGATACTGAATTGACACAGAAAAGTATTTTTCTTGATTTATTCAGATATGTGTGGTATAATAATCATATATAGATTGAAAAATAATAATTGGAGATAAAAATGGATTTTGAAAAATTGATTTCAGACCGATATTCTGTACGCAACTTCAGATCGGAGCATTTGCCTAAGGCAGTAGTAGACAGAATTCTGGACGCAGGTCATAAAGCACCCACAGGGTGTAATTACCAGCCTCAAAGAATTATTGTTATGAATACCGATGAGTCGATTGCAAAACTGAAAAAATATACCAAATGTCATTTTAATGCGCCTACTGCTATGCTTGTTTGTCATAACAAAGAAGAAAGCTGGGTAAGAAAATATGACGGTGCGCTCTCTTCTTCGGTGGATGCGGTTATTGTTACAACGTATATGATGCTTGGCGCACAAAATGAAGGTGTTGGCAGTTGTTGGGTGATGCATTTTGATCCTTTTGCAATGCGTGAGACATTTAATATTCCCGATAATGTTGAACCTATTGCTTTGCTTGTGATGGGATATCTTTCGGATGATGCAAAGCCTCTCGATATGCATTTTAAGTCACGTCCGATCGAAGAAACGGTTTTTTATGAAGGATTCAAATAATAAGAGGTGTTAAGATGTATTTTGATGATTTAAAGATCGGTATGACGGTGGAAACTGCGCCTGCTGTAATTGAAAAAGAAAAAAGCATTTGTGAGGATTTTTGCGTATCCTTACCTAAGGTTTTGGTGGTTAATGGTGACGGTAGTGACCGTGAAATATTAAACGAAGAGGGACTAAAAGATATGGATGCTTTTGTTTCTCTTACAGGTATGGATGAGCAAAATATACTTATTTCTTCTTATGCTTCATCTCAGGATGTACCAAAGGTTATCGCAAAAATCAACCGCGAAGAATTAATGCCACTGGCAGAAAACTTAGGGCTTGACACCTTTATTTCCCCTAAAAAACTCATTTCTGATGTTTTGGTAAAATACGCAAGAGCACTCGAAAACTCGCAAGACAGCAGTATGGAAACGCTTTATAAGGTTATGGATGATAAGGTAGAAGTTTTAGAGTTTTTAGTTAGAGAAAAACGAGAATTTACAGGTGTTAATTTTAAGAAATTGTCTTTGAAACCGAACATTCTTATTGCTGGTATTGTTAGAGACAAAAAGACAATTATTCCCTCCGGTGAAGATATGATGCTTCCGGGAGATAAAGTTATAGTGCTTGCGGCTAAGCAGAGAATTAATGATTTGTCTGACATTGTAAGGTGAAATATTTATGAATCGTAAAATGGTTTTTTATATGTTGGGGCAGATTTTAAAATTAGAAGGCGCGCTTTTGAGTTTGCCTCTTTTATGCTCCGCTATTTATAG
>CALAXC010000258.1 GCA_937894775.1 uncultured Clostridia bacterium
CGGCACTGTCAAGGTCGATTTGAGCTGAAGCCGTTTATATTCGTTCAGTCGGAGCTTGGAGGCAATCAGATTGGCGAGGTCACCAAGCCAGATATCGAGGAGATTTGTTTTCTTGTTCTTCCGCTTTCCAAGGCTTGTGATTGCCTTGGATACGGGATATTTGGGGATCTTGAATACATCCGCGAGAATAAACGCAAGGCCAATTGCGGCGATGGTTGAAATAATGATCTGTAATGCAATTTCCATAGGCTACCTCACTTCTTGTATTCGGCAGGTTTCGTGAACTTGAACATGAACATTGCGGTGATGACAATCGTCAATCCGCAAATCGCAAGTACGATCTTGCCAAGGGTGGTGAACATAAGGGCTGCATACCAGTCCTTGTTGATGAGATACAGGAGGGGGATGTTACCAACCACCATACCTGCCATCATCCAATACTCGGTACGGGCTGCGGACAGCATACCCTTGATCTCGTTGTTGACGATTCTGACGTCGGTGAGCTTCGCAACGATAGGCATCAGCGTGTCCTTGAGGGTTCTGTCATCCTGACAGGCAATCAAGGTATCACACCACTCGTCAAAGATCGAGTTGCTGACCTTCTCCTTGAGGTGTCGGATAGACTGCTTCACGTCGGAGGAGATCATCATGTTTTCAGCTACGAAGCCGGCGAAGATGTCCTTCACGGGAGGCTTGAGATACTGCACGTTTTCCTTGACAGCCGTGACGATATCATCGGTTCTGACGTAGGAGGTCGTGATGATCGAGAGTGCAGTTTCGAGTTCCTCTTTGATGTGATTATCATAGAAGTTCACGGTTCGCTTGGCATAGGCAAACGGAATGAGTGCGAATGCGATGGCGAATACGGGAATGAGGAATGCGTTGTCGATCATGATGGCGACCACGCAACCGATAATCATGAGGAGGATGGAGGCTGCACAGGCAATCGTAAACTGACCGCCTTTGCCTGTCTGTTCGAGCGCATCTCGGATGCGGTTGAGCTCTACTGTGAGCTTACGGGATTTCTTTTTGCCTTTTGCCGTCAGTACCTTATCTCGCAGTGTCTGTTTTGGTGACACAAATCGCATAAGGTCGTTTGTGATCTTTTCGGGAGTAAGCTTCAGAATGAAAAGCGTTCCCACGGTGACCAGCAAAAAGCAGATAAGGTAAACGAAGGTCATGCTGTAACCGTCATCTCCTTTCGTGTGAATTTAGAGAGTTCCTCTTGCGGTACACCCGAACGTGTCAAGAGTGTCTGCAGGTACTCGGAAGGCGTGTTGACCTTTTCAAACTCGCCTTTGATGATGAACTTGTTGCCGTCGTAGATGTTTTCCGTGATGTTGTAACGGTACAGGCAACGGTAGAAGGTCTTACCTTCGGGAGTTACCTCGCACTCGGTGATATCCATGACCTTTCTGCTGTTGTCCTCGCACTTGTGGGCGAATACCACGATGGGAAACGCCTGACGGGACTGTGAAAGGGATACTTCCATGCCGAGCTGAAATCTTCTCTGACAGAGGAGCGAGATTCGTCCGTGGGCGGACTCTGCAGGTCCGGAGTGTACCGTGGTCACTACCGTGTGTCCTGTAAGGGATGCTTCCACAGTGGAGTTTGCTTCTGCATCTCGAATCTCACCGACAACGACAACGTCGGGGTCAAAACGAAGAGCCGCCACAACGAGGTTTTCCTGTGTGATGTTGTAAGCGTCATTCTCGCTCGGACGGGACAGCGTGTGTACCACGTTGTTCTGCGTTTCTCCGAAGCGGTTCTTCTTGACGAGGAACAACTCACGGGCGCCGGACTCAATGGTGTAGATACGCTTATCGTCCGGGATGCTCGACAAAAGTGCGTTCATGAGGGTGGTTTTCCCCGAAGAGGTTCTACCTGCCACAACTACCGAAACACCGTAGCGGATGCACATTTCGAGGAACGAGATCATTTCCTCGGTTACCATGCCACTTTCAACGAGGTGGGCGCGGTCAACTCTCTGCGGATGCAGAAGTCGGATAGATACCGAGATACCTGCTTCCTCATCCACAACAGGCGATTTGATTGCCGTGATACGGGTGTTGTTCGGAAGGTGTCCTTGTGCAATGGGGGTGGCATTATCAATGATGATTCCGCTATGATGCAACAGCCTTTTTACGATGTCGATTGCGTGGGACGGACTGCGGAAGTGTTCTTCGAGCTTGACCATTCTGCCGTCCGAGTAGGTCAGCGTAATGTCATCCCATGCGTTGATGTTGATCTCGTCGAGGTCAGCTGCACCGAGGAACGGAGTGAGGATGGAATATTCCACCATCTCCGCATACAGGCGGTCGATGAGCTTGTCTTCGGTGAAGCCGTGAACGATGAAGCCGCCGTCAAGGATATATTTCTCAATATAGGACTTGAGCTGGTCGTGCTTCTGCTCGTCGGTAAGGGCTGTGGCGTAATACTTGGCGATATACTCCTGTGTCTTTCCGAGGAGGTCATAAAGTTCAATCCGTACCATACGCCACCACCTTACTTGCGATGTCCTGCATCCTTGCTTCAAATCTCTTGTCGGTCGTCTTCACGTGGAGCTTGCCTTGCTGCATCTGCTCCTTGACCTGTGCGCTGAAAGGCACGGTGAAGGATACCTCGCCGAGCTGTGTCTTGGCTTCCTCAATCGGCATGAATACGTCCACGTTGGGGGTGTTCAGCCCTACAATGTGATCGTCAAGTCGATACTTGCTGTCACCGTAGACAGGAAGCTGTGAGAGGAAGAAGCTGATGCTCTGCAGGTCGGGGGACGAGAGTCGGAGGATCTGATCCGCTTTTTCGATGGCAGTCTGTGCGATTACATTGTCAGAGAGGTTGCTTGTGCAATCTACGATCACGTAATCGGCGAGTCTGCAAAGCTCGGTCAGAAGATCCTCGGCTTTCGCTCTGCCGAACTTGGGATAAGTGTACTTGTTTTCACCTGTCTTGTAACCGAGGAAGCCAAAGTTCTGCATATCCTTGACGGTTACAAGGTTGTTGATGATATCGCCCTGTTCCACCTCGGTCTTGGAAAGCGGATAGCCTACCGAGCCGAGATCCTCGTTTTTGTCAAAAGGAAAAAGGACGGGGATAACGGGAGTTTCGAGGTCGGTATACAGGGTGATGACCGTAGACTCGAAGGAGGAGTAGATGGCTGTCGCAAGCTTGGTTGCGAACGTGGTTTTACCGCTGTGAGGAGAGCCCCACACGGCGATAATTTTTCCTTCCATATCAGTTACCTCCGAATACTTTATTCTGTGCGTCCAGATATTTCTGTGCGGTTTCCGCATCGCCTCGGTATTCAAGGACGATGTGCATATCTCCGTGCATCTCGTAGTAGGCGAGGACTTCTGCCTGTTCTGCGTTTACAAGGAGTGTTACGGTGACGGGCTGGCTTGTATCCTCGATATCTGCCTTATCCACACCGTTGGCGGTCGTGGTCGTAATGACCTTCACGTAGGTGAGCTCGGAGGGAGTGAACATCTCGTCTTCTTCCTCATCGTACACGAGGATGCTGACGATATCTCCGGTTTCGAGCTTGCCCGAAAAGCCGAGTGCGTAAGAGCTGATGGTGATACTGATAGCCTTATGCTTGGTATCAAGGGATTCAAGGATGCTCTGTGCGTTGTTGAGGTCATCTCCTACCTTGCCGGGGAGCAGATATTCACCTGCGGACAAATTGACCATGGCACACTTGCCGATGACCTGTGTCTTGTCGGTGATCACCGTGGAGGGCAGATTATAACTGCCGACCTCTACGACCTCAATGTCGGTTTCAGCGATGGTCGCACCTGCAGGTACATCCTTGATCAGACGAACGATCTCGGTCTTTCCGTCAGAGAGTCTGTTGACCAAGGGTGCGATGCCGAAACAAATTGCAAGTGCGACCACAATGCAGATAATTCCGACGACTGTGCGGTTGCCCACGGGATGAGAACCGCTTGACTTTTTCTGTTTCATTTGTTTGTTTCCTTTCTGCGTTTTTTAGATGAAGAATACCGCCATCATACCGATAGAGATAAACGGAATGAGGGCAAAGCCTTCTCGCATATCACGGTCTTTGATCTTGTTATAAATGAGGGTGAAAATAACCCCGATAAGAAGACCAAGCACCATACCTGCAAGACCTCGTTGCCATCCGAGCAAGAATGCACAGGCAGAAGAGATCTTCCAGTCAGCACCGCCGTATCCACCGCCACTCAATGCGGTCACGCCAAGCTGAATAGCGGCACTTACCGCACCGCCTATAAGCATGGAGGTAAATCCAACTGTCGGTACGCTGATGAGGGACAAGGCGAGAATTGAAATTGTTACGTGGTTTGCCACGTGGCGGTCTGTCAGATCCGACATGGAAGCGTATAGCAGAAGGAAGAATAGGAATATTCCTTGGAACGTGTATACACTTAACCCGAATCGGAGGGAGAGACCGAGTGCCATCACCGTTGATGCGATCAAGGTGAAGGTCTTGTTTGTTACGAAGCCCTGTTTCTCCATATTCCTGTTGAGGAACAATCCTATCACGAGGGCTGCAGTTGCCACGAGAATCATCTTGATGATGAGGACAACTGCTTCCCATGCGATGACATTTTCAGCCACAAAGGTCTGAATGATGGGATTGATTACAGGAGGAGAGACTATAGGGTGTATGGGTTGAATGATCAATGGATTTCTCCTTTCCCGAATTTAGTTGTGGAAGGGGCGGATTGCGCCCCTTCCGAGGGTTTTGACGGGATTAGCCGCCGTAGTTGAACATACCCTGAATCTTGGAGGACAGGGTGGGAATGATGGTGGTGTTGAAGAGCGTGTAGAGACCGGCAAGGATCACGCCGCCGAGCACAGCACCGAGCATCACGTTCATCGTCATATTGGGAGAGATGAGTGTTCCCGCCTTGGGAGCTGTGCTCGTTTCCACGTGAAAGACGCCGCTTAAAAGCTTTTCCGAGCGCTCGTTGATAACGTTACCGAACGCATCAAGCAAAACACGCGCGTCGGAAGCGGAGTACGCGTTACAACGCACCGTAAAGACGGTGGTCACGTCCTCGTTATTCGGAACCACAAAGGTAAAAAGGGAAAGCAGCTTCGCAGGCGTATAGCTGTTTTGGAGAACGTACAGCTCGTCGTTCTCAAGCTGA
>CALAXC010000259.1 GCA_937894775.1 uncultured Clostridia bacterium
GTTCTTGACAACAGTCATTTTCATTGGAACGAAAATATTATCAAGAGACAACTTGTCCTTCAAAACTGCAGATGTTAAAGATGCGGTAGTCTGACCACCATTTATAATTTGCAAATCCTCGATTTCGACAATCTTGTGGCCGTCAGGAGACAACGTTATTCTTGCTGCAGTACATGCAATTCCGTTGTTGTACGTAAAGAACTTGGTAGGTTCTGTTCTAATCGTGTTTCTGATGCCTTTGTTTATTTTTCCACGATTACTTAGAAAAGCACGAACATTTCCTTCCAAGAGATGTGGTCCGTGATCATAATAAATTTTGTGTAAGAACTCGCCGGGAACAATAGCAAGATAAGCATCATAATCGATGTTATCAACCATATCTGCCTTAATACAAGGAATGCCGTCTACTCCATATTTCTCTGTCTTGATAACAATCGGTTCACGTTCACGTCCAGACTGGAACAACTCGAAGAAGCGCATTGTGCTCCAAATGCTAACACCGACTTTTTTATCGAGGTAACTAAACGGAGGTAACTCCTTAACAGAGTTACTGATATCTTGATTCGTTATGATTATGAGCTTAATTTTATCGATCGACTCGTCATTTTCAGCATTAACATAGTCGATATGCATTCTTCTTGCAATATCGCGACCAATTTTCAGAACATCATCATAAATGTCAAAATACTTTTCCAACGTACCTTCATAAGCTTCTTCCAAGAAATTCAACATTCTTGTTTGAATCTTATTGATGTCTGTCATTGTCAAAGTTTCGGAAACAGAGTCCTTAAACTCGTTGGAAATAAGAACAACCGACTTGTCTGACTCGTCAAAAGCCAAAGCATCAAAAGACATAATACGATTGTTTCTTCCCTTTTTGTTTACACAAAGAGGCTGCGGATCGATTAATTCACCCATTGCAACGAGTTTGCCCAACGTATCCGTTAGAAAATAATCGTCATATGTCGTGCCATCTATTTGAGCTTCAAGATGTATGTCATCCAAACATTCTTGTTTGTACTCTTCGTAGGTGATTTCCATATCAAACCTCCTTGAATTTTTCTATAACTGATAGTTCTATTTCGTACTTTACTTTAACAATGCCGCGAGGCAAGTCATCGTGTTTGAATCGTGGAAAGTTATCGGTTACTCGATACTTTTCCATCTTCACAACATTGTAAACATAGTTATCATATATTTCGCTATAAGCATATTTCGCTTGGGCAAGTTTATCTAAAAACAAGTCACGGTCGCTTTCCAAAGCAAACGAGTTCAATATCTCTTCTACCAAAGGATTGAGAGAATAACCATTAAACTCTGGACTCATCTTCTCCATATGGAAAACAATCAATTTTCCGTCAGAAGTTGATTCAAGCTGTTCAATAGAAGAAATAAATACAGTAGGCTTATTGTTGGAAATTGATTTAACTTCAAACCAATCATTTCCGTGAGAAAAGTCTTTATGAGTAGGCTCCGGACCGCTCCATGAGTTCAATCCAGCCGTCGTACCATAAAGGTCAAAAATTGTGTTTTTTAAGAACAGCAATTCAGCTATCAACCCTTGAATTTCATCTTCCGAAAGAATATCTTTTCTTCCATAAAACATCTTTTTCCAAAGATTATAGCGATTCACTATCTCAACATATCCATTCTCCGGAGAACAAGCATCAGTTTGATTAATAATGTCCTCACACAACTTATAGAACAGAGTAAAGTTTTCCTTGGAGTTAAAGGAAAACAATATACTATGACCTGTTGCTGTTCTTACCTGTTTAATAATCAGCAAAGCATTGCCGACGATTTTCACAGGCGTGAACACTCCATTAAATCTTAATGTTTTCTGTCCCTGATCGTTAAGGCCAAGATACAATTCCAAAGGGTGATCTTCGGAAACTCTTAGATATGTAGAGTTGCCTTGTATTGCTGCAAATTTTTCTTCTATCTGCTGAACGTTCATTTAAATCTCTCCGTATGTCTGATAATCTTCCTCATGCTGTTTTGTGTAATAATTGCAAGTCTTGTTTACGATATAGTTGGTAGCATCGCCACTAACTCCCTGTTTGTGCGGGAATCCTATTCCGTAACCAACAAGATATTTCATATTCTTTTGACGCATTTCCAACAGCAGCTTAACCTGCGATTTTACTTCTTCTTCCATGGTGCTTTCTGCTGTAAAATAATCATCAACGTCAACGCCCTCATTACTCGGTTGAATGAAGTATATAATGAGCAATGCATTTCTTCCTTCAATCATGTAATCCTGCGCTTTGACGCTTGACTGGCTTTCTACACGCTTGCGATCAGCTTCGCTCAAACCATTTGCGGTATCACGAGGGCCCCACAAATGTGCTCTAACTCCGTTCATACGTATAATTTGTTGATCGATATACTCGTCTCTGTTAACAATATCGAATCTTCTTTTTACACAAGTATCGGTAAATACAGGCTCAAAACCTTCAATAGGAGTATTTTCGGCTGCACCGCCCATAACCAACACGTCGAACTTCATATCCAAATGCTGCGCAATAAAACGACAAAGCTGTTTGGTATCAAAGTTTTCGTTGGCATCATGAATGTTCAAAACCTGCAACAAGTCAAACACTCTTTGCGCCGGTATATCCCTGAAATACGGATGCTTAACGCTCGCATCTTTTTGGGCAATGGTAAGCTCTTTTAAGAAAGTGCTTGTATGGTCGATATTGTCCGAAACGGCAGAAAGAGAACGATGCAAATAAGGTGTTTCAAATACGCTGCCATAGAAGGATTTCCTATCAATCTTGGCTTTAGTATTTCGCATCTTGTTAGCAGCAGTAATTCCCATTTCAGAAGAATTATTACGAACACGAATACCGTAATCTTCCGGCCGCTTACCTTGTGCGCCCATAGTTCGTATATCCTTCTTCAATTGGTCAATGGACTGACTGATTTCACGATAATACCTATAAGAGAAATCAGTCAGATAAATCTTACACATATCACCGTAATCATCACGATATCCAAACCAACGTCCCATCTGCATCAAGACGTCAAACGTAGCTGTATTTCTGTAGAAATAGCTTACACAAAGACCTTCCAATGTCAATCCTCTTGAAAGTGCTAAACCTCCAATTGCTATAACACGCAGTCCATCTCTTTCGTGTTTGGAATAATCAAGCTTATTGGAATTACGTGACGAGTTTACTACGGCAATTTCAATATCCTTAATTGCCTCCGGAAGTCTTTCGAAAACTTGATCCCATGTTGCCGTCTTTCCGAACCAGTTATTATCCGCATATTCTAATTCGTAAGATGCATACAATGCAGAAATCAACGGATTTCGCATATAATCCTCTTTTTTACAACGGCAATTCTGTTTGATTGCACGCTTCATCTCTGCAAAATAGTTTTCAACTATCTCTTTTATTACAAACTGAACATCTGTAAATCGAGACATGTTGATCAGCATAGAACGGTGCGTGTTCTTCTCTACTTCCCTAATATCTCTAATAGCATTCGCTAAAAGGAATACATTAATAGAGTGATAGAATGAAGGAAATAGTTTATCTCCATCCCATTCCTTTTTATGACGCAACGGGAAAACTTTATCGTCATAATCGTTTATGAATCTTACATTTGTATTGCTTTCGAAGAAATACTTTTGCGCACCGCAATAATTCGAAGGAGATTCCAAAGAATATATAAAATGGCGCGGAAACAGATCATCAGCTAACATTTCATCTTGTGTATCATAGCTGATGAAAACATTTGCAAAAGGAGTTGCTGTAAAGCCAACATATGTATTTCTTGCAAACAGCTGCAGTATTTTACGAATGTAATTATTGATCTTGGTAGGATCTTCATCCTTTTTATTTGTATTGATACTTGCGTTATCCGCCTCATCATCAATCATGATCATCGGCGCTGTAATTTGAGAAACAGCACTGCTTGTATTGATATTCTTCAAAGAAGCGTATAGCTTTTTCAATACAGACACGTTCTTCTTGATAACAAAGATCATAGGTTCTGACGCATTGTCATTAATTCTATACGTCGTATTTTGATCGTTTTTTCCTGTAAAATCATTGTCACGGCTTGTAAACGCCTTGGGAGTACGGCTTCCTCTTCCCACTCCGACATCTTCCGCGTTAACAGAATCATATCCTATAAAACCTTCCTCAACTCTCTTTTGAGTTTGGCGACGAAGGCTCTCAATAGTACCGGTCAGAAGAAAAATAACTTTGTATCCGGCATCCGCTGCCTTGGTAATTAAACCAAGATAGTTCGAGGTTTTTCCTGACTGAACATCACCGACAACCAATCCACGGATACTGAACGGACTATCTTCATTAGGATTTCCAATGTAGGACATAAGCTTCGGCAATGTTTTGTTTTCCAGCGTATCGATTCCTGCAGGACTGAAGTTTTTATTTTCGAGATGTGCCTTGTAGCGAGGCCAATAATATTCATCATAGTCGTCCTGAGCTTGTAAATTGGCATACCACAGAAAATCGTGTTCGTAATCACCGACCAAAGCGGCACCTTCATCTTGAAAAATGCAATACTGCGACTTGATTTTACGTTCAATTTCCGCTTTTTCCTCTTCCGTAACAGCAAAAGCTTCTCCGTATTGATCTACAATTTGCTCAAAGAAACGAGAAATGAACTCATCATCTATTCTAAGTGTCGGATTCAACAAACGACTCATTTGATAATGTGAGCCGAACTGCTGCAGATATGTAGAAACAAGTTCTTTTTTATCAATCATTGAACAATCTCCTTCTTAGTTTTTCCATCAGCTGAGCTTCATTAAACGGAGGATATTTACACAGTTTTTCAAAAGCCACTTCGGCTGTACACTGTCTAATCGTTTTAATTGAGTTGAACTGCTCTACACCAAGCAGAACGAGAGAATCTTCTCTATCCTGGCTTAATTCTGTTTCCTGATTCTTGTTACAAACAGAAACATAAATATCGTCAAACGGAATATGGGCTGATATAGCATCGAGCATTCTCAATATTCTCGCACGTTCACTATCCTCAAAGCTATCTAAACATTGTTGAACGAACGGAGAGTTATGATTTATAGAAAATGTGTCTTTTCCATTTCTACTTGGAGTTTTAATCCATATCTGTTCTTCGTTCTCGCCAGCATTGAGTTTTACTCTTCGTCCTGTCTTTTCCTTAGATGTAGAACAAACCTTCATTACCGATTTACGCAGCAGGTTTACGATTTGTTTAGGAATAACAGCATTCTGCTTTTTTATGTCTATATCCCAAAGCGAATCAAGTTTGTTCGGAATATCAACCTTAATTCTGCCATACTTATAAAGCTCAGCGTTAACACTACGAGAAGACAATCTAAACCAAGTGCCGTATATGATTAATCTATCATTTCTGTAAACGAAAAAGCCTTGATCATCCTTTAAGGCGTCCATTCCTCCAAGTGCTTCGATATCCTCTTTTGACAAATCATCTTGATGAGGCAAAATAAAGGTCTGCACCTTTATCATCGCTTCCTTTTCATCACCCTTTTCATAATACTTAACCGCCATTTCAACAGGCTTTCCCTCATCTGTCTTAGGATTGCGCTTGTGGTGAGGCGATCCTTCAAGGAAAGGGTCTAATCCTTTTAACTGTCTATTGTTTATAAAGAAAGAAACGGGCGAGGCAGTACGATTCATGAAGCGATGGAAAATCAAACAAAGATGGCTTTCACTTTCGTCAATCTTTTCAGAAAGATATTCATAGGCGTGTCCGTTTGACTTTTGTTCGGCAATATCAAAATTCTGCCAAACAACCATCGTTCCTTGGGACAACGAATTGAGTTTTTCATAATTCGGGCATTCTTGTATCTCGTTAGAATCTAATTTAAGGCACTCCCACTCATCTACAATTTCATCCAAATCCCAACGATACGCACGGATTTCTCCATCAAATTTTGACATAACAGTAAGCACGCGACACTGAGAAAGCGATGCAGATTTCAAGCCAACACCAAATCGTCCTAAATCTTTCTCACCATACTCATCACGCGCACTACCATACTTCATTGCATTAAACAATGCAGCATCATCCATACCGATAGCGTCATCCAAAATTGTAATATATAAGTTATCGTTATCATACGAGGGAAAATCTATCCAAATGTTTTTGGCATCTGCAGATATAGAATTATCAATAATATCAGCCAAAGCCGTCTTGAACGAATATCCGATGGATCTTAATGAATTCATCAAAATATCCGGAGACGGGATGTTTTTTATTCTTTCAGCCATGACTTTATCCTCTATATTCAATTACTTGTTATCGGGAACAATCTCTACAATATCATCAAGTTTGCAATCCAAAGCAGTGCAGATCTTTACAAGTACATCACTCGACACGGTTGCACCGTCTTTTTTCATCTTCGCGAGTGTTGCCGGGCTGATACCTGCTTTTGCGGCAAGGTCTTTGCTTTTCATCTCGCGATCGATCAACATTTTGAATAGTTTCTTATAGCTTGCAGCCA
>CALAXC010000260.1 GCA_937894775.1 uncultured Clostridia bacterium
CACGGGGGGTGAGGGTGTGCAGTTGACGCTCCAGCTCCTCACGCAGAATGTTGGTAGAGGTCGCCTCCGCGGGAGAGGGCGTATCGTCATCGGGGATAAAGTCGCCAAGGTGGCTATCCTCCTCCTCACCAATGGGTGTTTCCAAGGAGACGGGGTCCTGGGCGATCTTCATGATCTCACGCACCTTCTCGGCACTCATTCCCATCTTTTCACCGATCTCATCGGCTGTCGCCTCTCTGCCCAGCTCCTGAAGCAGCTGGCGCGAATATCTTGAGACCTTTATCATGCAGGAGATATCAAAGATCATATTCGACGAGCTCAATTCGGAAAAGGTGGTGAAGGAATATTATAAATACCACACCTCGTTTGACAGCGAGAGCATTGAAAAGCTCAAGCAGCTCAACGGCTCTCTTCAGGTGATCAATAAAAAAATAGACAACGTTGTCTCCGCTGTCGCAAGCACGGGAAGCTCGGCGCTCTTATCGTCCCTTCAGAACTTTGAAAACGAGCGAGAGATGATCAAGGCGCAGATTGCGGAGGTAGAGAAGCAGTCAAAGACGCAGACGGTAACCGAAATGATGGTAGAACTTGCGTACGAACACGCGCGAGGTATGTACCGTTCGGGCGACAAGGAGCTTTACCGTCAGCTGATAAATCTCTACGTTGACAAGGTCGTGGTCTACTACGATCACGTGGAATTCTTCCTCAACACACTGCCGTCGGACATACTTAAGGGCGAGCTTGACCGTTCGCTTGGCATCGGCGAGGATGAAACTCTCGTCGACTATATGCAAAAGTGCGATCCTACGATAATAGACGCGCTTAAATCCATAGAATCAAATACTAAAAAAGGGGGTACCGCCAATGGCGGTACCCCCGATGCTTATAAAGAGAAAAAGGCGGATAAACGAGCTAAAAATGCCCGATTATCCACCTTTATTGGTGGAGCAGGTGTCGTCATAGACGAACACCCCTCCTTTCCTTCATTTTCGCCTTCAAAAGCTTCTTCAATCTCGTCAAGCGGGATATTGTCGATGCTCAAAGGCTTCTTGCTTGCGTTTATGATTATCGTGAAATGGTCGTCGTACAGGTAGACCGAGTGTACGAAGATGTTTATGAGTGCTCTGCGCTTATTGACGTCATCCATCGGCATTTCACAGATAAAATCGAGAAAGGCGTATATCTGCGCTTCGGTCAGACAGATCTTCTTGTTATTCTCAATGGCGAGCTGCGCTTCTAATTCCGCTTTCTCGGCTTGGCGACGGTTCAAACGCTCGGTCAGCATATCCACCGCTTGTCCTTGCTCAATACCTTTCCAAAGGTTCTCAATCGCGGTATCGACCTCTTTGATGGCCTTCTTGATTTCCTTTATCGAAAGATTATCGGGACTCTTGTTGCATTCCTCCGCAACGCGCTTGGCAATATAGCGTATCTTATCGTCGGTGAGCATTTGAAGGCAAACTTCGATTACGCGGTTTTCGATATATTCTTTACCGACAATCTTCTTGTCGCATTTGTTTTTGCGAGAGTTCTTGCATTTGTAATAATGGTACTGTCTGCCCGACTTGCCCGTGCCGCCGTAGCCGACCATCATTTCCTTGCAATGACCGCAGAAAAGCTTGGTTGTCAATAGATATTCGTTTTCGCCGCGAGTCCGCGCGGGTGCGGATTTGTTCTTGTTCATAAGCGCTTGTACCCGATAGAATAAGTCGTCGTCCATAATACGCGGCATTCCACCGGGCGTTTCAACTCCTTTGTATAAATATATGCCGATATAGCGTTTGTTTTTGAGAAGATGGCTGAGGCTGTTGTAGGTAAACTCGTTACCAATCGAAGTCTTAACCTTTCTTCGTTGCAAGTCCTTGACGATCTCTGCTTTGGTTTCGCCGCTTGCATATCGTTCGTAGATCTCGCGGACAATTGCCGCTTCTTCCTCGTCAACAGAAAAGGTACGGTCTTTGTTTACCTTGTAGCCAAGTCCGGGATTGCTGCCGTTGGATAGGCATTTCTCGGCGTTGAGTGACATTCCTCGGTTGATCTTCTGTGCAAGCTCCACGGAATAGTATTCCGCCATACTTTCAAGAACGCCCTCAATAAGAATGCCCGAAGCATCGTCCGAAATATTCTCCTTGGCAGACATCACTCGGACGCCGTTCTTCTTTAGCTTGGCTTTGTTGATCGCGCTGTCGTAACGATTACGGGCAAAGCGGTCAAGCTGATAGACGAGCACACCTTCAAAGGTGTGCTTTTCACTATCCGAAATCATTCTTTGAAATTCAGCACGGTTATCAAATTTACCGCTTTGTGCGCGGTCAATATATTCACCCACAATGGTGTAATTGTGAGATTCGGCATATTCATAACAAACCTTCAATTGTCCTTCAATGGATTGCTCGGTCTGACTATGGCTTGAATATCGAGCGTATATTACTACGTTCATTGTAATACCTCCTATTTGTCCTAACATAATTATACTTATTTATCGTGAGAAGTCGATTGTACCGATACGGAAACACCCGACGCGCGAGCATCGGGTGTCCTTTCGTCATATTCGGGGTGCTTAGCGAGCCACTTTTCAAAGTAGGCTTTGCCCTCGTCGCTGTCGTAAAACGCGCGTATCTCGGGCACTAAGGCTTTGGCAAAGGAATTGAGCAGTTCTTCGGGGAGTGCAACGTCGATCTTTGGGCGTTTGGTCATAGGCAGTCCTCCTTATAAGCTTCGCTCTTTTTTGCGCTGAAGGACTTTGTAATAATGCTCGCAGGCTTTGAGCACGAAGTCCTCGGTCTGTTTGGCGTTGCCTTTGGGGATATACTTCCTTATACGCTCCATCGGCACCTTGAACATCTCCTTCTGATTTGCCTTTTCCTCGCTCATAATCTCGGCAATGACCTCGGGTGTCAAGCCTTGCTCGAAGCTAATCTTCTTGAAGCGGCAAGCCTGCGAGAGCGACGGAGTGCAATCGTTGATCTCCATCTGCTCCAAGAGGTCGTATTGCTCTTGCTCGTTGAGATAGGAAAGCTCCACGGCGGGAGTAAAGGAAATGCGCCCCTCGTCCACATATTCAAGGATTTCGGGGATAAGGTTTGTAAGACGGATATAGCGTTTTACCTGCGATGCGCTATCACTTTCGGAAATCATTTCAACGGTCAACTTCGGTCCAAGTTGGTCCGAAGTTAAATCAGACCTCCAACCTTGATGCGCCATTGCATCCGCTTTCATCTTGTAAGCAAAGGCTTTCTCGCTCGGCAGAATATGCTCGCGGTGGAGGTTACTATCCACCAAAACGATTGCCGCCGCGTCACGGTCGAGAGAAACGATTAAGGCAGGGACTTCTGCAATCCCTGCCTTTCTGCTCGCCATAACCCGTCTGTGACCGGATATGATCTCGTATTCATCTTCGGTGTTCTCCTTGGGGCGAACGATAATGGGAGATAGAACGCCGTGCTCGCGAATGCTCTCGGCAAGGCGCTCCATTTCCTCGTTATCCTGCACCTTGTAAGGGTGGTTCTCAAATGCGTGTAATTTCTCAATCAATATATTTTTCGTGTTTTTCATATCATTTTACCTCGTTCTTGTTTTTTCTTTCTTTTGGATAAGTCCATTGTTCTTCAGTTCGATTTCTCGCTCGGCATCAAGCAATTCCTTGATACGCGGAATATGCTGTTCGATGCGCAGAGAAATCTTTAGTTGTTTGCGCAAGGGGTTCATTTTCTTTGTCAGCTCCTTGCATTGTTCTTTGAGTGACGCTTCTTCCTCGGGCGTTTTCACGCGACGAAGCTTTAAGCGTAATTCATAGCGTTTCTGCTCCAACTCGGCAATTTGAGCCGCCTTGTTCTGCTGAAATGATAAAAGCTCCTGCGGCGACTCGATAAAGTTGTCGCGCAAGAGCCAATATTCTTCCATATATTTGTCGGCTTTTGATGCCTCGGTGCGTATCATCGGAGATACGGGACGACTGTCCGCTTCTTGTACGTTATTGCCCGTACAGATCTTAAACATCTCAACGATAATGGCAAACAAGAGTTGAAGCCCGTCCATTTGTGCCGCTTCTCGCATTTGACGTTCAAAATCAAGCATAGGCATACGCTTCATTTTCGGTGGGCGGTACTTGATCTGCTCCATATGATCGTGATTCCAACGAAAACGCTTGTAGAGATTTTCCTTCGTATATTTCTCGCTCAAGCTGCTGAGGCGAACGGCACGCGACCACCCCACCGAAATAACGGCGGGATGCTCGTAATCAAAATTTCGCGTAAAGGTGTAGCCAAGCGCTTTGAGAAACGCCATAAACTCAATATGGTTTATGCACTGTGATAAAGCTTCTTCTACGTCGCGCCGTAGCATTTCTCGGTGGGTAACGTGTCCCGCCTTTTGCGCCCAATACGCCTTCTTATTGCTGTAAAACTTATGACTTTCTATAACCGATTTACTTCGCTCGGCGCAGATAGCGTCGGAGATCTTTCTAAGCTCCAAGCGGTCGCCAATACTGTTTCGGAATTTCTTCCCGTCGGTAAAGGAAACGCTATTGATTACAAAATGGTTGTGGATATTATCGGTATTGAGATGGGTGGTAACGACCACTTGATATTTCGCGCCCCACATCTTCCGCGCGGTTTCCACGCCGATCTGATGCGCTTCCTCGGGAGTAACCTCACCTTCGGCAAAGCTTTGGTATCCGTGATAGGCGATATTCTTCCCACGCTCACCGAAGCGGCGTTTTACTGCAACCATTTCGTGATAGGCATTGTGCTTGGAGCAGTTAATGCCCGTGACGAATGCCGTATGATCGGTCTTGTCGTCATTCTCCACATAGCGAATTGCTGCGTATAAGTCCTCGTCGATAAATTGTACTTGTAGCGTTGCAACTGACTCGTCTGTTAAGTTATTGATAACCTTAGCTGTGTAGTAGTCCTCGCCCTCTTCGGCTGTATCGCCACCGATTGTATACGGACATAACGCTGTAACAACATCTTCCTTGTCTTTCTTGACTTGTGGCTCTTCATAGATTCTGATAATTCCGTTCTCTTCTTCTACGAATTCAATGTCAGAAATAACCTTTCTAGTTCTTACAACATTTCCGTCTGCGTCTCGTACTGGCTCGTATGTTTTCTTATACTTAAATGAGCCTTGTTTTAGCGGTTGCAACTGGCGTATTTGCTCAATTCGGTTAACTATGTCTTTCTTATTGAATACACACGCTCCGCTTGAAATAAACGCCTCTTCCGGACAACTAGGATATTCTTGGTTAAACTTATTCAAGTCGCCTCGGCAGTTGTTTCTTATACACCAACGACGCCAAGCTATTTGCTCGTCGTCTAAGTGATACAATTCTTTCAACTCGATTTCTTCTTGTGTAAGTTCGCCTAAATCGCTAGCGTCCATTCTGTATTCTTCCAGCTCGTGCCATGCACAGAATACCGGAATATAATCACTCTTTCCCTCAACTGCGTCGTCCCATAGCTGCTTAAAGTCTTCATAACCATTAGCTGTTGACTCTATGATAACGATACTTTCCGGCGTATTTGGTACGGCTTGTAGTAGACCAGTTAGAGTCTCTACTTTGTTTCCCGGCCAAAACGCATACTCTGAAATATGTAGTTTTTGGAATGTGTCTGAACGACCTATGTTGCCGTTCCCAGCTGTCATACATTTTAT
>CALAXC010000261.1 GCA_937894775.1 uncultured Clostridia bacterium
GGGGCTCTGCCCCTCTTGACCCCGCCACCTTTTGAAAAAGGTGGACCAAAACTTTTCTGAATCGCTCTTTGCGAGATGTACAAAGTGCCCGATGGCTTTGGAGGAGCTATGTGTGTGTAGATTGGCTGTCGGCTCAGCCGACTTTGGAAAAAACTTGACCAAAAACTTCTCAGCTGGGTTAGCGCGAACATTGTTCGCACAAATACATTTTTATACTTCCATCTGCTATTGAATATTTAACATCAGCTTTGCTTTTTCTATATCCTTTTTCACCTGAGCGGAAAGATCGTCAAGAGAGTCAAATTTTCTTTCTTTGCGAATAAAGTCGATAAATTCTACTGTTACGTATTTTCCGTAAAGATCGGAAGAAAAATCAAATATGTGTGTTTCACAGATAAGACGGCTGTCTTTTACGGTTGGGCGCATACCTATATTTGTTATTCCGTATTCGGTTTTCTTTGATATCTTGATTTTTGTAAGATAAACACCGTTCTTTAAAAGGGGGATGCTTGACGGTAGATCCTGATTGACCGTTGGAAATCCAAGCTTTCTGCCAAGATGCTGACCGTCTTTTACTTTTGAACGCAGGGAATAAGGATGCCCGAGCATTTTTTGGGCATTTTTGATATCTCCGTTCGCTAAAAAGGCGCGAATAGCAGAGGAGCTTACAGTTTGTCCGTCAATTTTTATTTCGTCAATTACCGAGAGCTTTATTCCTTTATTGTTGCAAAGCTTTTGTAATAGCGCGGTGTCCCCACTTCCGTTTTTGCCAAAACGGTAATTAAATCCGCAAAAGATGTGCTTTGCGCAAAGCCCTTTTATGAGTATCTCTTCAAAAAAATCCTCAGGTGAAAGCTCAGCTGTTTTTTTGTTAAATTCAACGCCGATAAAAACATCTGCTCCAAGTGAGCGGATAAGTCGCTTTTTTTCGTTGATAGGAGTTATGAGCGCAATTTTTTCGGATTCGCTTTTTGCAAAAAAGTTTTTTGGAGGGGAGTTGAAGCTCCATACCACCGAAACAAGTGAGCTTTTTTTAGCTTCGTATATCGCTTGGCTTATAATTTCCGCATGTCCTTTGTGAACACCGTCAAAACAACCGAGAGCAACCGCGCTCGGCTTGTTTTCGTGCTTGTAAGAGCTTGTTGATGTGTAGCTTTTCACGGTCTGCTCCTTTCTGCTTTTATGTCTGTACAATATTATAGCACAGTTTCAAAAATAAAACAAGAAGGAATTTTTCTTTATACGGGTAATTTATATATGACTTGACAGCAGCGTTTTATATATGATATAATTATGATATATATTATGCGTAAGGAGGACGGGAATATTGCTTTTTAAAAAATTACACGGTGTTCGCGTAAAACACTTAAAAAACACGGCAAATGTTTTTCCACAAAGGATAGCTTTGCCTAAAACCGTTTATATCCCTATGACAATGCATATAGGCGCACCTGCACGTATAATTGTAAAGGCAGGGGATACGGTTAATGTCGGTACACTTATAGGCGAAAGCGGAACGGGACTTTCCTCACCCGTGCATTCGAGCGTTTCGGGCAGCGTAAAAAAAATAGATGAAATGATAACTATCGCGGGTAATCACGTTCCTATTGTAGTAATCGAAAGTGACGGAGCGCAGACGGTAGATCCTTCGATTTCTCCTTATACGGTAAACAGTAAAGAAGAATTCCTTGACGCACTCCGTAAGAGTGGCATAGTGGGTCTTGGCGGTGCGGGATTTCCTACTCCGATAAAGCTTAATGCAGATAATTCAAAAGTCGATACTCTTATTATCAACGGTGCGGAATGTGAGCCGTATATAACGTCTGATACAAGAACAATGCTTGACAGTGCCGATGACGTAGCTTACGGTATTGCGCTTATTTGCAGATTCCTTGAAATAGATAACGTTATTGTGGGAATAGAAAAAAACAAACCCGAGTGTATAGCATCTATGCGAAAGGCTTTGGAAAATATGCCTTTTGCTAAGGTTATGCCTCTTCCGTCGGTATATCCTCAGGGCGGAGAAAAGGTTCTGGCATATCATACTACTGGCAGAGTGATACCGCAGGGCAGACTTCCTCTTGACGTAGGTCTTATCGTTATAAACTGCACAACAGTTGCGGCAATAGCAAAATTTATAAAGACGGGAATGCCTCTCGTTGAGAAATGTGTGACTGTCGACGGAAGTGCGGTCAATAAGCCTAAAAATCTTATCGTTCCGATAGGGACTCCCGTTAGTGAACTTGTTGATGCTTGCGGAGGATTTAAAGAATCCCCAAGAAAGGTTCTTTACGGAGGACCGATGATGGGAATTGCGCTTTCCGATCTTCATTCTCCCGTACTTAAGCAGACAAATGCGGTAATATTTATGGGAGAAAAAGAGGCAACTCCGCCACTCGTGACTCCTTGCATAAAGTGCGGCGCCTGTATAGAAGCATGTCCTTTTTCACTCGATCCCGTGGCTATCTCAAAAGCATATAAGGCTAATGATCCTGAAATGCTCGATAAGCTTAAGGTCGACATTTGTATGGAGTGCGGATGCTGCAGTTATGTCTGTCCCGCAAAGCGGAATATAGTACAGCGTAACAAATTGGCAAAGGCGATGCTCCGTGAACATAGAATAAAACAAAAAGCGCAGGAGGAAAAGAAAAATGGATGAACAAATGCTGTTAGTTTCTCCCGCGCCTCATTTCAGAAAAAAACGCAATACGCAGTCGATAATGCTCGATGTTATAATTGCGCTTATACCTGCGTTTATAGCTTCGGTGCTGATATTTGGTTGGCGCTCGTTGCTTGTCGTTTCGGTATGCATTGTTACTTGCGTACTTTCGGAATTTCTTTTTCAGAAGCTTTGTAAACGCGCGGTAACGGTAAGTGATCTTTCTGCTGTTGTTACGGGTATGCTGCTCGGATTCAATCTGCCGTATACTATACCGATATGGCAGGCGGTGTTTGGAAGTCTTGTTGCTATAGTTGTTGTAAAGCAGCTTTTTGGCGGAATAGGTAAAAACTTTGCTAATCCCGCAATTACGGCAAGAATAGTTATGACGGTTTCTTTTGCCTCTGCTATGACCGATTTTTCGATTCTGGGTGCACCCGATGTGCTAAGCTCGGCAACGCCTCTTACGTCCGACGCAGGACCGATTTATACCGTTTTTGGCGGACAATATGCGGGTGAAAGCTCAAATAAGCTTTTAACGCTTTTTCTTGGAAATTACGCAGGTTCTCTTGGAGAAACCTGTGCTCTTGCAATACTTATAGGCGGAATATATCTTCTTTGCCGAAAAATAATCAGTTGGCATATTCCCGTTGCTTTTATAGGTACAGCGGCTGTTTTGGGCGCTATAGCGGGACATAATGCGCTTGAATATATTTTGTGCGGCGGACTTTTACTTGGCGCTTTCTTTATGGCTACCGATTATTCGACTACACCCTCCACTAAGTGGGGAAAGATAATTTTCGGTATAGGCTGCGGTCTTATAACATTTGTTATACGTGAGTTTGGAGGATATCCCGAGGGAGTTTCTTTCTCTATTCTCCTTATGAATATCCTTTCACCGTATATATCGATGCTTACCCGTAAAAGACCTTTTGGAACTAAAAAGACGGGAGGAAAAAAGTATGACTAAAGAGATCTCTTCAAAAAAGGATACCTTTAAAAGCTTGATATTGCCCGTAATCGTTCTTGTGGCGATCTGTACAGTGATAGGTGCGGCAATGGCGGCTATAAACTATATTACAGAGCCTAAAATAGAGGAGGCGCGCCGCGAAAAGGAAATAAAGGCACTTGATGCGGTGATCCCCGAAAATAACGGATTTACAAAGCTTGAAATTTCAGATCTTCCCGAATGTGTAAGCGCAGTATATTCGGATAACGGTTCCGATTGCTTGGCGGTAATGCTTTCGGTAAAAGGGTATGATTCCTCAAATCCGATGAGCGTTGCGGTGGGCTTTGACGGAAACGGTGAAATAATAAAGTGCTCTGTTATTTCTTGTGCTGGCGAAACAAAGGGAATAGGCTCTAAGGTGGCTGATGACGGTTTTCTGTCACTCTTTGTCGGTAAAAAAGATGTTTCGTCGGTAGATACTATAAGCGGAGCGACGATATCCTCTACCGCTTTTAAGGAAGCTGTTGAAGATGCGTGTATTGTTGTAGCCGATATCAGGACTGCGGAGGTGACGAAATGACAAAGTGGCAGAATTTTCTTAAGGGTATTATAAAAGAAAATCCAACGCTCGTGCTTGTTCTCGGCACTTGTCCCACACTTGCCGTTACTACTTCCGTACCTAATGCGCTCGGAATGGGTGTAGCTGCGGCAGCGGTGCTCCTTTGCTCGAATATAGCTATATCGGCGCTCAGAAAGGTTATACCCGATAAGGTAAGAATACCTGCTTATATAGTTCTTATAGCGGGATTTGTAACTATTATAGAAATGCTTATGCACGCATTCGTTCCCGATCTGTATGAAGCTTTGGGCGTATTTCTTTCGCTCATAGTTGTAAACTGTATAATTCTCGGAAGAGCCGAGATGTACGCAAGCAAGAATAAAGTTATTGATTCGGCAATAGATGCTCTTGGAATGGGTGTTGGCTTTACGTTAGCACTGTTTTTGATGTCGAGTATAAGAGAGATACTCGGTTCAGGTACGTGGTGTGGGCTTCCGATACCGTGGCTTTCTGAAAATTCTATAATGATATTCAGCGTTCCCGCAGGCGGATTCTTTGTTTTTGGCTGTCTTATAGCTTTGGTCAATAAGATAACTAAAAACAAGGGTGATAAAAAGCTTAACGGATGCGAGGGATGTCCTTCTGCTTTTCTTTGCGGAAAGAAAAAGCAACAGGAAAATGAAGGAGAGGGGGACTGTAAGTAATGGAAAAATTTCTGATCATACTTATGACATCGGTCCTCGTCAATAATTACGTGCTTGTCAGATTTTTAGGAATATGTCCTTTTTTGGGTGTTTCCAAAAAGCTTAATCAGGCTGTGGGAATGGGCGTTGCAGTTACATTTGTTATGCTTATGGCTACAGCGGCGACGTATCCTATTTATACTTATCTGCTTTTGCCGAACGGAATGTCGTATATGCGAACGATAGTCTTTATCCTCGTTATTGCGGCACTTGTACAGCTCGTTGAAATAGTACTTAAAAGATATATTCCCGCGCTTCATAAGTCACTTGGAATATATCTTCCTTTGATAACAACAAACTGTGCGGTTTTGGGTGTAACGATAAACAATATAAATGACGGATTTAACTTTGCCGAGTCTATGGTAAGCTCTTTTGGATGCGGACTTGGATTTTTACTTGCTATGGTTCTTTTTGCGGGAGTTCGTTCACGCATAGAGGATGCAGATCCCCCCGAATCCTTTAAGGGACTTCCTATAACACTCGTTTCGGCATCGATAGTCGCGCTTTCCTTTATGGGATTTGCGGGACTTGTCGACGGTATATTTGGAAAGTGAGGTAGTTGATTATGCCTATTTTAATTGCTACCGTTTCAGTTGCGGTTATAGGATTTATCTGTGCTGTAATGTTAGTTCTTGCGGCAAAATTTTTCGCTGTTCCCGAAAACGAAAAGCTTTCCAAAATAAGGGAATGTCTACCCGGAGCAAATTGTGGCGCTTGTTCTTTTGCGGGGTGTGACGGATATGCAAAAGCGCTTTGCGAGGATGATTCGGTAAAAACGAATTTATGTATTCCGGGTGGGGATGCCGTTGCTTCGCAGATAGCTCAGATCCTCGGCAAAGAGGCAGAGGACGTTATCGAGCAGGTTGCCGTTATTCATTGTTACGGAGATTGTGAGCATACTGTAAATAAAATGGATTACGTCGGCATAAACAGTTGTCAGGCAGCTAAAACAATGTATGGCGGAAAGGGTAAATGTACTTTTGGCTGTATGGGATTTGGAGATTGTGTTTCGGCTTGCCCTCAAAATGCTATATGCTTGCATAATGGCATAGCTCATATAAATGCAAGGCTTTGTATAGGGTGTGGACTCTGTACCCGAACTTGTCCGCAAGGACTTATTACACTTATGGCGGACGAGGAAAATCTTCTTGTGACTTGTAATAACAAAGAAAAAGGTGCAGTCGTAAGAGGAAAGTGTTCTAACGGCTGTATAGCCTGTAAAAAATGTGAAAAGAGCTGTCCTTCGGGAGCTATAAAGGTTGAGGATAATCTTGCGCGTATAGATTACAGCCTTTGTACAAAATGCGGACTTTGCGCGGAAAGCTGTCCCGTGGGATGTATTCTTGTATCGGATTTTTACGGGATACATAAGGCTAAGAGAGATTGATAATGTTGCTTTGCTATGCGGTTGTAACATATAGAACAAAAACTCAATGCACGATGTTCGAGCAAACCGACATTACCTGCCATTCTGAGCCGACTTTCAAAATCGCTTATTTTAATATTGAATATTAATATTACGGCACCCGATCTTATGGTAGGATCGGGTGCTTTTATATAATTATTGATTATTAACTATTGTTTTTAAAATATAATTTTTTTGCGACTGTATGTGACAGTTTTTTATTTTAGTCTGTGATATAATTAACGCAACCCCGAAAGGAGTGCAGGAGAATGGAGCAGACCGTTTATCTGGATATCTTTTTTTTAATAAATTTCAGTATGGATTTTTTAGGACTTTTCTTGAGCGGAAGGCTGCTTGAAAAACGAATAAGGCTTTTACGTGTTGTGCTCGCTGCCGTAATAGGCGGTGCTTACGCTTGCGCATCGCTTTTGCTTTCTTCGCAAATTCACGGATTGGCAGTTTTTTGTTTAGATGCGCTGATCTGTTTGCTTATGGCGTTTGTTTCAGTATTTGAAAAAAAGGCTGTTGGTAGTTCTTTCGCTTTTGCTTTGGTTTTCGGTGCTGTTTCTATACTTTTGGGCGGAGCTATGACGGCTCTTTTCAATTTATTTAATAAGATAGGGCTTGACAGGCTGTTTGGCGATTCAAGTCAAAGTGATGGAATGTCGGTATGGTTTTTTCTCTTTCTCGCTATTTTCAGTGCTTTGTTTACCGTCATTGGTTCAAAAGCATTAAAGCGAAAAATGATGCGAAAAAAAGGAAAACTCGAAATAAAATATAAGGGGAAAAGTGTTTCTCTTTTTTGTATTTGTGACAGCGGAAATCTTTTGCGTGAACCGATAAGCAGATTACCGTGTATCGTGGTCGACACCGATGCGGTCGGTGGTATATTTTCAAATACCTTGTTAAAAGCCGCAAAGAGCGGTGACCTTCTTTCTCTTGATGGCTATGACAGAGCTAAAATAAGACTTATTCCCACCTCGACGGCAGCAGGGGAAACGATGCTTCTCGGTATAAGAGCCGATTCTGTACGTCTTGATATGGGAAAGGGTGCTTGCGAGGTTTCGGCGTACATAGCTTTTTCAAGAGAACCTATCGTTGCAAAGGGTGTTAAAGCGCTTGTGCCGAGTGAGCTTGCTCTCGGTACGGCTTAATTTTATTATTTCAGAAAGGCTTATTGATGAAACGGAGGAAAAATTGGTTTTTAAGATTAAAGAAATACCTGACGGCTAAAGCAAAAATTAAAAAGAAATACGAAGGAATATATTACATAAACGGAGCTGAAACACTTCCACCGCCACTCTCTAAAGAAAAAGAAACAGAGATGATATGCAGAATGGAGTATGACGAGAACGCGAGAAAGCTTCTTGTAGAACATAATTTAAGATTGGTCGTTTATATAGCAAAACGCTTTGAAAATACGGGAATAGGCATAGAGGATCTTGTATCGATAGGTACTATCGGACTTATTAAGGCTATAAACACGTTTAATCCAAGTAAAAATATAAAGCTTGCTACATATGCTTCAAGATGTATAGAAAATGAAATTTTAATGTACATACGTAAGCATTCGGGCGAGCGGGCAGAGGTGTCTTTCGATGAGCCCCTTAATACCGATTGGGACGGAAATGAGCTTTTGCTTTCCGATATTCTCAGCAGCGATGAGGACAGAATATCCTTTGAAATAGAAAAAAACGAGGAAAGACAGCGTGTAAGACGGGCGGTGTTTGCGCTTGGAAACAGAGAAAGAGAGATAATAGAGCTGCGCTATGGACTCAACGGAAAGCGCGAGCTTACGCAAAAAGAGGTCGCCGATAAACTCGGTATATCTCAGTCATATATATCAAGACTTGAAAAAAAGATAATAGCAAGGCTTAAGGTCGAAATAGAAACGAGATAGGCTCATTTTTAGTTTTTTTGAAAAATTTTTCAAAAGGTCTTGAAATTTGTTTTTAGTTATGATATAATTATTGCGTTTGAAACGATGTCAAAGAACATCGAATAATAGAAACGAGGTAGATAAAAATGAAATCAGGAATCCATCCTAATTATGAAGAGTGCGTGATCCGTTGCGCTTGCGGTGAGACCGTTACCACAAAGTCCACTAAGGGCGGCGAGATTAGAGTTGAAATTTGCTCTAAGTGCCATCCTTTCTTTACCGGTAAACAGAAGTTTGTTGATGCCGGCGGACGTCTTGACAAGTTCAAGAAGAGACTCGAAAGAGCTGGTAAGTAATCGGATATCCGATATTTTCAAGGCAGGTAGCGGTAGCTCCTGCCTTAAATTTTTATAACGATAAAGGGGGTATATTATGAACGAAAAAGAAAAGATAATACCCGATAGAGCGATATTAGTAAGTCTTTTGCGCAAGGGTGAGTCGCAGGAGGCTATGGAACGCAGCCTTGATGAGCTTGAGGGCCTTTTAAAAACAGCGGGCGGAGAGTGTGTTGCCAAGCTTACGCAAAATAAAGAAGCGCCCGATCCCAGAACTATGATAGGAACGGGAAAGGCGGCGGAGCTTGCTTATCTTTGTTCGGTAAATGACGTTTCGCTTGTTGTATTTGACTGTGAGCTTTCTCCGTCGCAGATAAGAAATCTTGAAACTATAATGGGTGACAAGGTGCGTGTTATCGACCGCTCTATGCTGATACTCGATATATTTGCTTTGCACGCCGTTACGGGAGAAGGAAAGCTTCAGGTAGAGCTTGCACAGTTGAAATATACCGCGCCACGACTTATGGGACGCGGAGCAGAGCTTTCACGACTCGGCGGCGGAATAGGTACAAGAGGACCGGGTGAAAGTCAGCTTGAGACAGATCGCCGTCATCTTCACCGCCGAATACACGCTCTTGAAGAGCAGATAGCCGAAATGGCGAAAAACCGAAAAACGATGCGTGCCGCACGTCAAAGAAGTGACGTTGTTGAGGTTGCGATAGTAGGATATACCAATGCGGGTAAATCTACACTTTTAAATAAGCTTACCGACGCGGGAATACTTGCCGAGGACAAGCTTTTTGCAACTCTTGATCCTACTACGAGAAAATATACACTTCCGTGCGGAGAGTCTGTTTTGCTTACCGATACGGTAGGATTTATAAATAAGCTTCCGCACCATCTTGTAAGTGCCTTTCATTCAACTCTTGAGGAAGCAACTCTTGCCGATATTTTGCTTATAATAATAGACGTTTCCGATCCTTGCTACCGTGAACAGCTTAAGGTAACAGAAGATCTTCTTTCCGAGCTTTCGGCAGGCGATAAGCCAAAGCTTTACGTCTTTAATAAGTGCGACCGTGGCTTTGCCGAGCTGCGTGAGATGGGAAGAGCGGTTGAGGATGATAGATTTGTTTATATTTCCGCAGCGACGGAGCAGGGTATAGATTCTCTCATTTCTAAGCTCGAGGCTCTTGTTACCGACGGAAAAAAGAGAGTGACCTATTTTATACCGAATTCCGATGGCGGTGCTTTGAATACACTTTACCGTGTAGCAACGGTTGAAAGTGTCGATTACGGCGCTGATGGAATTACAGTTCTCGCTCTTGCCGATGCTAAAGCGCGTGGAATGATGCGTAAATATGCGCTTGACGATCCCGTTGAAAAAGAAGAGTGGGAATGATCTGTGAATATTTTTTGGATTTTGTGGGGAAAGGAAACTTTTTGAAAAAAGTTTTCCTTTCCCCACACCCCTATCCTTCAAAAACTTTACAACTTGGGTTTTGTTTTATTTAATAAAAAAGTACGCTCGACGATTGCAAGATAACCGTCAAGCGTACTTTTTTTAAAATATACAGTAAACCCTTTTTTGAAGGTTCTTTGAAGATAGGGTGCGGGGAAGAAAGCTTTCTTAAAAGAAAGTTTCTTCCCCGCATATATTTTTTTATTTAATCAATTAGCCCAGTAAACTCCATTGGAATCAGCATCCCCCGCACTTGATGTAGCGGAAGAAATAGATGCTGAGCTGCTACCGAGATATACCGCCATAGCGGATATCTGTTTAGGCATCTTAACCGAAACAACTGCGGAATTATTTACTTTAACAGTTGCGTAAGAATTTGCCGAAAGGGAAACGTTTTGTTTTTTACCTATGCTTGAGAAATTGGAACAGTGTGTAGATTCGCTCGACATTCCGCCGCTTGGCATAATAGCAAGAACCTTACCTGCGGTGTATTTATATCCGCCGTCACTGTCGATCGCCGAGTTTCCGCCCGATGTTGAAATTATCACGGTATTACCGCCGCTGAACACTATTGCGCTGTAGGATGCGCGGCTGTTGGAATCCACGCCGTCACCGCCTGCGTATATATAAACGGTTCCGCCTGATATAGTGATGCCCGTTCCCGATGTTGCGCAGGCGTTGAAGCCGTCATCCTTGGAAGTTATCGAAATATTACCGCCACTGACTTTTATTGTGTTACCTTCAATTCCTTCATAGGCGGTAAGCACCTTAATATTACCGTTTGTTACGGTCAATGCTCCGTCTGCGTGAAGTCCGTCATCGTTTGAGCTTACTGTAATATCTCCGCCGTTTACCGTAAGATTACCCGTGGGAGTTTTTCCGTTTTCAAGTGTGGTCGTGTTATCTGCGTGTATTGCATCATCAACCGCTTTTATGTTTATTGTACCTGCATTTACCGTTATTGAGTTGGAAGCTTTTATACCTTTTGCGGAATATGCGAGAGTGTTGGAATTATCTGCGTTCATACCGCCGCCTGGACCGCCCATACCGCCGCCTTGTTGAGAGAGAGAGTCATATGTTTTCCACTCCCAGTTTCTTCTACTGCTTGAATAACGGTAGGTGTCGCAATCGCTTCTGAGCGAAACGACATCTGTTTTTAACTGATAGCTTGTTTCATTCTGTTGAGTCTGCGAACTCGAATAAACGAATACCTGCATTTTGGTGTATTCCGAGCTTGCGTTGAATTTATATGTGTAATATGTTGTACGTCCGCCCTGAACCGATTTGTCATAGGTGGGATTAACCCATTCGCTCTTTGTTGCGTCATTGTTCAAAAGCTTTACCGAATATTTATAATCCTTACTTGGATAGCAGATATAAAGTGTCTTAGCGGCTGTCGAATTCTGAGAACCCGAGCTTGAACCCGAATTCGAGTTTTCTTCGGTATAGTTGGAATATTTATCGGTATAAATATTAATATTTGTCGCTACCGATACAGTTTTCTGAGTTGAGTCATCGATATAAGAACCGTTGTCGATAATTACATCGTAAGCTGCGTCTATACCGTCATTTGAGGCAAAAATATTATGTGTTCCGCCTAAGATCGAAACAGTACCGCGCTGTTTGCTTGTAGATGTGGAAATGTCGGTTGCTTCTGTCTTTATTGCGTCCCCCGCTTTAGCAACGAGAAGAGTGGAGCAGTTTTCTACGGTAACGCTGTCTTTACCCTTAAGGGCATTGTCCTGACATTCAACTACAAGAGAAAGATTTTTAACCTGAAGGTCTTTTGTTGTCTGAATTCCGTTATTGTTTTTTGACTGAACGAAAAGTTCACCTCTTCCGCATATTTCGAGGTCGACTATTGCGTGTACCGAGCCGCCGTAAACACCTGTTTGAGTAGTGTCTACCGCAGTTCTTTCATCGTAAATGTAGTTTTTAGTGTCCTTCTTTGCGGTGAGCTTTACTTCATTTCCGCTATTTACAAAGATAGGATTTGTCTTTGAGGAACGCAAAGCAAAGTCTGTAAGCTCAAGATCAAGCTTGTAGCTTTCGCCAACGTCAATTATTATATTTCCGTTAAGCTTTCCGCTTATTGTGTATACCGAGTCTGCGGAAAGTGTTGTAAAGGTAAGAGTTTTTGAGGTGTCGTCATATTTATATGCGTTTTTAGTTCCCGAAACGTAAGTTACGGTAAAATCTGCATCTGTGGTGTTACCTTCAAATTTACCGTCATTGATGCCTGTTTTGTCAAGGCTTTCGCCAACTCCCTCAACCGTTGTGCCTTCTATGATTATATTGTTCTCTTTGTCACTAGGGATAGGCTGGGGTATATTGTTGTTTCCTATAGGTCTGTCGTTTTTGTTGGTCTGCTTTATTTCGTTTCCGTTTTTGTCGGTAGAGATTATTTCATTACCGTTTTCGTCGGTTATAACAGGATCGTCAATAACCACAAAGCCGCAGCCTGTAAGCATCGCCATAAGGCAGGTAAGTATAAGAAGGATCGCTAATGTTTTTTTGAAGTTCATAATTGTTCTCCTTTTCATTAAAGAGTAGTGGTAGTCGTATCCTGAACCGAGATCGATATATCAAGATTACCGTTTCTTGTTCTGAGCATATCTATCATAGCTTTTTCTTTTTTTGGATCTTTAAGAGAAATGTTATATGTAAGACGGAACATACTGCCCATATTTGTTGTTTTTACCTTTATAAGCTCGTGTGAAGCGGTATATTCGGTAAATATATCGTCAAATATTTCGGCATAATCAAGATCCTCGGGGATAGTTACCGTAAGTACTTTGAATTTTTCACAGCTTCCTTTACCGAACGTGATGCAGTTGTAAAGAATAAAAATTCCCGTGAGGATTACCGTAAATATGATGGCTATCGGGAGAGAGCCCATTCCTGCGAGAAGTCCTGCGCCCATAGCCGAGAATATCATAATTATCTCTTTTGCTGTACCCGGTGCTGAACGGAAACGAACGAGGCTGAAAGCTCCCATAACCGCGATTCCCGCGCCTATGTTTCCGTTTACTACCATTATTATCACGCAAACTATTGCGGGAAGAAGTGCTATAGTGAGAACGAAGCTTTTTGTGTATCTGTTTTTTACGGTATAGCCGAATGCCATTATAAGTCCCGCTATAAGAGCGCAGACGATACAAAGCAGAAAGCTTGAAAGATCTTTGAGGTTTAGTGTGAGTAATGATTTGAGATCGTTAAGTAAGGCTTGCATATTTTTTCTCCTGAATATCGAATGTGGGTTGATTTAAGTTAGGCAGGATAAACTGTCTGTATCCCGTGCCGTATTTTGAAAATGAAGTTTTATATATCTTTTCTTCCGAAAGGACCTTGACGAGCCAGAGCGGAATACCGCCTGCGCATTTCAGTTCCATAAGTACCTTACCGTCTTCAAGTAAGGATTCTCCGTAAACGTCTGAGATAAGTGAAAGATTATCGGTCCTGAAGCGTATATTATCATCAAAGGTGACTCGGAATGAGCCGCCGTTTTTTTCATAGTAGGCTTCACGCTCGTAAGATAGAAAAGCTGTCGGCTGCAGAGTTTCGTAATATTTCAGAAAGTAATCTATCTCGCGCGATATCTGTGTATCTACGGGGCAGGGCTCTTTTCCTGTTGCCCAAGCGAATGCCTCGTCGTAAGGAAGATCCAGTCTTCGCTTGTAAACAACACCGTTGTATTTTTTCTTAAGCTCGACGAACACCCGACTGTTATTTGATGCCTTTCCGTAGCTTCTGATCCTCAGCTTTTCTTTGTAGGCGGGCTTGTCTATCGATCGGCGTATCAATCGGTAGCTGTCTGTATCAAAATATATGTTTCGGATAGAAGATCTTCCGTACTTGTCGAGTGACATATAGTCATTCATTACATAAAGCAGCTTTTCTTTTTGCTCAAGCGTCAGCATATATTTTATCTCATACCGCTTGAATACAGTTTGAAATGCCATTGTTTGTCCTCTTTTCTTGATCGGTAACCCAAAAAAATAAAAACGCTCAACCTTTAAATTTCTTAAAGTGTCGAGCGTTTTGCATTATAGTCGTGTCAGATTATCGAATTTTACCTGATTTATAAGCCTGATTGTTGTCTGTGAATTATAAATGCGATATTACACTCGCAATATATATACACAAAAGCAAGCAATTTCGTTTGATTTTTTTAAAAATATTTTAAAAATATTTATTATATTATCAAATAATGGCAGATAGATCGGTAAATTCGAGTCCAAGACTGTTTGCGACGTTTTTGTTGGTACATTTTCCGCAATAGATATTTACTCCGCTTGCAACTCCCGAGTTTGCCTTTGCCGCAGCTTCAAGTCCCAGATCTGCGATAAGCTTTCCGTATCGAAATGTTGCGCTTGCCAAAGCAACGGTTGAGGTGTAGGGAACAGCGCCGGGCATATTTCCTACGCAGTAGTGAACGACTCCTTCTTCGATAAATACGGGATCGTCGTGTGTGGTTACGTGTGAGGATTCACAGCAACCGCCCTGGTCGATAGCAATATCGACGATAACAGCGCCTTTTTTCATAAGCTTCAGATGTTCGCGACGAACAAGCTTAGGTGTAGAGCCGCCGGGTACAAGTACAGAGCCTATAACAAGGTCTGCTTCACGAAGGCTTTTTATGATATTTGCTTCGGTACTGTAAAGAGTTGTTACCGATGCACCGAATATATCTTCGAGATAAGCGAGTCGGTTTGGATCTATATCCAAAAGAGTTACCTGAGCGTCTATTCCCACAGCCGCTTTTGCCGCATAGGTTCCTGCGATACCGCCGCCTATGATAACTATTTTTCCGCGTTCAACTCCTGGAACACCTCCAAGAAGGATACCTCGTCCGCCATAGCTGCTTTCTATATATTTTGCACCTTCCTGAATTGAAAGACGTCCCGCTATCTGGCTCATAGGACGAAGGCAGGGAAGGTTTCCTTTTTCGTCGGTTATCGTTTCGTAGGCAACTGCCTTGACATTTTTCTCGATAAGAGCTTTTGCGAGTGATGGGTTTGGAGCGAGGTGGAGATAGGTATAAAGTATCTGTCCTTCGCGGAGGAGCTCGTATTCACACTCTTCGGGCTCTTTTACTTTTATTATCATATCGCAGATATCAAAAACGTCCTTTGCGCAAGGAAGTATTTTTGCGCCCGAAGCCGCATATTCGGCATCTTCAAAGCCCGCGCCGATTCCTGCACCGCTTTCAACGTAGACGGTATGACCTGCTGATGTGAAAGCTAAGACCGTATCGGGTGTAAGACCTACTCTGTATTCGTGATTCTTTAATTCTTTAGTTGTGCCTATTACCATAAAAATCTCCTTTTCAATATTAGAGTGATTTGAAATAAATGCATTTGGATTTTGTGGTTTTTGTTATGAAATTATACCATAAAATACCGATATTGTCAACAGTTGAAAAGCGTGTATTTTGTCTATTTTGCCATATATCTTAAATGAAATAATATATTGATTTTTGTAAAAAGATGTGATATAATTATGATGTGTGTTTAAAAAGACAGACGCAGTTCGCCGAAGTATGCTTCGGCAGTCGGGCGATATATCGCTCGGGGATGAGGAAATCGCGGTGTGAATCCGCGGCAACAGCCATTACCGTAATTTGCGCGGCGGCGCATTAAGTCGGAATGCTTATCGTTCTGCGGTTCGTGGAAGGCTCTTGGGCATTTGGAGAGTTATTTTGCGTTGTCCTTTATAAAAAGAAAGGATATAAAAAAGAAAAATGAAGATTCAAACAAAAAGATTATTGGCGATTTGTTTGTGTTTTATCACGGTAATGATGATCCTTACCGCCTGCAACACAAATAAAGTTTCTGCCGAGGGTAAGTGGGCCGATGCAGTCTATCTTAACGATACCGAGTTTGGAAAAGGCTCAAAAACAGTTACCGTAACGGTAAAAGCGGCTGAAAACGAAATCAGCTTTACCATTCACAGCGACGAGAAATATCTTGGTGACGCACTTTTGGAGCATAAGCTCATAGAGGGCGATCAGGGAGCATTCGGTATTTACATTAAAAAAGTAAACGGTATTCTTGCCGATTATGACGTTGATAAAACATACTGGGGCTTCTATAAAAACGGCGAAATGATGATGGTCGGCGTAAGCGCGGCTGAATTCGCTGACGGAGAGCATTACGAACTTGTGCTTGAAAGCTGATGAGTAAAATGGAAGTTGAAACTACTTTAACTTCCGTGCAAAAAAGACGCCGCCGAATTTTTGAAATTGCGGTCTTTCCGATGCTTGGAGCGATAATGTTTTGCTCGAAGCTTCTTATGGAGGCGTTGCCTAACATACATATAGTCGGAATGCTGGTAATGATCTATACGGTGGTTTTTCGCGTTAAGGCACTTATTCCTATCTACATATTCGTTTTTTTGACGGGGCTTTATGCGGGCTTTGATATATGGTGGATACCGTATCTTTATATATGGACGGTGCTTTGGGCGATAACGATGCTGTTACCTAAAAAAATGCCGCGCGCCGCCGCGATCGCGGTCTTTTCGGTAATATGCGGATTGCACGGATTTTTGTACGGAGTTCTTTACGTTCCTGTAGAAGCTCTTGCTTATGATCTTGATTTGAAAGAAGTTGTTCTGTGGTTGATAAAAGGAATTCCTTTTGATGTTCTTCACGGTGTTGGAAATCTTGTGTTTGGATGCTTTGTTTATCCGTTGTCTGAAACTGTAAATAAGATTATGAAAAAACAGTTGAACTTTTGATATTTGGCTGTTTTTTGGAAAATATTTGCGTATAATATACTTAGAATAAATTAGAAATATGATTTTTTGGAGGTTATATGGATATTACCCTTAAAAACAAGTACTTCGGAACCGACGGATTCCGAGGCGAAGCTAATGTAAATCTTACATCTGTTCAGGCGTATAAAGTTGGAAGATTTTTGGGATGGTACTACGGTTCGGCTCTTTCGGGCTGCACGAAGCCTTCTTACCGTCCTAAAATAGTTATCGGTAAGGATACACGCCGTTCAAGCTATATGCTTGAATATTCTATAGTTGCGGGAATAACCGCATCGGGAGCGGATGCTTATATGCTTCACGTTACCACAACACCGAGCGTTTCTTACGTTACGTCAAGAGATGAGTTTGACTGCGGAATTATGATAACCGCTTCACACAATCCTTTTTACGATAACGGAATAAAGGTAATAAACCGTCACGGTGAAAAGCTCGACGATGCTACGACTGCTCTTATCGAGGCTTATATCGACGGAGAGTTTGATCTGCTCGGTATAGAGGGCGACGATCTTCCTTTGGCTTCAGGTGATAAGGTGGGCGCTATAATAGACTACGTTTCGGGCAGAAACCGTTACGTTGCATATCTTATTTCTCTTGCTTCAAATTCTTATAAAAATCTCAAAATAGGACTTGACTGTGCAAACGGTGCATCCTGGATGATAGCAAAATCTGTTTTTGGCGCTCTCGGAGCACAGCTCGTGGTTGTGGGTGATGAGCCTAACGGAATGAATATTAACGAAGGATGCGGCTCGATGCACGTTGATAAGCTTGCGGCTTTGGTTCGTGAGAAGCATCTTGATATGGGATTTGCCTTTGACGGTGATGCAGACAGATGTCTTGCTGTTGATGAAAACGGAAATATAGTTGACGGTGATGCAATTATGTATATTCTCGCAAAGCGTCTTAAGAACAGAGGTATGCTTAACAAAAATACAGTAGTTCCCACAATAATGTCTAACAGCGGTTTCTTTAAATCGCTTGATAAGCTTGGCATAAAGACCGAACAGACTACCGTTGGTGACAGATTTGTTTACGAGTGTATGCAGGCTAATAACTATTCTCTTGGCGGAGAGCAGTCGGGACATATTATCATTAAGAAATATGCGACCACAGGCGACGGACTTCTTACAGCTATAATGCTTGCTGAAGAAGTATGCGATACAAAGTCTTCGCTCGGTGCGCTTACCGAAGGACTTACTCTTTATCCTCAGCTTGTTAAGAATGTAAAGGTTACCGATAAGGATGCTGTATTCAACGATGAAGCGGTGAAGGCTGTATTTGCTGAGGTTGAGGAGCTTATAGGCGGTGAGGGCAGAGCTCTTCTCCGTAAGAGCGGAACTGAGCCTAAGATAAGAGTTATGATCGAAGCTGTAAGCGAAGAGCTTTGTGAAGAATACGCAAATAAGATCGTAAACGTAATTCTTGAGAGAGGATACGGTGCTTAATATGTCAGAGTTCGAGAAAAAAGTAAAGACGGCAGACCTTTTTGACTGCCAGACTCCATATCTTAAGGATCTTTTCGATAATGCGGAATATCCTTGGGAGATATTGCCAAAGATAAAAGCGCACATACTTTCGATCATCGAAAACGGTATGGAAGGATATACTCTTCTTAAAGAGGGCGTTCTTATAGGTGAGGGCGTAAAAATTGCTCCTACCGCAACTATTGAAGGACCTACGGTTATTGGGGCAGGAACAGAGATAAGACCTGGAGCATATATTCGCGGAAGTGTTATCACGGGTGAAAAGTGCGTTATCGGTAATTCGAGTGAGCTTAAAAATTGTGTGCTTCTTAATACCGTTCAGGTTCCTCACTATAATTACGTTGGTGATTCGGTGCTTGGAAACTATGCTCATATGGGTGCGGGATCTATCTGTTCAAATCTTAAATCCGACGGAAAGAATATAGTTATTCACGGTGACGTTGAGTATGAGACCGGACTTCGTAAGATAGGCGGAATACTCGGAGATCACGCCGATATCGGTTGCGGATGCGTTCTTAATCCAGGTACCGTTATCGGAAAAAATACCTCTGTTTATCCACTTAACGCACTTCGCGGAGTTTTCCCCGAAGGCTGTATCGTTAAAAAGATAGATGACGTTGTAAAGAGAAGATAATAGTTATGTATGATATATATGCGGGGGAGAAACTTTCTTAAAAGAAAGCTTTCTCCCCCGCACCCCTTTCAAAGAATTTTACAACTTGGATTTTATTAGTTAATAATAAAATACGCTCGACCAATGCGAAAATGAAGGTCGAGCGTATTTTTATATAAAATTAAAATATTTTAGTTATAAAGTTCTTGAAAGGTGGGGGGGGAGGGGGAGGAAAAGCTTCTTTTAAGAAGTTTTCCTCCCCCTCATATAACATTTAACTATTAATTATTTTCAACAGGGTCGGTCTCACCTGACTTAACAGCATCGAAGTCTGCTTCTATCTCTGCAGAAGGCTTCTTTGTAGCGAGTGAAACTACCACTATGAAGATGCAGGAGATAATGAACGCGGGGAGAAGCTCGTAGATCGTGAGAGCTTGAATACCGAATTCTTTTCCAAGAGGATTGATAAGAAGCTTCCAAACGAATACCATAATGCCGCCGCTGAGCATACCTGCGATAGCGCCTGCTTTTGTGGTACGCTTCCAGAAGAGTGAGAAGAGCATAAGCGGTCCGAATGTCGCGCCAAAGCCTGCCCAAGCAAAGGAAACGAGCTTGAAGATAACACTGTTTTCATCGAGTGCAAGCAAGATAGCGATAACTGCTATTAAGCCGAGGGTGATTCTCGTTGCCCACATAACCGATTTATCACTTGCTTTTTTGTTGATAACACCCTTAAAGATGTTCTTAGCAAATGCCGAAGCTGCGATGAGAAGATAGGAGTCGGAGGAGCTTATCGTCGCGGCAAGAATACCTGCCATAATAAGTCCTGCAAGAAGCGGAAGCGCTCCGCTGTTGAATACTCCTGTTGTTATTGTTATAAAGATGTTTTCCGAGTCGGAAGCTGTGAGGTGAGTCGTGGGATAAAGCGCACGTCCCATAATTCCTATAAATACCGCAACTACAAGAGAAACAACTATCCAAATGATAGCGATCCTTCTTGAAGCTTTAAGCTCTTTTTCTTTTCTGATAGCCATAAAGCGGAGAAGGACCTGAGGCATACCGAAGTAACCGAGTCCCCAAGCGAGCATCGAGCAGATCGAAAGGAAACCGTATGGAGTTGCCTGACCGAATACGGGCGCGCCCGATTCAACAAGCTGAGTTTTTGTAGCATCAACTGTGGGAGATGCAAGATTGAAGAAATCAAAGAAACCGGGAATGTTCTTTGCGTTGTCGATAACTGCGCCAAGACCACCTGCAGATACGGTTCCGATAATAACTACTGTGATAAGAGCTACTATCATAACGATTGCCTGCATAAAGTCAGAAGCGCTTTCAGCTAAGAATCCGCCAAGTATCGTGTAAGCTAAAACGAATACTGCGCCGAGTATCATCATCGGAATGTATGGAAGATTGAAGAGCGTTGAGAAAAGCTTTCCGCAGGTAACGAAGCAGCTCGCCGCATAAACGGTAAAGAAAATGAGAATGAAGAGAGCCGAGATCGTCATAATAGTTTTTTTCTTTTCTCTGAATCTGTTAGAGAAGAAATCGGGAAGGGTTATCGAGTTGTTAGCGCGTACGCTGTAGCGGCGAAGACGCTTTGAAACGATAAGCCAGTTAAGATAAGTACCGAGAGCAAGACCGATAGCGGTCCACGCAGCATCGGCAAGTCCGCACCAATAGGCAAGACCGGGAAGTCCCATTAAGAGCCAACCCGACATATCGGATGCCGAGGCGGAAAATGCGGTCACCCAAGGACCGAGAGAACGTCCGCCGAGAAAATAATCGTCGGAACTTTTGTTTGCTCGCTTGGCAAAAATTATACCGATAGCAATTACTATCGCCATATAGACAGCCATAGCGACAAGATGCATTATTTGTTCACCTGTCATAATTTACCTCTATTCGTTTAAAATTACAATAATTATACCACAAATGGATTTATTTGTCAATATATATTGCATTTGAGTCTGCGTTGGAGTATAATTAATACAGTAAAAATATGGGGTGACGGAATGAGAATATGGTATATGAACGGAGCGGGAAACGATTTTGCGGTCGTTGACGCACGGGATATGAAAATTGATATGAGCGAAATGGCAAAAGATCTTTGCAAAAAGAGAAGCTGTGACGGGTTTATGGCTCTTGATAGGTCGCAGATGGCCGATTTTAAGTTGCATTTTTATAATGGGGACGGTTCAAGAGCCGAAATGTGCGGAAACGGCGCAAGATGTATATGCCGTTTTGCTTACGATAACGGGATAGCAAAAGAAAAAATGATGGTTGAAACCGATGCGGGTATCGTTGAGGGTGAAAGAATAAGCGAGGACGTTTACCGAATAAAGATCGGTGCGCCAAAGGATATAAGTCTTGCACAAAAAGATAATGTCGACCGTGCTACGGTGGGTGTTCCGCATGCGGCAATAGAGATCGACGGACTTGATTTTGATATGTCGGACAAGCTTTTTGAGAGAGCGAGAGCGTTAAGACAGGAGCTTAACGCAAATATTAATTTTTATTCAAAGGTTGAAGAAAATACAGTAAAGATACTGACCTACGAAAGGGGAGTAGAGGATTTTACGCTTGCTTGCGGAACGGGTAGCTGTGCGGTTGCGGTGATACTTTGGAGTAAAGGTGAGTTAAAGGAAAAGGCGCTGACGGTAAAAAATCGCGGCGGGGATCTGAAAGTCATAATAGACGTAATAAAAGACGGAATAAATGCGGTCTATCTCGAGGGAAAAGCGGAGGTAGACTGTGTATCAGATAGATAAAAAGCTTCGGCAGAATTGTTCTGCCGAAGCTTTTTATAATTTTTCATTAGTGAGTTTTATTATTTCTAAAATATATCTTCTTTTTTTATCGTCTAAGGATTGTATGGCTTCAATTATTTCGGTCGTCATATATTCATTTGAACGGATAGCGGTTTCGGAAATCAAGGCGGCAACGTCGCAATCTAAAATTGTGGAGATAGCGCCAAGAAGATCAAGACTTATTTTTGTAATTCCGCGTTCAACCTGACTTACGTATCCGATAGAAACGTTTAATTTTTCTGCTAAAGTTTCCTGCGTCATATTTTTGCTTTTTCGCACCTGTTTTATTCTTTCGCCAATCAATTTGTAATCGATATTCATAGTTGCTCCTTTCAATATTATTTATAACTATAGAATACAACAGTAGTGACTAAAAAAGAAGATATAAATAACTATAATTATAGCTATAGGTGTTGACAATGTCGATTTTTAGTGTTATAATCTTATTGTAACCTTATTTTAATGTAAAAAATATCGAAAGGAAAAGGAAATGAAAAGATTAGTGTGTGAAATGTGCGGAAGCACTGATATGATTAAGGAAGAGGGGTCATTTATATGTCAATCTTGCGGAACAAAGTATTCCGTTGAAGAAGCAAAGAAAATGATGGTTGAAATTGAAGGTACGGTTGATGTTCAAGGTACTGTGAAAGTTGATAACTCTGCTATCATCGCAAAGCATCTTATAAACGCTCATCGAGCTCTTGTTAAAGAAGACTGGGAAGAAGTAGAGAAATATTACAACTTAGTTGAACAGAATTCCCCAGATAACATTGAGGCGGTATTCTTTAGCTCTTATGGTAAAGCAATGCTTGCTATGACCGATTCTGATTACTTTAAGCGTGAACAGAAATTTCAAGTTCTTAACCGTTCTATGTCCGTTATTAGCGATTACTATGATACAACAACGGAAAATAAGGAAGAATCACTTAGAAAAATTGCCGAATATATTCAAAAGATGTATAACGTGACATTTGTTTATCAAAGACAGAGTCTTGATCTTGGTGGCGCAATTCGCTCACTTGGTGCGGCAACGGGTACAAGACAGTGGTGCATCAACTTGATCAACACTACTAAATCAACTTTTATTAGTGAGTTGAGACAGATTGCAGCCAAGCACGATGATCAGTTCATTAAGGATATAATTAAAGAACTAGAACCTCAAGATACTGTTACGCAGACACCTACACCTAAACCCACGAATGAAACACCTGCTGCTCCGCAGGATAGTGAGGGAGGCAATAAAAAGGTATCGATTGCTATGATTTTTGGAATAATCGGTATTGTTTTTGCTTGGTTATTCGCTCTTATTGGTCATGTGGTATCAATAATTGGTATTGTAATCGGTGTAAAAGAGAAAAAAGAAACAGGAAAGAGCACAGGCCTTATTATTAGTGTAATTGGAGAAATTTGTGCTGTTATTTCTTCGTTAATCGGTGTTATATCAATGCTTTAAAACAAAATAGCTGTCGCAATTGCGACAGCTATTTTGTTTTTTATCTGCACCCTTTATTATTAGGGCAATTTTTATCGAAAGACGGGTTGCATGCGTAGAAATTTTTACTGTCAAGATTATCCTGCGCTATGCGAATGGCATCGGCGAAACAATCAAAGGAGAATGGATTTTGCGATATCCATTATTTTAAATTTTCCATTTGATGTTCAGACTGTCCTTTGAGGCATCGATGCGCTCGATCAGACAGTCCACAACCGTAATTTTATCGCTTACGGTTAGTTCTTTCCAATGATCCATATAATCGGTGATCTCGCCCACTCGGTCGGTATCACGATCATCAAGTTGTGCGATCTCCGCGTACAGCTTTTTCTTTTCGGCATCAAGGTCGGACACGCGATTGTTTATGTATTCCATCACCGTGGCATTTGCAGAAACAACCTTGTCAAGTAGGGCCGCAATTTCTTTGTCGATCTCCTCGATTCTCGTTTTCAGTTTGATAACTTGGAGATTGTAGCCCTCATTTTGTTGTGCCGATAAAGTGGCAAACTCCGATAGTTTTTTCTGCATTTCCTCAAATATCACCGCATCCACCACGTCGGCATCTAACGAACCGAAATGGCATCCGCCCGCGTGGTATTTATTGGTGCAGAGATAATAGCGGTTATCGGATTTGGTTTTGCAACGGTAGATCTTGGCGGTCAGCGCATAACCACAATGAGCGCACTTGATTTTTCCCGCAAGCCACGTTGCTTTCGCTTTAACCGGCTTTGCCACGCTCTTGTTGTTCAAGCATTTAGAACGGCATTTGATCCACACGTCCGAATCTACAAGCCCCTCGTGGGGAGCTAGCACAAGTGTGTGCCCTTCGAGAGAAACCGTTTTTCGTTTGGTATCTGTTCCCGAATAAAGATAAGCACCGTTTGTGCCGATGAAATCCTCGGGGATATTGGCGATATTCGTGCCTTGTGCCTTGAAAAAATCATATAAGCGATAGTCCGCGCGGACATACACGGGATTGATAACGAGATCGCGCAAACGGCTTCTGTTGAAAAGATTTCCGTCACGCTTGGTGATACCCATCAGTTCCAGTTGCCGTATCACATCACCGAAGGACGTTTGCGGCTCGGAATACATGGAATAGATCAACCGTACCACTTTTGCTTCGTGTTCGATTGGCTCGTACATTTTGGTTCGTATGCCGTCAATTACGGTGTCCTTGAGCGTAAACCCGAACGGTACTCGTCCGCCCATATAAAAGCCTCGCTTGCTTCGTGAAGCGTATGCGTCAATGACACGCTGCTGAATAGTCTCGCGCTCCAATTGAGCAAAGATCATAACAATCATCAGCATCGCCTTACCGATGGGAGTTCCCGTATCAAACTTTTCCATCGTACTGACGAACTCCACGTGATGCTTTTGGAAAATGTCAATCACATTGGCAAAATCCAAAACCGAACGGCTGATACGGTCGAGTCTATATACGATCACTCGCCGTATTTTGCCTGTACGTATATCCCGAAGCATTTCCGAGAATGCGGGGCGGTCAATGTTTTTTCCGCTGTATCCCTTGTCCGTGTAGACCTTAATTTGTTGTCCAATCACTTCCTTTTTGCAAAATTCAACCTGGCTTTCCACGGATATACTGTCTATCCTGTCAACCGATTGCCTTGTATAAATTGCGTCGTAAAGACTCACTAAAACTCCCTTCCTCGCAAAAAGAAGCGGAGCTACTGACATCTATAATTATACGTCAGTAGCCCCTATTTTTCAAGTCCTATTTGACACATATTTGCGGAAAATCTCATAAAGCGTCGATTCTATCTGTCGTTTGATAGCTCCTCGCTCATCGGCTCGGTGCTCTGGTGTCATACCCACGACGGTAAGCTTTTGACCGAGTACAAGGATCTCCCGTGTTTCTGTGCGATAGGTCGTCATAGGCGACCACCTTCCTTTTGCGATAAATTTTGATGTTGATTGCGTGTGCCATAAGATCACACCTTTCTAAAAAATATTCCGAACGTCTTGTCCGTTATGTTAAATTTTCGTTTCATCAACCCAAAATCCTTGAAACACCGTACCGTCGTGGAGAATGAATCTGCCTGCCTTGTCCTTTGGTATTTGCTCGGCTGCGGTGGTGTTATCCAGTATGATTTGGGATAGTATGGTGTCGGCTCTGCCGCATACACGGCAGTCGATGTTGTTGCGGATCTGTCCCGAGAGGATGTTGGCATCGGGGCGTTGTGTGGCGAGTATGAGGTGGATTCCAAAAGCTCGTCCTTGACGGGCAATCATCGAGAGTCGGTTTTCTAGCAGACCGATTCTTTCTTTTTGTTCCTTCGTCAAACCGGTTTTGTCAAGCACCTCGGCCACCTCGTCACAGGCGAAAATGTGGCGTTGCAGAGGGACTGCACTACGCCTATTATAATCTCCTATGTTAGCGCACTCTGTGTCCCTGAGTAGCGTTTTTCGGCGTTCTAATTCGTCGGTCAGCTCTGTGAGAAGGGTGAGCAATGTGTCCTCGTCAAAGCACATTTTGCACTTGTCGTGCCACACTCTTGGAAAATCCACACCGCCCTTGAAATCGGCTATGCTGACAATCGCATTTTTCTTTAAGGATTGCACTAACAGAACTTTTAGCAGTATGCTTTTTCCGCTTCCGGTTGAGCCGCCGAGCAGGATGTGGGGAATCTTGGACAGATCCACACTCTCCAAACCGAGTTGGCTTTTTCCAAGAATAAGTGTGGAGTCGGCATCGGTCAAATAAGAATCGTTCCATTCGATGAAATCGGGTAATCCTGAATCTGCGGGAACAACGTGGAGCAAAATCCTACGCTTGTTTCTGCCTTCAATTATCTTAACGATATTGACGTTTAATGCAGCCTCGATATATCCCCGGTCTTTCTCCCACTTTGTCAAGGGTATGCCAACCGCATCAAACTCTAATATCTCCACGTTGCTGTGCCTTTTGTCCTGCATCCGTGTCAGAAGCATCGGCACCTCACCGGCAGAGTTCGTCATACCGATTCGCTGAAACTCGTTTGAGGTTTTGTTGAACCCATAGGGTGTCCCAAACAGAATGAGTATGAAGAATGTGCCGCCGATGAGTAGTGCCGGGAGCATCAGATCCACGAGGACAAAAAGAACGGGAGAAATCAGAGGAATATCCTCCAGATCGAGATTGCTTTTGAATAAATACCAAATGAGTATGGCAGTGGGATAAAAGGTGATCAGGATGATTTTATGTACGGTATTCTTCCATACCGCCCTGCATCCGTTTCTCAAACGGTGAAAAAAATATTTCTTTTGCAATTGCCGATTCAGCCGTTCCTTGTCCTCGTTTCTCATATTCTTACCCCCCTTACTTGAAATCGACCTCATCCACCGTACCGTCGGCGTGGTAGGCGTAAACCTTGTCAATGCGTCTTAAAAGTGCGTTCCAGGTTTCGGGACGGGATTCTTGCTCTGCACGATACTGTTCACCCAGCGAGAGATTGGACGTAATGTATACGTGCGTAAAGCACGCCACTTTGTCATTGTACCTCGCAGGGAGTATCAGCGGATATTGATCAAGAATGTTCAGTAGTGTTTCAATGGGAATCTGCGAGTTAAATTCCTCCAATACCAGCACGTCGTGTCCGTGATAGGAATCGAAGCGGATTCCGTTTCTGCCTCCGTAATCGGTGATACGGCAGATGTCGATTGCAGGATGCTTTTGATAGATGCCGCTTGTCTTGCCCGTTCCAGATGCGCCGAACAGATACGTTACATTAACTTCTCGGTTCTCGGAACGGTATCGCTCATACAAAAGCTTCTCGCGAAGTGTGTCAATGTCCCTTGACTTGAACGCAAATGATGGGGTTTCTTCAATAATTTCGGTAGTGGTCATCCCATCCTTTACCTTTTGGAGCAGCTTGTGCATCTTCGGATCTCGCTCCTCAGACTCACTTGGCATCACTCCAAATTCGTAAAAAGTACCTTCTACCGAGGTTTCTGCTTTCTCGGTTTCCTCCCACTTTCCGCTTTTCTGTATGTAATCCTTGTTTTCCTGCGCTGTACCAAGAGCTTTCTCAATATGCGCTGTGGGAAAACGGTTTTTAACGGTGTTAAAGCGAATTGGGGATGCGGAATACAGGAATATATGTGTATGGTAGGTTCCCGTTGTGGCAATTTCATCTGCCATACAAAAATAATCCGGGGAAAACAGACTTAAAATCTCACGGATGCGTTCATGATCAAGCTCGCAGGTTTGCGGATTGTTGATGGTGAGCATCCATTTACGTGATTGTGTGTTTGTAGCCATAATAGTTACCTCCTTATCAAATTTTAATTGCTACTGCTACATGTGCTACCATAAGAGGTAATACTAACCTCTTATGGTAGGGCGGCGCTGCGCTGCCGCTGGGGAGAAATTTTCTTTTAGGGAAAATTTTGATCTCCCCGTCAGCGCGCAGACACCGCGAGCCTAAAAGTTTATCTTACGCCAAGCTGATACCTGTTGCCTTTGCGCTGATCTGAACGTTACCTCTCATCTCATACGCAAGAACCTCAAGATTCTCAAACTCAACCTCGACAAAACCTTCGGGCTTGTCCATCAACTGCGCACCGTCGATTTTAACGCTGATCTTCTCAAGATTGTGCTTGGGAAGGGCGACGACGTAACGGTAGCCGCTGATGTTGTTGGTTTTTGCCCCCTCCTTGTATTCATAAGAAGGGATAATCTCCACGAGAAGCATCTTCTCCCCGAGAGATGTGGGATCGATTCTAAGATCTCTAATGTTCAACATACTTTGTCCTCCTTTCTATGTACTCGGATGAACGGCGCGCTTCGTTCATCCTGTGGTGCCGAGCTTTCGAATATTCGGTTGCGCGGGCTTGTGAAAGGCTTATGAAATGTGCTTTCATTCCTCTCTGCCCACAAAAGACGAAGCTTGGTGTCAATTTTTTGCAAGGTTTTCATAAAAATTTTATCACCCTGCAAATAACTCGCTTCGGCTGCTTGGAGCGGGGATGAAAAACGTTCTTTCATTTGCCTCTCTACCTATGAAACACGTAGCATAGTGCCCATTTTCTGCAAACAATTAAAAAATATTTTTGCCTTACACAAATGGTAGCTTCAGTTGCATAGGGATTACACCGCTTTTGAATATTCGCTTGCTTGGACGATTGAAAGACTCAAAAAGCTATTTTATTGCCCTTCACTATATAAACAGTACAATGTGTTCCGTTTTCTGCAAGAAATTGAGCAAATTTTTATTTTGTTCACTAGCAAGAGGCTTTTTGAGCGTTTTTCGTGCCTTTCAACTGTAATCACACTTGAAATTCTCGATTTTTATACCTTTTTTCAAAAAAGTTGAAAATTTTTATCCGGACGTCACGGATATCTCAAAAGAGCTTTTCAAGTGCTTTCAATAATACAGTGGGAAAATTTAAGCAAAATCTCGTCAAGTTTTTGAAAATATCTCAAAAAAATTTTTAGCCTCGGTGAAAGCAAAAGAAAAAGCCGCTATCGCGGCGTGTCAATCACACGTTGATAGCGGTTTCCTAATAATCATTGTAAGTAATCTGCTTAGTTTTTATTTATGCTGCTATGCCAATTACAATTTGTTTCAATTGCTCATCGTTTTGAGCCGTTAATTCAACCCAATCTACTAAACCTGTTATATTGTTTATCCAAGATTCTATATCAGCCTGCTTATACCTGTTTCGCTTGACGTAATCTTCAACCCTGGAATAATTTATAACAATTTTGGATTTGGATACGTCCACATCAAACTGCGAACTTATTATTGCGGGAAGCACGGCTCGCGATGATTGTTTTTCGGGATCCTTACAAAACTTTTTTGTCATTTCGATAGTGTCTACTAACGACAATATATATAGCAAAGGTTCAAAAGCATCTATAATTTTGAAATTCTCATTACTGATTGCATAAAAGGCATGCTTTTCATCGTATTTCTCACTTTGTTTCCAAATGTTGTGTTCCATTATGCGATAGCAAACATCCTGGTAGAACGGAATTTTTGTCTGCTTTTCGAGTAGCTCAACGGGTATAGGATTTTCATATAATTTATCGAATAATATGTATCCACCCAATATTCCGTGATCGCCTACTTCTTCTCCATCCCAAGATTTATGATTTTCCTTTTTTAATTGGCACTGATATTTTTTGTTATAATATTCCTCATACAAATTATATGTGTATCGGCTCTGAGAATAATCATAGTCAAAAATTCGATGAGTCAGTTTTATATCGCTAAATTCGTCTATATCCGTATAAAACGATTTAATAAAATATCCGTAATCGTGATAGAGGCAAAGTGTCAACCATGTATAGACAAATGTATCAGTAATATGTTGTATGCAATATTGAGTATTGATTTTTTCCTTTATGTCATTAAAATCAGCGAGTATAAAACCGAGCCCAAAAGATAATAGGACATGTTTAATACGGAAATCGTACTTATCCACTTCAATTTGTTCGGGGATTGTTACGTTATTTCCAACCTTTGTTAAGAGCTTGTTGATATACTCAAAACATTTTTTCTTGCTGTTAATAACATCAGAAATGGGTTCTAACCCACATTTTTTTAATTCTTTATCAATTTTTTCTAAAAGATTCATAATACCACCAATCTTATAGACGTTTTATAGCCTTAGTATTGGCGAAATTGCAACGACTACGTTGTTTTTTCCAAAATTTTAATTGCAAGATTGTGTTACATTTTCACCATTTTTATTAGGTAGAGCCGTCAAAAAAACGACGGCTCTGCTTTGAACATTATTTTTTAATTAATTGTGTGAAACTTATGATGTAAAGTCAATCCACAATGCTGGACGAACACCAGAATATGTTTCGTTTACAGAATATCCAAAATCGGGGATATCTCCAGCGGGGCGCACAAGAGTTGCTTTATACTGACTTTCTCCAGGAGAGCGTAACCACCAATTGCACACAACTATATCAGAATCGTAGTCTTTGGCCTTTCTCTGCGCTTCACCATACTTGGTATAATCGCAACATCTATCTTCATTGTCAGCAAAATATTTGTTTGCCTCGGTAATGCTCAATAAAAAGACTTTATCGAATGTATCGTTTCCTGCATATGTATAATGATCTGGATTGTTGTCAGCGGTAACCGTGGTGGTAATAATAGTTTTATTTTCACTGTTGGTAAAAGCAGAACTCAAAAATTCATTATTAAGCCATTTTCGAAGTGTACTTGTTTCCCACATAGCTTTGGTATCTTCGGTATTATATTGTTGACAATCAAGAGCGTATTTGCTGATAATAAGAGCTTTCCCGTTTTTTACTTCAAGCACGAGCCACTCAATTTCTTCTTTTCCGTTAGAGCTATTATTATCTTGCTCATACCTACCAAAAGTTATATATTCACCTTTTTCTACAACTCCAAAAGAGTCATATGCTTTTTGACCGTATGTAGCAATAAAATCGTTTTTCTTTTGCAATGGAATAATAATAGTATTAACTACAATAACAAAGGCAACAATCACACAAACGATAGATGTAAAAAGAATAGCTAGTTTAATTTTTTTCTTTTTGTCTTTTGACTTTTGCAGTTCTTCTTTTTCTTTTTGCACCTTCAAATTTTCATTGTGTGCGTTCATTGCAGATGTTAGTATTGAGCTGTTGCATGAAGAAAACACTGTGTTTTTGTCGCATTTACATTGAGAACAAATATCGGTTTTATTTATGCCTCCACAAGTGCATATCCACATGTTTTCTTTTTCTTGAGGAATGAAATATGCATTGTTAGTGGTTAACCTCTTATATTGATGAATCAACTCGTCACTAAAGCTTTCAGTAAGTTGTGGTGAAGTTGGCAAAGCATGAAAAGCTTCTCCGTTTTCTTCCCATGACGAGTTATCAGAAAAAATCACCATTATCGAACCAATTGCAAATGTGCGTGAATTATGGTTAGGCATAACAATGGCTTTGTTTGTTCCAAAAATTCCTCCATATTCTATAGACATATCCAAATATTGATATTCTTCTATGCCGGTTAATGCCTTTCCTGAAACATCATAAGCGGAAAGAGAAATTTTTACCGCCTTAATAACTTTTGATGATAAGTTTTGAATTTTTAACTGGGTAATTATAGCACCGGTTTGCTGATCTTTGAGAAGTACTCCTGCCAATATTACAATAGGAGCATCGTTTTTATATAGATTGTTTGGCAAAGAAAACAACCGTTCAAATCTATCTGTCATTTAAACTACCTCACATTTAAATTTTGGGAAGATTAGCTTCAATATCATCAAGCTGTGTTTTTTTAGGAGCAGAAGGCTGTTTTTGTTGCGCAACAAGCTTATCAGTGTTCTCAATCAATTGGCCGAACCCATACAAACCAAGTGAGGAAATCCAAGATCCCAAACAGCCTAATGTAATAATAATCAATCCAAGAAAAATAGCTTCGTATGCAGCCATCACAATTATACCGATTAATGCTGATGCTCCAATACCAAGCCAAGCAAATACTTGAGCTACGTTTTTTAATTTGTTGCCGATGTTGTCGAACATAATAAGTTCCTCCGTAAATAATAAAAAAGTGCGTAGTCGAAACTACGCACCGAAAAACGCAGTTTCGCTTCTGTTGCGACACAGTTCACATCGTTCGAGGATATGACAAGCAAAGCCTACGTTTTTACCAAACGTAAACCTCGAACTAAATATTAAACTGTGTCGCACAATTATTTTACCATAAAATTTGAAATTTTGCAATAGTTTTTAATCACTCTTTTTGAAATAATAAAAGTTGATTTTATAAATTTCGTTTTTGTCCTATAATCTCCGAAATAGCAATATATGTTACATCATTTTTTATTCTTTCTTTGTTTTCTGGTGAAAGCTTTTCAAAGTCCTGTCGTATTTCTTTTGCTTTATCTGCTAATTTTGTCATAAACGATATATATTCTTTTTCAAGTTTATCCGTATTTTTTCCAAATATAGTTATGTTATCTTGTCTCATTATTATACCTCCAAATATATTAACTGTTTTTCATATATCTCGAATTTCTTCCGTCGCCGATTTTCTTGATACTTCCGCTTTTCACCATCTGACCGAGGACTGCTTCCACGGTGGTGGGGCTTACGTCGGGTAGAATCTTGCAGATCTCCGACTTGGAGATGGGTATCAAGCTATTGAGAACGGTTGCTTCCACGCGGCTTTTCTTGGTGATTTTCTTTCCGTTGACGATAGCAAAACGCTTGTCAAGCTCCTTATAGCACATATAAAGCGTAGAGAGGAAGTTTTCGATGAAGGGGAAATAGTCGTTTTCGTTCGTATCCCATCCGTCCGAGGATTGCTTCAATGCCTCGTAATAGAAACCCTTGTAGTTGTTGATCTGTTCCTCGAAGGAAACATATTTGCCCGCATCAAAGCCGTTTTTATAAAGCAATAGGAGTGAGAGCAGACGCGACAATCTACCGTTTCCGTCACGGAAGGGGTGTATGCAAAGGAAATCGAGTATCACGCAAGGGATCAGCAAAAGCTGATTGATGTTTGCATCATTTCTCGCATCAAGATAAGCAAGCTCAAGCTGTTCCATAGTTTGCTTGACCTCACGCGCCGGCGTGGGACGGAAGCGTACGCGACGGTTGCCGTCGGTATCGACCTCTAAAATGACGTTATCATCTGTCTTATATTTTCCGCCAAACTCATATCCCGCAATCGACATCATCATTTCGTGCAGATGGAGAATATCGCTCTCGCGGAAATCAATATATTCGTGTCCGGTGTGGATGGCGTTCAGTGCGTCACGGTATCCCGCAATCTCCGCCTCGTTATGATTGAGGGGTGCACTGCTGCCGCTTACGATGGCGGCGATTCTGTCGTCGCTGGTTACGATGCCCTCAATAGCGTTAGAGCTTTTGACTGACTGTATTTTGGCAACCGCTTCAAGCTCGCTGAAGATCTTGCCGTATTCGTCCTTGCGAACGCCAGCCATTGTTTTGAGTTCTGTAATCCCCGCTGTTAGATTGACGAGCCGAGCGGGGAGCAGACCGTTATTCAAAAAAGAGTAATCAAATTTTCTCATATTCATTCCTCCATATCTGCATATAGTATACCACAAAATATGCAGTTTGTCAAGCGAGTAATAGAATTGATTTGCATATATATTTTCAAATAATATGCAAATGGGGCATACAAATCGTTTTCGACTTGTACGCCCTTAAATTATTTGATTTTTGTCAGCAACTCCGCATCCATTCCACCTTGATTGTACTCGTTCGGCGAAGCGCTGATAGTGAACTATTTCTCTTGCGCGCAGGAATTTTATTACGTCATTTACATCGGGATCGTCTGAAAGACGAAGAATATTATCGTAGGTCGTGCGTGCCTTTTGCTCTGTTACTATCACGTATTCGCAACGTTTTGGGGGTGTCAAAAAACGCGAAA
>CALAXC010000262.1 GCA_937894775.1 uncultured Clostridia bacterium
CAAGGAGTACGACATCTACCAGTTCACTGCCGTGAATCACCCCGCCGACGACCTGAACAGCGACTTCACCACCACCCACTTCGACTTCAACTCCATGCACGACATCCTGGTGAAGCTGGACTGCCTGGGCCATGATGATCCCACGGTGATCCACATGCTGGAGGAGCTCACCGGCATCCCGCCCACGGAGGTACCGCTGGACTGCCCCAAGGTGCGCAGCCTGTTCCAGTCCCCCGAGGCCCTGGGCGTGACCCGGGAGCAGATCGACTGCACCACCGGCACCTTCGGCATACCGGAGTTCGGCACCGGCTTCGTCCGGGGCATGCTGGACGACACCCGCCCCTCCACCATGGAGGAGCTGATCCGCATCTCCGGCCTGAGCCACGGCACGGACGTGTGGCTGGGCAACGCCCAGGATCTGATCCGCTCCGGCACCGCCGTATCCAGCCGCAGCAGAAAATGAATCTCCAGCAGTTCCTTAACGCTCAATCATGGTACCGAAAACGAAGGCTCCAGATTCTGCAGCCCCTCCAGCATGGCATAATAGGCCGCCTGCTGCTGTTTATTCAGTTTACTGTAATAATAATGGGTCTGCATAACATCATCCTCCTGCCGCAATTTTTATGATTATAGCATATCTGCGCCGTTTTCTCCACAGATTCCTGTATAAATAAAAACAGAGCCGTCCTGGCAAGACGACTCTACAAGGGGGAATATAAAGAGATGATGAATTTGCTTTCCTTACCACGCTTATACTATAGCAGATTTCCATATCTCAAAGGTCAGGAAAATGTCAAGAGAATATCCAGATTCCCTGAAATTATCCGACATGTTCTTCTAAAATCTGTTTTAATGCAGCAGCGCTGCTGGTATGACATCGCACCACATTGATTTTCTTCCGTTTTTGAAATAAACTTATACCGTACAAGATGTTCGATAACATATATATTGTATCATATCTTAAATAATTTGTCAATTTGGAGGAAATATGAAAAGCGAAAAAAATATTCTTATCGCCTTTATTCTTAATTTATCATTCTCGATATTTGAATTTTTTGGCGGAATTTTTACGGGAAGTGTGGCTATAATTTCAGATGCCGTTCACGATATTGGAGATGCCGCAAGTATTGGCGTTGCATTTTTCCTCGAAAAGAAAAGTAAAAAGCAACCCGATAAAAAATACAGCTACGGCTACGCAAGATACTCTGTTATGGGCGGTGTGATCACCACTTTGATTCTCGCGCTCGGTTCTCTGACCGTTATTTACAGCGCTGTAAAACGAATTATCACTCCTACAGAGATAAACTATAACGGTATGATAATTTTTGCTATCGTCGGCGTTTTGGTGAATTTTACAGCAGCTCTTTTAACTCACGGTGGAAGATCACTCAATCAAAAAGCTGTCAACATTCATATGCTTGAAGACGTGCTCGGATGGATCGTTGTTCTCATAGGCGCTATCATAATGAAATTTACAGATTTTTATATAATCGATCCTCTTATGTCGATCGGTGTGGCGCTCTTTATTTTTCTGCACTCAATAAAAACTTTAAAATCAGGACTTTATATTTTCCTTGAAAAGACTCCACGCGATATAGATATAGATGACATACAGCAAGAGCTCCTGAATATCGAAGGTGTTATAGACGTTCATCATATTCACATCTGGAGCATTGACGAAGAAACACATTATGCTACGATGCACATAGTTACAAACTGCGAATCTCACAGTATAAAATGTGAGATTCGAAAGAAGTTAAAAGAACATCACATAGTTCACGCAACGCTTGAACTTGAAGATGAAAACGAAGACTGTCACGAAAAGCATTGTCAAGTAATTTCTTCTTCACACTCACATTCACATTCTGTACATCATCACAAACATTGAATAAAAAAAGAGCAGTTCGAATTTTATTTTCAAGCTGCTCTTTTTGCTACTATATATTTTTTATGTTATTTACAAGTGCTTCATCAATAGCCTTTGCCGCGATCTTACCCGCTCCCATAGCCGAAATAACGGTAGCCGCGCCCGTAACCGCATCACCGCCAGCATAAACACCCTTGCGTGAAGTAAGACCTTCTTCATTTACAACGATCCCGCCGAAACGGTTTACCTCAAGTCCTTCGGTAGTCGATTTGATCAATGGGTTAGGCGACGTTCCAATTGACATAATAACCGTATCAACATCAATAACAAATTCGCTCCCTTCAATAGCTACAGGAGTATGTCTACCCTTTTCATCAGGTTCGCCAAGCTTCATTCTTACGCATTTTATACCGCTTACAAATCCATTTTTAGAATCTTTGGGATCATCTGCATTCCTGTATCCAAGGATTTCAACGGGATTGCAAAGCAAACGAAATTCTATGCCCTCTTCTTCTGCGTGCTCAACCTCCTCACGTCTTGCGGGAAGTTCGTCAATAGAACGTCGATACACGATATAGACCTTCTGAGCTCCCAATCGAAGCGCGGTCCTCGCCGCATCCATAGCGACGTTTCCACCACCAACCACAGCGACCTTGCCACCCTTCATAATAGGCGTATCCGAATTTTCAAAATAAGACTTCATTAAATTACTTCTTGTAAGAAATTCATTTGCGGAATATACTCCGCAGAGTGATTCACCCGAAATTCCCATAAATTTAGGAAGACCTGCTCCCGATCCCACAAACACAGCTTCATATCCGCTTTCAAAGAGCTCATCGATAGTTAAGGTTTTACCTATAACCACATTAGTTTCTATCTTTACTCCGAGCTTTTTAAGGGTATCCACCTCTTTGGCAACGATAGCCTTAGGCAAACGAAATTCGGGAATTCCGTAAACAAGAACGCCTCCCGCTGTATGCAAAGCCTCAAAAACGGTGACGTCATACCCTTTCTTCGCAAGATCACCTGCGCAGGTAAGTCCTGACGGACCAGAACCTACCACAGCAACTTTGTGACCGTTATTTTCAGGACGGTCAGGCTCTTCGGTGCAAAAAGTATTATGCCAATCGGCAACAAATCGTTCAAGTCTTCCAATTCCGACACTCTCACCCTTTATACCTCTTACACACTTAGACTCACACTGCACCTCCTGCGGACAAACTCTACCGCAGACTGCAGGAAGTGATGACGATTTTGAAATTATCTGATATGCTCCCTCATAATCCCCTTCTTTTATTTTATCAATAAATTCAGGAATATGAATTTTTACGGGACACCCCGAAACACAGGGCATATTTTTACAGTTCAAGCATCTGTTAGCCTCGCTTATTGCCTGCTCCTCACTGTATCCAAGCGCTACCTCATCAAAATTGTGTGCGCGCTGTTTAGGATCTTGCGTGGGCATCTCATTTCTTTTAAGACTCATATTTGCCATATTATTCACCCCTCTTTGCAAAAAGGTTACAAGTATCCTCGTACTTATGACGCTCAAAGGAGCTATACATTCTGCCTCTTGCCATAGCCTCGTCAAAATCGATCTCATATCCGTTAAAATCGGGACCGTCGACACACGCAAATTTAGTTACTTTTTTTCCGTTAATATTTAGTGTAAGGCGACATCCCCCGCACATACCCGTTCCGTCGATCATTATAGGATTCATAGATACAGTTACCGGGATACCGTAAGGCTTTGCTGTCGCAACAACAAATTTCATCATAATAAGCGGACCTATGGTTATTATCATATCAAAGGTTTCCCCCGCTTCGAGCATTTCCTTCAAAGGAGCTGTAACGTTTCCTTTTTTGCCGTAAGAACCGTCATCGGTCATAACACAAAGAGTTTTTGAGCAAGCCTTGAATTCATCTTCCAAAATCAAAAGATCCTTATTTCTGAAACCGATTATACTTGTAACCTCTGCTCCCATCTCAAAAAGCGCCTCAGCAATAGGCATAGCTATAGCGCAGCCTACACCTCCGCCAACTATACACACTTTCTTCAAGCCGTCAAGATGCGTTGCCACTCCGAGAGGACCGACAAAATCCTGAAGATGATCTCCCACTTCTTTATGTGAGAGCTTTTCGGTAGTAGCGCCAACGATCTGATAAATAATTTTTACCGTTCCTTTTTCTTTATTTACACCAGCAACGGTAAGAGGGATACGTTCTCCGTCCGCATCAACACGCAAAATGATAAACTGTCCCGGGCGCGCCTTATTTGCAATAAGCGGAGCTTCAATCTGAAGCTGTACTACCGTTGGATTTAAAACTTTTTTATCAACTATTTTATACATTTTCAACCTCTGTTTTCTTATGCTCAGGGTATAATTTAAAATTTTTACAAAAACTAAAATCGTATATATTTCAATACGCAATTAAAGTTATCTTTCATTGTATCACATTTTTTCAAAATAATCAAGCATTTAGACTAAAAACCATTATTTAAAGGCCTTACAGTCATTTTTTTAAAAAAATCATCGCTTTAAAATCAAACCAATGACAGTAAAGCGATGATATTTATTTATAATTATTTACTTTTTTTAGCTTCAACCACTTCTGCTCCGAACGGAAAAAATGCAAGCTTCATAATTTTAAAACACTGAATTCCCTTTGGTATTCCGATGATCGTGATACAGTTAAGGATGCCAAAGAAGAAATAAAGAAGTGCCATTCCCCATCCTCCGATAAGCGCCCACAAAACATTCGCCACAGGGTGTTCTCCTACATTGAGAACAACTTTTTTCCCATAAGGGACCAAAGAAAGCTTTGCAGCCTTAAAGCATTGTACTCCAAATGGTATTCCGACGATCGTAACGCAAAACAGTACGCCTATAAAAGCCCATAAAAGCATCAATATCAATCCACCGAAAATCACCCATAAAATATTACTTATTACACGTAACATAGCAAGTCTCCTTATTTTTAACAGCCCTTACAATTCAGGATTTTGGTAAACATTTAGTCTTACAAGAAAGTACAGCCATAAGCTTTTGCTCATTATCTATATCTGTGGTGAAAGAAAACTCTGCGATCAACATATCCTTTGCACGTTTTAAAGTCATTTCATCTCCCTGCGTAAGAGTTCTGCCCATCTCCTCAAAAACGATCGCCTGAGCATCTAATGTATGTATAAGTTTGATAAGCGCCACTCTGTCACCTAACGAAAGTATTTCACGGAAAGCATTATTTCTCGGTCTCGGCTCTTTTATCCATTCCATTTTTTCTTCACGAAGCTCGAGTGCAATCGCATTAAGCTCGTCTGCTGAGCAAAGAGGACGCATTTTAGAAACGAGCGCTTCGTTATTAACAGGAACATAAAGCTTTGAATTATTATCAACTATCGGAGATAAAACATAGTATTCCGACGCCGTATCAAGAGCGCCGAATTTTTGCTGTTTGATCTCATTAATAACGCAAACACCTTCAGAGCGATAGCTTACATACGTTCCAATCTTATACATCTGACCACCTCAGTTTTTACACGATATAATTTTGGCTTTTAACCTATATAATTATTGTACCATATTTTTCTTATTTTTGCAAAAGCAATTTTAAACAAAAAAGCAAGAAAATAATTCATTATTTTTTACACAAATCAAAGATTCAACAAAAAGCTCTCTATTTCAGCCGTTTGGCAGATCTCTGACTCACGTTTATGAGATGTAAAAATAAGCACCTGAATTCCCTGCTCGGCAAACGAAGATATCACCTCGAGCATTCGCTTTAATCTGTTAGAATCAAGCTGACAAAAAGATTCGTCAAATATGATCGGGGGAATATCCTCATCATATATCTTCTTTATCAAAGCAAGACGAAGCGAGAGATACGCGACATCGCGAGTTCCTGCGCTCAAAAGCTCAGACGGTATTCCAAAGCCGTCCTTATCAAGTGTTACTCCCAACGTTGTTCCCGCACGTAATATCTCATATCTTCCATCGCTTATTTTGGTCATAAGCTCACTTGCAATCTGGCTTATAGCAGGCATTACACTGCCTCGCATAGAAGCAGTTGAATCCTCTATTGTTGAAATAGCAAGCATCAACGCATCATAAAACTCTTTATCTTTTTTATATTTTTCCTCAAGCTGAGCAAGCTTATCGGCTATCAAAATAGGATCTTCAGCCTTTATACGTAAAACCGCAATATCGTCCTGAAGCATTGTGATCTTACTTTCATAGGACGTCTTTTTAGCCATTAAAAAGCTTCTCGTGCGCTCTGCCTCGCCAACAGCCTCAGGCGTTGCCTCGTCTATATTTACGGTTATCTCTTCACGAAGCTTTTGTTCGTCATATCTTGAAAGTGATACTCTTTCATTCTCAAGCATACGCATAAAAGCATCTTCCTCCCGTTGCAAACGTTCATACTCATCAAGGAATTTTGCAAGACGGTCTGCTTCCCTGTCAAGCTCCTTATTTATCGGCTCTATGTTTTCATCGTTAAGGGTAAGCAATAAAAGCTTATAAGCTCTCTCACGGGAGGTTTCAAAGCTTGCCTCCGCAAGATCAAGATCAGCAATTAGTCTTGTATGCTCTGCCGTATATCTTCTCATAAGCGAAAGCTCATTCATACATTCATCTATACGATCGCCTATTGAATCGGTTTGTGTTCCGTACATCTCCGCTACTGCAAGAAGCTCACTTACAGATTTTTTCTTTTCATTTGAAGAAAGAACAAAAAATGAAATTGAGATCGCTATAACACCTACTGCGGCTACCGAAATTATAATTCCCGCAATAAGATGTATTAAAAGGAATCCAAGAACCGCAAAAGCAATAACAGAAAGCGCCGCTATTAACGTACCGAGCGCTATCTTAGCCTTTTTTTCTGCGCTCGCACGAAGCTCTGTTGAATGACGTAATATCTGTTCTTTGCCACCGCTTTTTTCGGCAAGCTCGCCAAGCTCTGCCAAAGATCTGTCAAATTCGGGAGTATGCGCATTTTTTTCACGTTCCTTTGCAAAGAGCAAAGCCTCACGTTCGGAAAGCTCCCTTGATGCGGACTTTAACTCGGCTACATGATCACGTGTTGGAAAGAACTCTGTTTTTAGCTCTCCCTTAGCAAAATCATCTTTTTTAGCGACCACCGAATCTGTTGTAGCCATTTTTTGACGCAACGCCTCAAATCTTCGTAATACACCTATTTTATTAAATTGCATTACAAGTGCGTCTTTGCGTTCGAGTTCTATTTTAAGCTCATCATATTCTTTTTTGACCTTTTCAAAGGTTTCACTTTTTCGTGCAAGTATAAAATTTGCATTTTTAGCGTCATCGAGCTTTAACCTTAAAGCATTTATTTTAGACTCGTCATCAATAAGGCTTCCACCCGTATTTTTCTTGTGTCGGAAAGTAGTTCTTATAGCATCGAGATCCTTAAGCGCAGAGGAAGTGTCCACCGACTCATCACCCGAAGAAAGCATATTCGCAAGGCTCTGCGCTGTCTTTTCTCCGTATATTTCACCCGATTTCAACTGCCCCACACAAGAACTGCTTTCAAAAACCTCTCTCGGCACACCGAAAAAATATTCTCCGAATGACCGATCGGTATCTACTTCCATACCGTTATCAAGACAGATAGCTTTAGCCGTTTCACCGCCTCTTGTATTCTCGGAAAATTTGCGCTCTATTCGATAATTTTGTCCTTTATACTCAAATTCAATACTTCCCGCCGCTATACCGCTTGACCAATTTATCGAGCGGTCACGTTCTTTATTCGACTGAGATTTTCTTTGTAATCCGTAAAACATAAACTTTATAAAGAGAAAAACCGTACTTTTTCCCGATTCATTCTCTCCGTAAATTATGTTCAGCTTTTTACCGTCGCTAAACCCGATATGCTTATTCTTAAAGCATCCGAATTCGGAAATATACAACTGTTTTATTATCACGATCTGCCTCCGTAATCATTTTACTGTGTCAAAAACGTTACCGCCATCGATTGCGGTAAGAGCTATCTTAAGAGCCAACAAGCCCTGTCTTCGCTCTTCCGTATTAGCAGAGGTAAGCTTAGGCATAAGCTTTCTGTATATTTCACCTCTGACTGTAACATCTTTTTCAAGATAGCTTCCATCATACACCGGCAGAGTAGAATCAAGAAATTCAAGATATGCAAGCTCGGTTACCTCACATATTTCTTCCGTTGCCGCCTTTATCTCCTTTACAGTACGTGATTCGGCAGTGCCCGCAAGCTCCAATCTGAGATAGGTATTCTGCGGATATTCTTTAGACTTTATAAAGGAAGAAATATTTTGCGCAAGTGTCTCGGAATCTGCGGAAACAACATATTTGTCTATGAAAAATGAACGTGTTGAAAGGACCTCTTTTTTCACAATACAGCTATCCTCGTCAACATCCACTATGAGGACTCCGCCCTCTCCAAGCTCGTCAAAGCTTCTACCCTCTGCAAATCCGCAATAACGCACACGTCCGTCAGTATCCTCGCTATCGTTACAGTTATGTATATGCCCGAGTGCTGTATAAGCAAATCCCCCGCGGAGTATTTCGGTAAGACTCAACGGTGCATATCTCGAGATCGGAGATGCAAGATCTGCATGTACGCAAAGCAATTTAAGATAACCGTTATCTTGGGGGAACTCTGCGGACAAAAGCGGACTTTCATTTATTACAGGTGAGGTAAAAGCATAACCGAATACACGCACCCGAAGATCGTCAAAATCTATGCTTTTAAGTTCTGTTGAATCAAATATATAAAGATTATCCGGCTTTTCTTTTTGAATCACCGAATAAAAAGAATTTTCGGTATAAGGATCGTGATTACCCGGTGACACTATGACAGGAACATCTATAGATCTGACTAAAGAAAGAAAAATATCTTTAGTATCGGGCGATACAAAACGGCTGTCAAAAACATCACCTGCCATAAGTATCATCTGACATTTTTCATACTTTGCACATTCAAAAATATTTTTAAGTAAAAGTCTGCCTGATTCTCTGTATTGCTCGGCATCCTTATGGCTGAAAGACGAAAACGCACTGTCAAGATGCAGATCTCCCGTATGTAATATTCTCATAATCCACTCTCCAATTTTAAAACTAAAAAAAGAAAACACCGCCGAAGAGTATCGGGGTGCTAAGACGGTCGGATTTCAGAAAGAAAATGAAAAAATTCTTTCGTTTGGGTGCGCCGTGTCAATTCAGGCTCCGCCGACACCTCAACATAATTTATTATATCATGCTCACTAAAAAAAGTCAATATTTTTAAGTAAAAAGCATATAAATTAATGAAATAAAATAATACAAACATAACAGCGGAGGAATATATGCTTTTACCGATTCCATACAACAGAATGAGAGCCGTAGACTATGCCAAAAAATGGGCTCTTTCAAGAAATCCTCTTTTCTTTGATTTTAGCGAAATAGGCGGAAACTGTACCAACTTTGTATCACAGTGTATCTTTGCGGGCGCACCCGTTATGAACTACACAAAGACCTTTGGCTGGTACTATATAGATCAAAATGACCGAGCGCCCGCCTGGAGCGGAGTTGATGAACTTTACAGTTTTCTTACAGGCGATCCCGATTTTATTGCCAACAATAACGGTTACGGTCCGTATGCTACCGATGCAAAAACAGCGGGACGAATAGATCTTGGTGATATTATACAGCTTGCGCGCGATGACGGCAGCTTCTATCACTCCTTAATAATTACCGGTTTTACCGACAACGATATTCTAGTTTCAGCTCAATCCAACGATGCACTCGACAAACCTCTCTCAGAATACAACTATGCATCTCTTCGTGCTTTGCACATAGAGGGAGCTATGCTCTACTTTGATGATGAAAAAATATATAACGACTTTTTAGAAGGTAAAGCGATCAATTAACATACATAAAAAATAAAGCCCGAAGCTGTCGCTTCGGGCTTTATTTTTATTTAAGGATCAACCATTCTGCCATTCTGCAGCCTTTTCTGCAGAGATTCTCTTTATGTCCTCTTTGGTGTAGATAGACTCTTCACCGCCGTTTACGTAAAGAAAATACTTACCGTTAGGAGTCTGATAAAGACGCTCCTCGTATCCCGCAGGATCGCCGAAACAACCAAAAGCACGCTTTTCGATAAGAGTTGCGGTGTCAGTATCATACTCAACCTTACAAATAACCTTCTTCATACCAGCGTCTCCTTTCTTTTAAACTTACAAAGAAATTATATCACAAATATTTCTCTATTGCAATATTTTTTTGAAAATATTTATGCGGTATTATTTTACACAGATCATTCCCGCAAGCGGAACTGCCACCTCAAAAAGATCACCGTCAATAACTCCATCAGCGACCTTTTCTCCCATACAGTTAAGAACCCTATAACTCTTAGCGTTTGCATTCTTCATTATAAGTGTTTTACTTCTTGAAGAATTAAGCGCGATTATCTCGTTATATGCCTTACAATCCACAACGATATCAGTATAGGATGTAAACACAGCCTTACCGTTCTTTTCAGCGCAAACGATACTGTATCCACTCTCGGGATTTGCCGCAAGAAGCTTACCGTCGATAAGTGTTTCTCTGTTTTCCTTCCAAAAATGCAAATAGAAATCAAGCATTTTCTTATGCTCATCTGAGAGCTTTGCGATTCTTACCGAGATCTGCGGAACACTGTACATAATACTTACAAGCTGAAGCGCTGCGCTTTCAACTGTATCATCGTAATGCCAAGTTACCATATCAGAATGTACAGCAGTCTTGCCCGAGGTGAAGCGAAGATTTATAATATTATGTCTGTTTCTGAAGCAGTCATTGGGACAGTCACCGACACGAAGCATATTTCCGTACTTTCTTATTGCGGGACCTACGTAGCTCTGTCTGAACTCTATAAGTATGTCCTTATTTATCGCGCGAAGTGCATTGGTAATATCTATCATAAGAACGTCTATAGCATCCTCAAGAGACTGATAATCACGTCTTTCATCGTATTCAAGCGCTTTTCCTTCAGTCAAAGCAAAGCTATCTATAAAGTCAAGCTTAAGTCCGTCAAGATTCCACTCTTTTACCGCAGTTGCATACTTATCTATAAGATAATCACGTACTTCCTTATATCTAGGGTCAAAAACATATACGTTTTTAGTTATCTTGGTATCACACAAAAGCATATCCTTAAAACGTTCAAACTGTTTTGCTTCAACACCTATAAAAGGCACCGAGAACCAGAGCATTACCTTCATATCAAGTGCGTGAACGTCCTCAACAAACTTTCTCATATCGGGGAATTTGTTGGGTGCCATCTGCCAGTCACCGCAAGTGATATATCCTCTTCCCTGATCGTGAGTCTGCCAGCCGTCGTCAACTATAACGGTATCCATTCCAAGCGGCTTTGAAAGAGCACACTCCTTAACGATTTCATCAGCAAAAAGCTCCTGATGGTAGCTGTACCAAAGAGAATTCATAGGAAGCTTTGCGTGTTCGGGAACAGGCGCAGGAACATATCCGCATTCTTTTTCCCACCACTCGGTAACAGCATAAAGAGTATCATAATACGGGACATCACGAAGATCTATTCTGACCGTTGCGCGGTATTCTGTAAGCGGTGCGACTTTTATTGTGAAAAATCTTATTTCACAAGCAAATTCAGAATTATGCTCGTGTACACCCGTAGCTATCTCTGTAGGTGTTTTCGCATCGGATATAGCTATAGTAAGACGGTTTCTTCCGTCTGCCGAAACAAGTTCGTGAAGCGGCATCCAGGAAGCGAGTCTTGACGCGCTCACCTTCTTCTTCCAGGTAACCCCTATAAATCTGTCATATCTTACGCTTGGACTCCAGACAGAATAAACATCAATGCTTGGAAAATCGAATGAAACCGTGAATTTTTCGGGAATCTCGGGTTCATCAAATTTCAGAGCGACGTCGAAGGTTACAATACCGTCCTTCTCAAGCTGATTTTCAATACTGATTTTTGCATTCGGACTTCCGCCCTTAATATAGAATTCCATTTTCACCCTCCGGAAATTTATATTTTATTATTTAGATTATACCATAACAACAGCCGAGTTTCAAGAGAATAAGTTAAAATATATAATTATTTTTTAATAAAAAAATATTGACACGTTTTTTTGCTTATGATATAATTTTTTCAACAAGAAACGATATATCTTTTCGTTTTTTTGATCCCCCTTTGAAAGGAGAATCTTATATGTTAGAAGTCAGAAATCTATCAAAAATCTACAAATCAACGGTAAAAGGCGGTGTTGATACCAAAGCGCTCGATAACGTTTCCCTCACCTTCCCCGATAAAGGAATGGTATTCCTTTTAGGTAAAAGCGGAAGCGGTAAATCAACGCTACTCAACGTATGCGGCGGACTTGATGCTCCGACAGACGGTGAAATAATAGTAAAAGGCAAAAGCTCAAAAAACTTTTCTCAAAGTGATTTTGACAGCTACCGCAACACCTTTGTCGGATTTATATTTCAGGAATATAACATCCTCAACGAGTTTTCGGTTGAAGATAATATAGCATTAGCTCTTGAGCTTCAGGGAAAGCCAAAGGATAAAAAAGTTATTGCCGATCTGCTCGAGCAAGTCGACCTTTCGGGCTTTGCAAAGCGCAAGCCAAATACCCTTTCGGGCGGTCAGAAGCAAAGAATAGCTATTGCCCGCGCACTTGTAAAATCTCCCGAAATAATTATGGCTGACGAACCTACGGGAGCGCTTGATTCGGCTACAGGTAAGCAGGTCTTTGACACATTAAAAAAGCTTTCCGCAGACAAACTCGTTATCGTTGTATCTCACGACAGAGATTTTGCAGAGCTTTACGGTGACCGTATAATAGAATTAAAAGACGGTAAGGTTCTTACCGACATTTCAAAAACTGAACAAACACAAACTGCGGTCACAGATTCCATAAGCTCGATGGACGGAATTCTTTGTATAAAAAAAGGAGCAGATCTCGACGAAGCTGATTTTGAGCAGATAAAATCATTTTTGAAGGAATCGAAAAATGACATTATAATCGCAAAAGACGAAAAGGATGTTTCAGCTTTCAAAAAAGCAGCAAGAATAAACAATGACGGTTCAAGAGAATACTTTGCCGACACCGATGAATCAAAGCTTGATATAAAGGACTATCTGCCCGACGACAGCAATTTTATCCGTTCAAAGCTTCCTTTACGTCACGCTTCGAAAATAGGTATTTCGAGTCTAAAAAATAAGCCCTTCAGGCTTATTCTTACAATACTGCTCTGCACTGTATCGTTTGTTCTTTTCGGATTGCTTTCGACACTTACCTTCTATGATAGTGAAGCTATGTTCAAGCAAACGCTTTCCGACTCGAACAGAGAGTACGTAACCGTTGAGAAAAACTATCTTTCAACCGTAAACGTCTACGAGCACGGAACTAAGATGCACGATTTTGAAGAGATTTCAGTTGCTACCTTCAACGAATCGGATATCCAACAGCTTTCAAGCACTTTCGGAAAAGACATTTTCGGCGCAGCTTCGACAAACGGAATGGAATTCAACGTTCGCTCAAGCGGATCTGCATATTGGAATACTTCTATCTCCTCTGTCGCATATATTCCCGAGGGAAATTCTTTCCGAAACAAAATATCCGGAAAATACCCTGAGAAGGACGGAGAAATATGTATTTCCTCATATTCCGCACAAGCAATAGTATCCACTAAAGCCGCAGATGAAAAAGGAAACATCATAGAAGCAAACACTCCAAACGATCTTATCGGCAAGACCATTCGTGTTTCAGGTCAGCCATATAAGATCGTAGGCATATTTGATTGCGGTGAGGTAAACCCCAAATATGATGTTTTGAAAGACGCCACCGAGAATAATTATGCATTGATAAACAGTTTTGAATCCGAGCTTTTCGACGGCACATATCTTTTAGCTCTTTTTTCAAAACAGGATTTTGAAAGCATAGCAAAAAATATCCATTCTTACGGTAATTCTATGTTCCGAAACGATACTCCCGCTTTTGTAAACATAAAGATCCCCTCCGTCGGACAGGAAGAAAACAGAGAAGACGAAGGCTCACGCGAGGAGTATCCGCAATACCGTTATTACAGCGAATCAGATGTATTCAAATCAGATATAAAATATTTTGACGCAAACAAAAAATCTCTCGGTAACAATGAAATTCTGTTATCCGAAACTCTCTGGAGCTCTCTGCTTTATTCGATTTGCGAAAAAACATACGGCAACACCGAAAATTTTGAGGAGCTTAGTAAACTGCAGGAAGCTATTCAGATGTTTGATTCGGGTGAAAAATTCGAAATAAACAAAGAAACCGGTGAAATGCAGAGCAGAACCCCTCTTACCAAAGAAGAGCGCAACGATCTTCGCACTATGCTTATTGAAAAATTTGGAAATATTCCCGTAACCTTTGAGGTCACCCCTGCAGACTCAAATCAGGTCAGAATAGGTGAGCCCTCTGTATATACAGTAGCGGGCATCATTCTTTCAGATTCTTCCTACGGTACTGTATATCTTACACAAAGCGAATATGACAGACTTTGGGCGCTTCAATTACCCACCTTTGAGAATTGCTTTGTTCCCACAACGAACTACGTTGCGGATCCTAATGCAATTTATTCGGTCATCTATGCCCCGTTCTCTAATACAGATGAGCAAAAAAATATTCTCTGGGATATTCATTCCAACAAAGAATTTGACGCAAACGCAACAAGGATCTCGGTTGGCGGAAGATATATCTCCGAGCTTGACGGTATTGATGATATGGTAAAATCAATGTCGCAGGTATTCCTTTACGTAGGACTTGTATTTGCGCTTTTCGCAATACTGCTCTTCTCTAACTTTATTTCAACTTCAATATCTCAAAAACGTCACGAAATAGGAATTTTACGCGCGGTAGGCGCAAGAGGAACAGATGTATTCAAGATATTCTTCTCGGAGTCTTTCATTATCGCATTTATCTGTTCTTTGCTTGCAACCGTAAGTACTGCTATTCTCTGCTCGGTGATCAACACGGCTATGGCGGCGGAAGTCGGCGCATCTATATTCGTCTTCGGTCCTTTCTCAATAATTATAGTAATCGCAACTGCAATACTTACAGCTATACTTGCAACCTTTGTCCCTGTATGGCTCGCAGCGAGAAAGAAGCCCGTTGAATCGATCAGAGCGATCTGACAGTATTATTTCTTCTTAAAAAAACACAATAAAGAATACCACTTTATTATCACAACCCTGATAGTAAAGTGGTATTTTTAGTTATATTTATATATTTTCAAAGCAAGTTAAATCAAGGATATCTCTATACCGACAACACCGTACTTCGCTTCTTCTTCATGGGAATAATATTGTTCCATATCTGTACTCGAAGCCAAAGCTATATCACTCTCCGTATATCCGCACTTCAAAAGCGGCAAAGAATTATAAAGCGTTTTAAAAGAATCAAAGCGATGAAGCTTCAAAACGGTACAATATATCCGCTGTGATCCGTCAGCTGTATTTACAAATTCGATCTTATCCCCTTCAGATATCATCCTTCGCTTTTCATCGTAAAGACGTAGCTCGATAGTCTTTTTGCCGCTTTTTATCATTTCAAACGGCTCTTTATTAAGTCGCATCGTATGTTGCATCGGAATATGTATTTACTCTGTAACCAACGTAAAATCCTCAGGAGAAAACTTGGTAGAACGCTCGAATATCCTTTGTAGCCGCTCTGATTTTCGAATCACCTTTGCTTTATCCATCGTAACAAGCTCCGATGTCGTGTCTTGAGATTCAAAACGGTGCGTTTCGCAAGAAATTTCAACCAAAAGCTCGTCATCCTGAATAAGATAATCCTCTGCCAGCCACTTAGGATCTATATACTCATTTTCTTTTTTGATATAATAAACATTGATACCCAAACTATGCTGATAAGACATCTGCGAAACGGCAGCTTGACTCTTTTCATTTTCCACAACGAAAACTCGATGCACCTCAACACCCTCTCTTATCATCTTCGCTTGCTTTTCAAGATATTGCATAGTAAAATCATCTTCCCAATAATCACTGACAGAGGTTATTGCCTTTATGCTCTTTTTGGTAAATTCGATTCCAGAAATACCGAAAGTATCCTCTGCGTGAGGGTTAGTACGATTAGTACCTTGGAAAAACTCGTTATTTTGCGAAAGGAACTCTTCTATTTTTACGTATGCCCATTTTTTAAAATACGGATGTTCCAAGGATAATGCAAATTTGCGAATATCCGCAATTGAATCATAAAGATAATCATCACGCGGAACAGAATCAAGATTACGGAGCAGCTTTTCAAAAACGGCATCAAAATATTCCATAGAACATTCAAAACCGTGTTCCTCTGTAAGAGCAGCCATATCCGAGGGAAGCTCTTCTTTTTTTGGCATAGTAAAGCCATTTATAAATATCGGAATTATATTTTTCCCCCCGCGTATTGCACGCACTATCTCCTTACGAAGCACATCTTCCTCGTCACTGCACCGCTCCAACCCGTTAAAGGGCAAGAGTAAAATAAAATCGTCACATTCATCGATAGCTTTAAGTATATTCTTTTCAAAACCGCCCGAGAATAAAGATTCAAAATCCAAAAAGACTTGATATCCCATTCCCTTAAGCTTTTCATAAAAAACTCTTGCGTGAGCATCGGAGCCGTTGCGCCTGTAGCTTATAAAAATTTGATAATATTTTGAGTTTTTATTGTCAGGAACAGCCTTTAATTCTTGATATATCACTTTCAAAAAGCTTTCCGGCTGATCAGAGAAACAAAAAATCGGATTCTTTTCGTAAATAGCCGCTATTGATTTTGGTAAGCTTTCCTTTGTCGGAAGTTCGTAACCGTCTATAAAAACAGGGATCACATTCTTACCGTGCTCAAGCGCGTAAGCTATTTCTTTTTTTAACGACTCACTTTCGGGATCATTTCCAAAAAGATCGGTATCGGACAGTAACAAAATAAAATCCCTGCTCTTCTCTATAAAGGAAATTTGCTTTTCTAAGGTGTTTTTTTCATCCGCCATCAAATGAGGAAGAACCGAATATTTACTTTTCTGAAGATTCTTATATAAAAACTTAGCATAACTATCACTCGTCTCGGGATTATAACTGATAAAAACTTTATTATTTACACGTTTTTTCATTATGTACCTCTGTCTTTATAATTCTTTTTCCGCAATTTTTCTTACTTCGAACTTTATTTTCTCCTCATCTACAGTCAAAAGCTCACGTTTTTTCATAACAAATTTACCGTTTAGCATTACCGAATCGACCTCGGATCCGTTAGCCGAATAGCAAAGCGAAGAAATAATATTATTATTAGGGAACAATGACGTTGCATTAAGATCGATAAATATAAGATCTGCGCAGGCATCAGGACAAATTTCACCTATCTTGGAATCCATTCCCAACGCTTTAGCAGCATTTTTGGTTGCAAGATCTAAAACGTAAGGTGCGCTTGCCGCCGTAGAATCGCAGTAAATACCTTTATGTATCAAAGCGAAAAGTCCCATTTCTCTGAACATATTCAAAGTATTGTTGCTCGCCGTACTGTCAGTACCTAAAACTACGTTTATTCCCTGCTCAGACATTTTAGGAACGGGTGCAAAACCGTTACCGAGCTTTGCGTTACTTGCGGGATTTGTAATAACACTTGCGCCCGCTGTCTTTATGATATCGATATCTTCATCAGAAACCTTAACACAGTGAGCGAGTATAGTGTTTTTATCGAGAAAACCTATATCTCTAAGATACTTAACAGGTGACTTTTGATGCTCTGCAAAGCAATTCTCAATTTCGGTATTACTTTCCGACAAATGAATATGCTTTATCATATTACGCGTCTTAGCTTCCTCTGTAACTTGTCTGAGAAGTTTTTCGGAGCAACTGTATATTGCGTGCGGAGATAAAACAAATTTCAGAGTATCGCTTTCATATTCCTTCTGCTCTGCCAAAGCATCCGAAAAACGTTTAAATCCGTCTGTATACAGATCATCTCCTACAAGACCGCGACCGATAAAGGCTCTCATTCCAAATTCCTTAGCTGCTTTTGCCGACTGTGAAGGAAACATATGCATATCAACAAAGCAAGTAGTTCCTGTCTTTATCATTTCCAAGCAACCGAGCATAGAGCTCCAATATGCCGCTTTTTCAGAGAGTCTGTCCTCTACGGGCATAATTCTTTTAAAAAGCCATTCACCAAAATCCACATCATCGGCATAATTTCGCATAAGCGTCATATAAACGTGAGTATGCGAGTTTATAAGTCCCGGCATAATAAGTTTATCCGACGCATCAACAGTTTCGAACATCGAGTCATCTGTATTATCATTTTTACCTATCGAATAGATCTTATTTTCCTTTATATAGAGATCGCTTTTTTTAAGCACGGGTTGTCCGTTTTCTCTTAAAAGAAGATATCCGTCAACTATCTTGTAATTCATCCTTTTTTCCCTTTCTTATAATCAATATCAACGTAATAAATGCAACGATAAATTCAAATATAGAGTACACCATTGATACGTATGCCCGAACCTTGAAATTAAATATTACCCAAAGAACGTTGCATATCATAGCAATAATTCTTAAAACGATAGGATTTTCCTGCCATATAGCATAGGTAAACAGCAAAGAAGTTATAAGTGGAATAAATGTGTGCCATCCGCTTATAGCGGGAATACCGAGAACTATACTCAAAGCGCAGAAAAATAAGATAGAAGCTTTTGTGTTTTCCTTGCCTTTTTTAGCATTGTGCGCAAAAAATATGTATTTTGTCAAGGAAACGATATTATTAATTCCGCCCGCTACCGAACCAAGCATAAAGTACTGAGCTGCATATAATACGTTCACCGAAAGCTGTGCATAAAGATAAGAACTTTTTTTCTTGGTAAAATAACTAAGGCTTGATAAAATACAAATAATAAATCCCAATACTTGTGCCGCCCAGAACAAAATATCCCTCCTATCTGACAAACATTCACAGACATTATATCACGAATTATTCAAAATTACAAGATTATTTACATTTTTGATGTTACTTTTTGGAATTTTTTGTAACGATGTAAAAACGGCTCAAAACAATAGTTTCAAGCCGCAAAAATCAAAAATAAAACAATTCTTCAAAATCTTTTTCAAGCGCTATACACAGTATCAATGCAAGCTTTGCAGTAGGACAAAACTGTCCCGTTTCAATTGAGCTTATCGTGTTTCTTGATACTCCCACCATCTGGGCAAGCTTTGCCTGAGATATTCCCTGCTCTGCACGAACTTCCGCCAAGCGGTTCTTTAATACAAGCTTATCATCCATACTATCGCCTTATTCTAAACCAATCAATTTAATTATCAATACAACTATAAACAATACCAAAGCAACTAAAGCTAAAATAGAGCATACTATATCTCCCTTTGCTTTGCATTTAATTGCAACAAAACCATATAATGTTGCTTGCATTGATAACTGCATAATCATCATAAAACAACCTAATAAAGTAAACGTTGAATTCATAATTAAGTCAACAATCAGTCCAATACAGCATATACCTAACCCCACAGTCATTGCAAACTGTGCACCTTTGCGATAGAGGTAATTATACATTTCATCAGCACCCTTATTTTCTTTCTGCGCCTTTTCTAAAATATCTTTCTTTTCCATAGTAAAATCTCCTTTGTATTAGATATATTTACATTAATTTCCCTTTAGCAAAATAAATAACGAGTATAACTATAAATGCTACGCAAATAACATCAAAACAAGACGCCAAAATTATATCTCTGCGTTTTCTGCACTGTATAGCAAGAATCGTATACATAGTACCGTTCATAGCACACTGGATAAGCATAATAAAAATAGACATCCATGACATTTCCGAATTCAAAATAGTATCTACCATTACAGCTATGCCACAAATAGCTATCCCAACGCTCATTCCACTCTGCGCACTTTGCAAATATATCTGACGGTAACGTTCATCAGCATATTTATTTTCTTCCCTTGCCTTTTCTAAAATATCTTTCTTTTCCATAGTCAAAATCTCCTTTGCCAAGTTTTCTTTGCAAAGCTATTATACCACTGCCAAGTAAACTTGTCAAGAGCTTTTTTGGATTTTTTTAAAAAATAGCACCGCATTTTTTTTGCGGTGCTATTTTTTATTAATTCACATTATTTCATCATTTCATCTAAATTAAAGCGTAGATCCGAAATCGGTAACTATAGCCTGTCCTGTGATCGCTCTTGACTCATCGGAAGCAAAGAAAAGAAGCATATTTGCCACATCATCAGGCATACAAGGCTGTACCTTAAGATCATTATGTTTCATCATCTGACCGAAAATATTCATATCGAGATTAGCGGGATTCATATCTGCAACCATAGGCGTTACAATAGTTCCGGGACAGATAGCATTACAGCGAACGTTAGTTCCAACAAAACGAAGCGCCGTATGGCGGGTAATTCCGATAACTGCCGCTTTAGAAGCTACGTATGCAGCTCCTCCGCATCCCATTACACCCGCAACAGAAGCAACGTTTACAATAGAACCGTAACCTGTTTTTGCCATTTCAGCAGATATCTCACGCATCATACACATAGTTCCCTTGGTATTGATATCTATAACACGGTTCATATCCTCATCAGAAAAGCTATCGATAGCTTTAAGTCCGCCGTCAAGAACCCCTGCATTATTGATCAGAATATCCACTTTGCCAAATGCTTCCAAAGTAGCATCAAGAACCCTTTTTGCATCTTCAGGCTTAGAAATATCACTAACTACAGGTAAAACCTCGCCGCCTGCCTGACGGATCTTTTCAGCAACCTCTAAAAGAGGTGCTTCACGACGTGCGGTGATGACCACCTTTGCTCCCTCTTCGGCAAACTTTACAGCGGTTGCCGCTCCTACTCCTGAATTTCCACCGGTAATAATTGCTACCTTGCCTTCCAAACGATTCATAACGTCCTCCCGTTTTTGAAAAATCTATTATTTTAATACGTCATTGCCGATAACTCGCTTAATATCAGTTTGATCTCAAGTCATATTACAAGCAATTTAAAAACAATTTATTATAACACATATATATTTAAATAACAATATATTTTTATTTTTTTGAAAAACTATTGCAAAAAGTAACATTTCTATGATATAATTTTGTGTGTACTGAACAAAACAAATAACAGTTTTCTCGACAACCAATTACTCCCGCAGTACAACGGTTATAAAATACAATATTATAAAGGAGAACAAAATACCTTAAAGTAAAAATATGATTTATGATTGCTTTTTTAGTTATCAAAACAAAGACTTACCTTTAGTCGAATCAATAGTAAATGAGCTTGAAAAAAGAGGCCTTTCTTGCTGGTATGCTCCTCGAAATATAACAGGAAGATATGCTAAAGCAATTGCAGAAGGCATTAGTCATTCAAAAATTTTCATTATAATTTTGAATGATAGATCTGCAGTTTCAGAAGCAGTACTAAACGAAGTTGAAATAGCACATAATGTATCAAAAAACAGTGATTACGCAACTATTCAACCATTGTGTACTAAGCAAATAGACCTAAATGCGCCTGAATTTCAAGAAATGATGTATTATATTCGACGTTTGCAGTTCATAAATGTCGAAAACATAGTTGAATATGCAAATATCGCAGATATGATCATAAAATCGCAGCCACAATTATTAAAAATATCGCAAGAACGAAAAAATAGTCAATATGTCGTGCAAACGATTGAAGATCGAAGATTAAAAATCCAAAATGAACTATTGAACGATTTTGATAATGACATATATACTACGGTTTTTAGTAAATATGATCGCCCACTTGTTCTTGATGTTGGGTGTGGCACGGGAGATATGTTGGTTCCCTTAGCCCAACATTTCTCAACATCTGCATTTATAGGCATAGACAAAAGCAGTAAACAGATCGAAGTTGCAAAAAATAAATATGATTTTCTGAACTTTTGCTTTAGTATGAATGATGTAACTTCTCCAAGCTTTGAAACTGACTTGATCCATCTGATGGATAAATTGAAAATTGATAAGTTTGATATTATCAACATTTCAATGTTACTCTTACACTTAAAAGACCCAATCGCGCTCCTTTCCACATTAAAAAAATATTTGTCTATCAACGGAACACTAATAATACGTGACATTGATGATGGATTGAATTTTGCTTTCCCTGATCCCGATAATTGGTTTGAACGAATATACAAAATGTGTGAACATGATGAACAATCAGGTAACCGTAGAAACGGCAGACAAATTTATCATGCTCTTATTCAAGCCGGTTTTTCAAACATTCAACTCAATCATCAGGGATTATCTTCGGCAAGCATGGACAACGATCAAAAAGAAGCGTTATTTCAGATGTATTTTCCATTCACTTTAGAAAACGCACGAATTATGATGGAAAAGTACCCGTGGAATATAGAATATAGTGAAGATTATCTATGGTACAGCAGCCACTATGAAAGCATTCACCAATTATTTTCCAAGCCCGAGTTTATTTTTTCTTTAGGTTTTGTTTCATACACTGCACAGATATAAACGGTATATTTATCTGCCATCCATAAAATAATCAAGCAATAATTTGTGTGATTAAAACAATAAAAAGACCTTGCTTCATCGCAATGATGAAGCAAGGTCTTTTCTTTTTATTGTAGTGCAAAAACGCTCAAACGATAAACGAATTTACCTTTTTGCGATAATTTGTTTTTGCTATGATAAAAGGCTTATTCCCACTCGATCGTTCCAACAGGCTTTGGTGTGAGGTCAAGAAGTACTCTGTTTATTCCCTCTACCTCTCCTGTTATTCTATTCGTTATCTTATGAAGTACGTCATAAGGAATCTCCTCGATAGTTGCTGTCATCGCATCTACAGTATTTACCGCGCGAATAATAGCAGGCCATCCCTCATATCTCTTACCTTCACGAACACCGACACTCTTGAAATCGGGAATTGCTATAAAATACTGCCATACCTTTTCGGCAAGTCCATTAATATCAAATTCCTCTCTCAAAATAGCATCCGCTTCACGAAGCGCATGCAATCTATCACGTGTTATAGCACCCAGACATCTCACACCGAGTCCCGGTCCCGGGAACGGCTGACGGTATACCATTTGGTGAGGAAGTCCCAATGCCTCTCCTACAACTCTTACCTCATCTTTATACAAAAGCTTAACGGGTTCAACGAGTTCAAATTTCATATCTTCGGGAAGTCCTCCGACATTGTGATGAGCCTTTACTCCGTCACTTTCCAATATATCGGGATAAATAGTACCCTGAGCTAAGAAGGAAATGCCTTCAAGCTTTCTTGCCTCTTCATCGAATATCTTGATAAATTCCCCGCCTATGATCTTTCTCTTCTGTTCGGGATCGGATACCCCTTCAAGCAAAGTAAGATAACGGTCTGTTGCGTCTATGTATATAAGGTTTGAATCAAGTGTTTTTCCAAACACATCGATAACCTGCTCACTTTCACCCTTACGCATAAGTCCGTGATTTACGTGCACGCAAACGAGTTGCTTTCCTATAGCCTTGATCAGAAGTGCTGCAACAACCGAAGAATCTACGCCTCCGGAAAGTGCAAGAAGGACCTTCTTATCCCCCACCTGCTTACGAACAAGCTCTACCTGTTCATCGATAAAAGCATTAGCAAGTTCAAAATCGGTAATTCTCTTCATCGAATCGGGTCTTTTATTGGTATCCATAATTATTCCTCCCGCAAATAAATTATAGAAATATTTTACCACATTATCATACCTTTCGCAAGTATTTTTTTAAATTTTCTTTGCATATATTTTATCTTTTTTTATCGCATTAATCCGTCATATTCAACAAAAATATTTAAAAATCATTTAATGTTAATGTATCGACTAAAATTTTCCTTATGTTTATTTGAACTCCTATGTTTAAATTACAAACAAACGAGGCAAAAATATTATCACAAGGAAATTTCTGTACATTTGTTCGGAGGAAAAGAAATGAATATAAAAAGAGGAGATATTTTTTATGCCGATCTCAGCCCCGTTGTCGGCTCTGAGCAAGGCGGTCTACGCCCTGTTCTTATAATACAAAATGACGTTGGAAACCGTTACAGCCCTACTGTTATAGCTGCGGCTATCACATCACGAATGGGAAAAAACCGTTTACCGACTCACATTGATATACATGCCGACAAGGTTGGACTTGCTAAAGATTCGGTGGTACTTCTTGAGCAGATACGCACACTCGACAAGCGCAGGCTAAAAGAACGTATGGGCCATCTTGACGATCAGACTATGCAAACCGTAAATTCAGCTATAGCAGTAAGCTTTGGAATAGAGGCAGTAGGTATTGGGGGTAGCGGAATAGAAGCTTGAATATTTACGAAAAGGACTTGAATTTTTCACAAATATATATTATAATTTACTGTGAAATTCAGCCTTTGGAGGTTGCTATGATATTTAAGCAGCAATATACAACACGTTGGCACGATACCGACGCAAACAGAACCGTACGCCCTACTCAAATACTTGTTTTTATGCAGGAAGCATCAAATTTTCATATAAAATCTCTTGGAACCGATCTTGATAAGCTTCGTGACGAAAAAGGTCTTGCATTTATTCTCAGCAAGATCCGTCTTGCCCTTTACCGCCCTCTTTATGCATTTGAAGATATAACCGTAGAAACCTGGACTGTAGCAAGTCGCGGATTTTCCTTTAACCGTTTCTTTCGCATAACCAGAAACGGAGAATTGATCGCTGCTGCTGACACCACATGGGCTCTTATCTCAACAAGAAGCGGAGAGCTTTGCAAGGTTGAATCCTTTGATTTCAATTTTGAACACGAAGAGCCTATAGACATCGGTATTCCCGCCCGTTTCAGAGTTCCGAAAACCGAGCTTATGGAGTGTGTAGGTGAAAGAAAAACCGTTTATTCCGATCTTGACTACAATATGCATATGAACAACACAAGATATGCCGATATGCTTTGCGATTTTATGCCCTACGATAAGATACCGAATATAAAAAGCATATCGCTTTCATATCTTCACGAAGCCGCTTTCGGTGACACGGTAAAGGTCTATCGAATCGAAAACGGAGATAAGCTTGATTTCAGGACCGTAAACGGAGAAGGCAAGGTATGTCTTGAAGCCGAAATAATTTTATAAAAAACAAAACCGTGCAATTCAGGTGTAACAGCATTCTGAACGGCACGGTCTTTATATTATCATATGTTTTTTCAATTTTATCAAAATGTTTACAAATAAAGTATTGCATTTTTTGTGAAAATGCGATATTATAATATGAATGAGTATTTTTAGGAGGGTTTTATGTTTGGATATGTTCTTGCTGAAAAACCCGAATTAAAGGTAAAAGAATACGAACTTTACAGAGCAACTTATTGCGGTCTTTGCCGTTCTATGGGTAAATGTACGGGCCAATGCTCAAGAATGACTTTAAATTACGATTTTGTATTTTTGGCACTCGTAAGATATGCAATAAAACCTTGTGAAGTAAAATTCAAACCGCGAAGATGTCTTGCTCATCCTTTAGAAAAGCGCGACAATATGGAAAGGAACGATATTCTTGACTACTGCTCGCAGGCATCCGCTATACTTAACTATCAAAAAATACTCGACGATCTAAACGACGAAAAGGGTATGAAAAAGCTTCGTGCGCTATTGCTCCGCCCTTTCGTTGCTCATTCGAGAAAAAAAGCATTTAAAAAGAATCCCGAGCTTAAAGCTCTCGACCTCTCGGTAGCCGAAAAGCTTACAGATCTTAACAGGCTTGAAAAGGACGGTTCTTCGGGAGTCGATGCTCCTGCAGAATGTTTTGGCGAAATACTTGGAGATATAATGTCCTTTGGATACGAAAGCACCGACAAGCGGATAGCTTTTGAACTTGGAAAGCACATAGGTGCGTGGATATATATTGCCGATGCTCTTGACGATATGCGAGAAGATATAAAGCACGGCAGATATAATCCCTTCATTAAGCTTTACAGTGGAAGACTCCCAACCGAAGAAGAATTATCGCTTATATTTGATGCGACCAAAAACAGACTTTTTGCCGCAGAATCGGCATTCGATCTTATCGACATAAACGATCCTGCGATAAAAAATATACTTTTAAACATTCTTTATATAGGTATACCTAAAAAGGTTTTGGACATTATAAAGACTTATAAAAATGAAAATCAACCGAAAGGAAAAAATAAATGACAGATCCATATAAGGTTTTAGGCGTTTCTCCGGATGCGTCAGACGATGAAATAAAAAAAGCATACAGAACACTCGCAAGAAAGTATCACCCCGACAAGTACCGCGACAGCGATCTTGCCGATCTTGCCAGTGAAAAGATGAAAGAAGTAAATGCCGCTTACGAAGAGATACAAAATATCCGTAAAAACGGCGGCAATACCAACAAATCAAATCAAGGCGGGTATAATTATAACACAAATACCAATTCAAAGAATCCAAGATATGCCGAAATACGACGTTTACTGAATGACGGAAATATAGCCGCTGCTGAAGCAAAGCTTATGGAAGTACACGAAGGCGACAGAATTGCCGAATGGAACTTTTTGTATGCATGCGTGCTCATAAAGAAAGGACAGTATGTTGATGCACAGCGCTATCTTGACATCGCTTGCTCAATGGATCCTTACAACCGTGAATACCGCTCCGCTAAAGAGCAGCTCCACCGTCAAGCCAACGGTTACGGCAACGAATACGATACTCCTCGCGGTGTTGGCTGCTCGTGCTGTGATATTTGTGCAGGTCTTATGTGTATGGACTGTCTTTGCAGCTGTATCGGATGCAGATAAAAACATATGAAAACTAAACGCAAAAAAATGAACGTCAGGCAGTTGACTGTTTGCGCTATGCTAACAGCACTCGGCGTTATATTCTTAGGTATAGGCTCTCTCCTTGAGGTGCTTGATATCTCAATGGCGGTGATCGCTTCGATTTGCGTCATCATCACAGTTATCGAATACGGAAAAGGAGCGCCGTGGATGGTTTTTGCAGCAACGGCAATACTTTCTTTTCTACTTATTCCTAACAAACTTCCCTCTATATTCTATACACTGTTTTTTGGATTTTATCCAATAATAAAAGAGTTTTTAGAAAAGAAAAAAGTATATACAGGTAAAGTATTATGCTGGTTAATTAAAGAAATAATATTTAACATTTGCTTAGCTGTCATTCTCTGCCTATACTTTCTGCTTTTCTTCCAGAACGAACTCATATTCCCGATACCGACTCATTGGCTTATTGTAATAGTAGTTCTGCTTTGCGAAGGGATATTTATTCTCTACGATATAGCACTTACAAAAATGATAACCTTTTATGTTATCAAACTAAGACATAGATTTAAATTGAAATAAAAAGGGGCTGTCACATTTGGCAAGACCAAAAAAGTCCGTGAAATAAGAAATAACAATCTCAAATAGTTAAAAAGCATAAATGAGAGAGTTATAAGGTAAAAATCCTTGCGGATTTTAATTTTTATCGGACTTTTTTTACCGCCGTTTTCAAGGCTCGTCGTACTTTTGTACGCCTCACGCCTTGAAGAACGACGCTTCTTGCCTAAATCTGCCTATCCCCTTAAAGGGGCTGTCACATTTGGCAAGACCTTGTCTAAATCTGCCTATCCCCCATAAAAGAGGCTGTCTCAAATTTTCATTTGAGACAGCCTCTTTTTTATATTTTTAACAGCAAAAAATTAATTACTTTATCTCTTGATCCTCACAAGTCTGTCAATTGCAGATTTAAGAGAATCACAAAGAACATCGATATCCTCTTTAGTATTATATTCCGAAAAGCTTACACGCAAAGAACAATCAGCTTCGTTAGGAGTAAGTCCAAACGCTATAAGAGTTCCGCTCGGCGTTTTAGAATGAGCCGAACACGCCGATCCGCTTGATACAAATACACCGTCTGCCGAAAGAAAATGCAAAGCAGTTTCACTTTTTATATTTGGAAGTGTTATATTGATTATATGGTATGCATATTCCCCTTGCGGTTGGTTGATCCGTATTCCAAGCGCTGTTATTTTTTCGTTTGCGTAAGTATAAAGCTCTTTAAAATGCTCTCGGATCTGAGATGTCCTGCTCTTTATATCACAAACAGCCGCACCGAATGAAGCGATCCCCACGGTATTTTCGGTTCCCGAACGCCATCCGCTCTCCTGACCGCCGCCAAGCAAAAACGGAACGGTCTTTTTCTTTTTTATCATATCAGCAGATATGTAAAGCGCGCCAACACCCTTAAGTGCGTGAAGCTTATGACCACTTACCGTTATAAGATCAGCTTTAAGCGATGCGGGTGTAAACGGGATCTTCATAAACCCTTGCACTGCGTCACAATGAGTTATCGCCTCCGGATATTTGGCTTTGATATTTGCAAATGCTTCTGCCACATTGTATATTGCGCCCGTTTCATTGTTCACAAGCATAAAGCTTGCAAGAAAGATCTTTTTATCAAGCGCATTATTCAAAGCCCCGATATCAAGGACACCGCCTTTAGTAGGTATTTTTATTATTTCAAATCCTTCTTTTGAAAGCTTCTCAAGATTTTTATAAACCGACGGATGCTCGGAATCGCTTGTAAGTATCCGAAACGCATCCTTGCGTTCTTTTGCATACGCAGAACCTATAAGAGCCAGTGCTGTCGCTTCTGTTCCGCAGGACGTGAATATCAACTCCCCTTCCCGTGCTCTGACACCAAGTGCCGACAGTAATATCCCCCTTGCCTCTTTTATAACGTTCTCTGCACTCTGCCCCATAGAATGAAGCGAAGATGGATTTCCGTATATATCAAGTGTTTCGTTTATTTTTTTCTTTGCCGCCTCCGAAAGCTTGGTCGTTGCGCTATTATCAAGATATATCTCTTTTTTCATTTTATCTTCCCTATATATTAACGGAATCTGAAATTGTCAAGAATCGTTTTTACATCCTCAAGATGAGCATCATAGCTTTCGGCTCTCGCCGTATACGTAATAGAATACGCAAGTCCGTTATACATAAAAACGGTCTGCATTATCTTATACACGCTCTCACCGTACTTTACAGTGTACTGATACGAAAAGGCATTTCTTCCGCCCACCGTACGTTTTTCGGGTTCTTCTGTGCGTTCATAACCGTTAAGAGTCTTTTTATACTCCATCTCACAGTCGGAAAAATACTGTTCTGCCGTCATTTCGACACTCGGTGAATAGGAAGTCACGGTAACGTTGGGCTTTCCGCTCTCAGGATAATATGCATAAGTCATTTTATCGCTAAGGTCTGTTACCCAATTCTTAGGAACGTAGCAAGCATACTGAACGCCGTCATCCGAAGCCTTTTTCATTCCGCTCGGTGTATATTTATCAACGACCTCGTCATTTATTTCTTTTTTATCAACAAGCTTAAAAGCAAGTCTTATCTTTTCAAACATTTCGATATGCTCTTCGGCATAATGCGACTTTGCAATATATAAGCTCAAAACGACAACGCAGTCCTTGTGAAATACATAGTACTGGATTACATTGGTCTTGTTATTCTCATTGGAACGGTAATCGTAAGTATATTCATATCTGTAAGCAGGAGTTCCCGAAAGAGAAGCATCCTTTCTGCTGACCTCTGAATATCCGCTGAGTGTTGCTTCATTTTGTGTTGCAATATCAGCAACATAAGCCTCTATCCCCGCATTTACCGTTTCTTCATCACAAATATAATATCTTGCACTGGCAAGAATACTTTTTTCCATAGAATAGTATGCCGACGAAATGCCCGAATCTCTGTTATCTGTCCATTCCTGAGGAACGTAAAGTATAAACGGTTCTCCCGAAAGAGTTACCGAATACATTCCATCGGGATCATCTCCATTTTTATCACAAGCCGCGATCAACGGCAAAACTGTAATCACGCAAAGAAAAAGCGCAATAACTCTTTTTAACATTCTTTTTTCCTCTTTAATGATTTTAATACTCTTTTATGATATCAAAAATATAACAACCAGTCTATAATAAATTGTAAAATTTCTTTAAAGCTTATTTATAAGCTCTTTAAAATAGCATCCGCGCTCCATAAAGTTGTTAAACCTGTCAAAGCTTGCGCTCGCGGGAGAAAGGAGCACACATCCGCCTTCTCTTCCGAGTCGGCTTGCAAGCTCAACAGCATCTTCAAATGTTTCGGCATCTACCATAGTTATAGAACTTGAGGAATACGCAGGAGCCTCGAGTAATGCTTGTTTTATTTTAGGTGCCGTTGCTCCCGTAAGCACTACCGCTCTTACACTTTTCAAAAGCGCGTCAGCCAAAGGCGCATAATCAAGCTTTTTATCGTATCCGCCGCATATCACGACGATATCCTTTCCCGCAAGCGCCGAAAGTGCCGCTGCTGTTCTTGTAGGTGAAGAATCGATAGAGCTGTTATAATATTTTACACCTTTATATTCTCTTACAAGCTCAAGACGGTGTTCAACTCCGCCAAAGCTCTCCGCAATACTTTTATAAATATTTTTATCAACAATTCCGTAAGTAAGCGCAATAGCGGTCATATAGTTTTCAACGTTGTGCATACCCGGAAGAATAATGCTATCAACGTCAAGTATCTTTTCAACACCGTCACCGTCATTTACGCATATAACTCCGTCGCAAACACAAAAGAGCTTTGCTCTGACGTTTTTATTTCCAATAACCTCTGCATATGAATTTCTTTTTGAAGAAAAGAAGAAGACTTCCTTTTCTGTTTCGAGAAGTATTTTTTGTCCAAAATCAAATGTCTGCTTGCACTCTGCATTAACAACAAGCCGTCTGGTATTCTCTCCGACTATGTTATACTTTGCCTCAGCATATTCAGCCTCTGAGGTATGCCAATCCATATGGTTAGGAGAAATGTTGGTTATAGCCGAAAAATCAGGGGCATACGGCATTTTCATAAGCTGAAAGCTTGAAAGCTCAAGTACTGCAGCATCGCTTGAAGTCATTTTTTCGCAAACGTTAAGTAATGGCGTTCCTATATTTCCGCCTACATACGTATTTTTTGCGCAAGAAAGGAATTTACCCGTAAGTGTCGTGGTAGTGGTTTTTCCATCGCTACCTGTGATCGCAAAAGTAAGTGCGGGGGTATATTTCAAAAACATCTCCATTTCGGAAGTAAGCATAGCGCCGTTACCGAGAGCATTTGCAAATTCCGATCTATCGGGGCGAAATCCGGGTGAGCGGAATATAACATCACCGCAAACATCACAAGAGCCTTCAACAAATTCAATAAATTTAACGCCGTTTTCTCTGAGCGCTATTGCTTCTTCTCCAAGCGCCTCGCAGGTCTTTTTATCATAAACCGCGATAGATGCACATTTTTTTCTATCAGCAAGCATTTTTACAAGCGGACGGTTTGAAACGCCAAACCCCATGACCGCAACCCGCTTTCCGTTTGTTTCGTTAAGTATATCTGTATTATTTTTAATCATAATCGACCAACCTTTAATTCAATTAATAATATTATATATTTTTATTTATTATATTGCAATACCTTATATGTAAATTTTTCGAAAAAAGTCTTTTCAAAACGAAAAAAATTTGTTATAATTATTATGATTATGTACAATTACTATTTTTAATGTTTAACATTTGGAGGAACTATGGCGAAAAAAACAACTGCGCCTGCAACATATAACGATCAAAGTATAAAATCGCTCAAAGGCGCTGACCGTGTGCGTAAGCGTCCTGCCGTAATTTTCGGTTCAGACGGTCTTGAGGGCTGCCAGCATTCTTTTTTCGAAATACTTTCAAACTCGGTAGACGAAGCAAGAGAAGGTCACGGAAGCGAAATAACCGTTACCGCATATAACGATCACTCTATCTCCGTCAGCGATAAAGGACGAGGAGTACCGCTTGGCTACAACGAAAGCGAAGGCAGATGGAACTGGGATCTTATATACTGTGAGCTTTATGCGGGCGGTAAATACGATAATAATGACGGAAATTCGGCTTACGAATTTTCACTCGGTCTTAACGGTCTTGGTGCCTGCGCTACACAGTATAGCTCGGAATTTATGCAGGTATTCTCTTATGACGGAACAAACGAATCAAAGATTTCTTTTAAAAAAGGCGAGGTAGCTTCAGAGCTTGAAGTACGCCCACTCGAAAAAAATGAACGTCGCACAGGAACTGTAGTTCATTGGCGTCCCGACCTTGAGGTCTTTACCGATATACGAATTCCCCGCGAATTTTTTGTTGACACTATGAAACGTCAATCGGTAGTTAATGCGGGAATATCTTTCATTTTAAAATATCAGGAAACCGACGGAAAATATACCGAGTACAAATTCTGTTACGAAAACGGAATTTCCGATTATGTCAACGAGCTTGTAGGAGATACAAGTATGACTCAACCGGTTTTGTGGCATCTTGAAACGCAAGGACGCGACAGAGCCGATAAAAAAGAATACAAGCTTAAAGCCGATGTAGCTTTTTGCGTTTCAAATACGGTAAATGCGCTCGAATATTATCACAACTCAAGTTATCTTGAACACGGCGGATCTCCCGATAAAGCGGTTAAGATTGCCTTTGTTTATGCTCTTGATAAATATATCAAAGCGGCAGGAAAATATAACAAAAACGAAGCAAAGATCACATTTGTTGACGTATCTGACTGTCTGTTACTCGTTTCTAACAGCTTTTCAACTATGACGTCTTATGCAAACCAGACGAAAAAAGCGATAACAAACGAGTTTATATATGAAGCTATGACCGATTTTCTTAAAAAGAATCTCGAAATATACTTTATAGAAAATCCCACCGCAGCAGAGGTCTTTGCTAATCAGGTGCTTGTAAATAAGCGAAGCCGTGAGAATGCAGAATCAACAAGACTTACAATAAAGAAAAAACTTACAGGTACGCTCGATATAGCAAACAGAGTTGAAAAATTTGTAAATTGCCGTTCTAAAGATCCCGCAGTAAGAGAGCTTTATATAGTTGAGGGAGATTCGGCGCTTACATCATGTAAGCTTGGTCGAAACGCAGAATTTCAAGCGATCATTCCCGTAAGAGGAAAAACTCTCAACTGTATGAAGAGCAGCTATGAAAAAATATTCAAGAGTGATATTATAACCGATCTGCTCAGAGTTATCGGATGTGGCGTAGAGCTTAACGGAAAAGTAAAAACCGATATAGCGCCCTTCGATATAAATATGCTCCGTTGGTCAAAGATCATCATCTGTACCGATGCCGATGAGGACGGATTCCAGATAAGAACCCTTCTCCTCACGCTCTTTTACCGCTTGCTCCCCACCCTTTTAAAGGAACACAAGGTATTCATAGCGGAATCGCCTTTATTTGAGATCACAGCAAAAGACAAGATATATTTTGCTTATAATGAATTTGAAAAAGCCGAGATCATAAAGGAGCTTGGAAACCAAAAATATACACTCCAGCGTTCCAAAGGACTTGGTGAAAACGAACCCGAAATGATGTGGCAAACCACTATGAATCCCGAAACAAGACGTCTTATTTCGGTAACTCCAACCGATGCGGCTCTTACCGAACAGATATTCGATACTCTTTTAGGAGATAATCTTCCCGCGAGAAAAGCATTTATCGCAAATCACGGAAGCGAATATATTAAAGACGCAGATATTTAAACATCTAAAAACAAAAAAGGATGTCATTTTTATATATATGGCATCCTTTTTGCTTCATTTTAAAAAATATTTAAAAAAAGTCTTGATTTTTAAGATTTGATGTGATATAATATTAAAGTCGACTTGGAGAGATGGCTGAGCTGGTCTAAGGCGCACGACTGGAAATCGTGTGAACGCTA
>CALAXC010000263.1 GCA_937894775.1 uncultured Clostridia bacterium
TCGAATGGTTGAAGCCTGTTTTTGCCGATGATGTGCTTACGGGAAAAGCTACAATAACCAATCTTGTCAAGCGTAACGCCAAGAACGGACTTGTAGAGATCACGATCGAAGCCTATAACCAAGACGGTGTACTTGTTTTGACCGATGTTACCGAAGCGATTGTTAAATGCAAGACTATATTGTGAACCTTATTTGCACATAAAACGAGCGGTGAGCAGATTTTTCTGCTCACCGCTTGCGTGTCTCTTATATGTTCCTCTTCCTCAAAAAATTATCAAACTTCTGTGCTGCCATTCTGTCGGTGCTTTCGAGGGCGTGGACGTAGATATTCGTCGTTGTAATATCGGCGTGCCCGAGCCTTGCTGAAACCGTTTTAATGTCGCAGCCGTTTGCAAGAAGCATGGTCGCGCTCGTGTGCCGAAGCCCGTGGAATTTCAAATGGCGGATGCCGTGGCGCTTCAAGAAGTGGTCAAACTGTTTCGTTGGTGTTTGCGGGTTCATCACATATCCGTCCTCCTCGGTGAATACGTAGTCGAGATTTCTCCAACCGTCGCCGAGGTATGCTATATGCCGATTTTGCTGTAGACGGTACTCGGTCAGCGTTTTGCACAGTCGTTCAGGGATAGAGATAGTGCGGATACTGCACTTGGACTTCGGCTCCTTCTCGCGAGCCTTGCCGTCGCTCAGCTTATAAATACTGCGCCTTACCGATATGCGTTGGTTCTCAAAATCGATGTCCGACCACTTTAGCCCCACTATCTCGCCGCGACGACAGCCTGTGAACAGCGCAACCTCGATCACCGCCCGAATATGCCACGGCTCGCTTTCCAAGGCTCTGAGGATCTCTGCGACCTCCTCAAGCGTGAACGCTTCAACCTCCTTGGTTTCTTCCTTGGGGAATTCAATGCGCCGAGAGCGACCGATATCGTCCTCGATGTATTCGAGCTTATACGCCGTGGTGACGATAGAACGGAGAACGGTGGTGTACCGCTTGACCGTGCTTGCCGCAATACCGCCCTCGCGCCCGTCAAGGCGTTTTTTCTCGGTGGCGAGGTACTGCACGAATTGCTGAATGTGATAGGTGCGCAAGTCCTTCATCTTCATGCGAGCGAACATGGGCATCAGCTCCTCCTCGATCACCTTGGAATAAAAATTGTAGGTTTGCGGGGACAGAGAGTTCTTTTTGATCTCAAGATACTGAACACAGAAATCGGCGAAGGTGATCCTGTCGGGGCGAACGTTGCGCATCGGCCCCTCGTTTTCAAGCTCTTGCTCGAAGGCGGCGACGAACGCCTCAAGCTCGCGGTTGAGCTTGGAGTAGGGAAGATTTGGCTTTGATGGCTTAAAGGTCTTTGCGCGTGCGATTTGCTTTCCGTTTGAGTCGACACCGCAGGAAACGCGGACGAGATAAGTGCCGTTGGGGCGTGATACGATGCTTGCCATGATTTTTTCCTCCTTGATGGCTGAAATTATGCACCACGGAAATGAACGAACGGTTATTTCTTTCCGAGGGTAAGACCGAAAGCCTCTACCATTTGCAAACCGTGCCGTTTGAAACCTATGTACTAAACTATGTACCGGCCTCTACCATCGGCAAATTCAGCGCAAGAAGGGAAACAAAAAATCCGCACCCAAAAGTGCGGAAAACCCAGTAAATACAAAGAAAAATCGGGATTCTTACGAATCCCGATTTTGGTCTAACACATTTAGTTATATCCGAACTTTTCAGATCTGAAAACAGAACTGTTTTAGCATCGCGTTTGTAGTTGAATGTGAAAAGAAGACGATCGTTGTAAACGAATATTGCATTGACGAAGGTGTCGATCAATCGCTTGCGCTGCTCCAATACTGTTATGTCGTATTCGCGCATACGCTCAAACCAAAACCTCACTTGTTCCTCTGTAAGTAATGGATGCTTCATCTTTTCCTTGACGATGTCCGTCTCAATATTACGGTGCTTTTCTTCGAGCGAGTCCAATCGCTTCTTGGTCATCGGTGTGATGATACCTTGCTCGATTGCATTCAGCATATTATTGATCGCCTTTTCCGTTTCGGCAAGCTCACGTTCAAGATGGGGAATAACTGTATTTTCCTTCTGCTGAAATTCCATAAACATATGGACAATATCGTCAATCAGCTTGTCGTCGTTTAGTGCCTTTCGTATTTCCTCAATGACGATATCCTCAATCCAAGCTTTGCGCAGCGGTTTCATATTACAGCCAGTATGCTTTTTCGCGCTGACACACTTGTAATAATGATATACCTGCTTGGTTGCACTTGTGCCGGATTCTCCCACCATCAAGGACTTACATTCACCGCAGAACAGTTTTGTTGTGAGAATATAATCGTCTTCCGCTTTATGTCGAGCGGGAGCTTTTTTATTTTTAGCGATTTTCTCTTGTACTCGCTCAAACAAATCTTTTGGAACAATAGCGGGAATACCGTCGGGGACCACAATGTCGCGGTAAATATACTCTCCTGTATAACGCCGATTCTTCAAAAGGCTTGCAACGTTGTCAATGCTGATACGACCGCCACGAGTGTTCTTGACTTCATGCTGATTCAGTATCGCTGCAATCTCGCTCATCGTCATACCTTCATCGTAATTCTGATATGCTTCCAAAACAAACGGCGCGGTGAACGGATCAATATGGTAATTCTGCTCTTTGTCGGTTGTATAGCCAATGGGAAGAGTACCGCCGTTATACTTGCATTTCAGCGCGTTCTCAGTATGACCGCGAATGACTTTTTCGGAGAGATCGGCTGAGTAGTATTCAGCCATACCTTCAAGTACAGATTCCAAAAGAATACCTTCCGAACCTTCGGAGATGGATTCCGTCGCTGACATAACCTTAACACCGTTACGCTTGAGAACCGCTTTATAGTTTGCAGAGTCGTAACGGTTACGAGCAAAACGGTCAAGTTTCCATACGATGACCAAATCGAAGTTCCGCTTTGTACTGTCCTTGATCATCTTTTGAAAATCGGGGCGTTTCTCCGTCTTGGCAGAGAAGGCACGGTCCTTCAATGGATTCTTCACGCTGATTTTCGCTTGAATATCGGGCGTATATTACAGCTCGAAGGGAACTGTCAGTATTTATTTTCTTTTTTGTCATGATATCACATCCTTTCTGCCAAGAGTATAACAGATACTAAATTTTCTTGCAAATGTGTGGAATTGTTTTTTGAAATTGTGTTGTCTTTGGTGACACAATTATGAAATCTTTCTTTCCGTCAACTG
>CALAXC010000264.1 GCA_937894775.1 uncultured Clostridia bacterium
GGGGGCTTTTCGTGTTTTTAGGGGGTAAAAAACGCCCCCCTTTCACCATTGCACCTTTTCCCCGACCTTTTGGTCTTGAAGGCGCGACTCGATATTGGCAAAAATGTTATAGATTGTTAAGATATAGTATGATATAATTGTATCAATGCTAAACGAAATGGGTGATATAAAATGCAGAAAAGACAGAAAGCTAAAGAAATAGCGCGACTTTTTGAAGATAAAATTTGTGATACCAATTTAATATCGGACATTTTCGATTATTTACAATTTGATTGCAAGATTAGAGCCTTTATCGATCCCAATAAGCTTGACGAAAGTATCAAAGTCTTTTATGAATTGCAAAGTATGGACTCTTTGACACAAGTGATCGACTTGATAATTAAGGGCAAAGAGCTTGCTTGTATGGAAGAAAAGGCGTTTTTGAAAAATGTGAAGGACTACATTGCGGATCATTTGAATGATGCTTTGACGGTGGAACAGATTGCAAGTGCGTTCCATGTAAGCTACTATTATCTTTGCCATCTTTTTAAGAAGCTGACGAACAAAACAATAAATCAGTTCAGAACGGAAAAACTGCTCGAAAAAGCCATCCGAATACTTCTTGAAACCGATAGCAAAATATCGGATATTGCTGTGATCTGCGGTTTTGATAATTTCAGCTATTTTTCAGAGGTTTTCATCAAATACGTCGGCATTTCGCCGAGCGAATTCAGAAAAAAGTATGCAGACTGTATTCTTCACTCTTTTTATGAGTTTGAAGACATACTTTTGGCAACGAAAATGGAGAGCGCCCGGTTCCTTGATCTCTGCGAATGCATCGAGGGATCGGGAATATCCTATGTGCATGTGCATGATCCCGGTGAGGAATTCGGAAGATTTTTGCACGAGGCGGCTATTATAGAGTTTGAAGGCGTTCTGTATGCCTCGTGGTATAATTGCAAGGAAAAGGAGCTTGTCGGCTATACTCCGATCGTGGGAAGGCGTTCCTATGACGGTGGAAAAACATGGACTGCTCCTGAAATAATTGCCGAGGATCGAAGCGGCAAAATTCTATATTGTCCCCCTGTTTACGGAATATGTGACGGAAAGCTTTATATGCTTTTAAATCAGATGGTTTCTGCGGATCACATGCATTCGTTTGATCTGTACGTATTAAACAAAGAAACCAATCAGTTTGAGTTTCTTTGGTCGCGACCCATTCCGTTTAAGTTGAATACCAACGTCGTTCATCTGCCAAACGGTAAATTGATGTTGCCCGGAAGAATTGCCGAGCTTGACGGATTTCCCAACACACCGGCTGTTATGATTTCGGATAGCGGAAAAATAGATGCAGAGTGGCGGGTTGTGAAGGTTGCACCGAATGGTGATCTTCCCGACGGTAGCTTCCTTGTTCACCCCGAAACCACATTGTTGTGTTGCGACAACGTGCTTTATCTTTTTAACCGAAACGATCGGCGAAAGGTTCCCTTGGTATATGTTTCAAGAGATTTTGGCGAGAGCTGGAGCGAGGCGATGTCACACGATATCCCTTACGTAAACTCGAAGATCTATAGCGGTATGCTTTCTGACGGCAGATTTTATTTGATTGCAAATACCGAAAACTCTGATCGATCCAAGCTCGTTCTTTACGTCAGCGAAAAGGGAAGACTAAAATTTACAGATCAAAAGATTTTGATCGATTGCGGATATTCTGCGGATGATATGAAGCAGTGCCATTATCCCGCGGCGGTGGAATCCGGTGGAAAGCTCTATATTATTGCAACTGCGGATTATGCCGGAGAGGAGCTGAGAGGAAGAGGGGCAGTACTGTTCATCTTGGATCTGAGTGAGATCTAAGTATACAGAGCAGCGAATACAACTTATATTAAGTAAGGTTCTAAATTGTTGGGTGAACTCAAAAAATTCCGTACACGCGAGTGTGCGGAATTTTTACTTTTTACCTTTTCACTCTTCACTTTTCACTAATTTGGCGTGTACGGAATTTTAAGTAATAGGTAATAGTGAATAGTGAAGAAGTAAAGGTTGATTTGCTTCGCAAATCTTCATTTTATTAAGTTGCATTTTTGTACTATGAGTTCAAAACAAAGCCCGAGGCAAACGCCTCGGGCTTTCTGTTGGCTCCCTTTCCGCTGTGCCCGAACATTCGCGCCAACCTGCGGTGAGCGCGAAGCGAAACGAGTCGCTTGGTTCGAGCGGGATAAAGCGGCCGGTGCCGCCGGCGCTCCCTTCCCCAAGCCGCCCGCCCACTCCCCCGAGTTAGATTCTTGATTTATATCCAATCTTTTAGCGCATGAACAGTATTGTTATACTATGCAAGTGCTACTTGACAAAAAGAAAGTCACTTTTGCTTTACTTTTTTGAATGTTTGCGATATAATAATCATAATCTACAGGCAAATAAATTTTTGGAGGTCAAGCTATGACGATTGGTGAAAAAATAAAAATGCTTCGGCAAAAGCAGGGGATCACGCAGGAAAAACTTGCCGATTATTTGAACATTTCTCCAGAGGAAATCGTAGAGGATGTTATGATGGAAGACGCTCCGATCGGAGAGGCTGAAGAGATCATCTTAAACGAAGACGATATGAACGAGTAATCAGATAAATAATACAGCGAGGGAAGGAATTCCCTCGCTGTTCTGATATTATAATAGTGAAAAAGGATTGAAACATGATTCAATTATTAGCAGGAATTTTCATTAAAAACAGGGATCAGATCGAAAAGCCGGAAGTGAGAAGAGCTTACGGAATG
>CALAXC010000265.1 GCA_937894775.1 uncultured Clostridia bacterium
AAAGCAGGAAAATGAGCTCGAACACCTCAGAGTACTTGCCGATGAAGGTGACAGCGCAGCATCGGAAAGGTATGCAACTCTTCATGAAAGATTTACCGAAAACGGCGGATATGAGTTTCGAGGAAGATGCCGAGGACTCCTGATTAGTCTCGGTTTTACCGAGCAATTTTGGAACGTCAAGATCTCCGCTCTTTCTGGCGGGCAAAAAACAAGACTTGCGTTGGCCGGATTGCTCTTGAAAAATCCAGATATAATGCTTCTCGACGAGCCTACTAACCATCTCGACCTTGATGCACTCTTTTGGCTTGAAGACTATTTAAGGCAGTGCCGAGCTACAGTTCTTGTAATATCGCACGACAGATATTTTCTTGACAGAGTAACAAACAAAACACTTGAGATAGAAAATAAGAGAGGAAAGCTGTATAACGGAAATTATTCTTTCTATGTTGAGCAGAAAAAGGCTGACCGTGAGGCTCAGCAGAAGCACTACGATCAGCAGCAACGCGAGATTGCACGTATTGAGGGTATCATCGAGCAGCAGAGAAGATGGGGTCAAGAGCACAATTTTATTACCATCAAGAGCAAGCAAAAGCAGCTTGAGCACATGGAGAAGATTGACAAGCCCGAGAAGCTCCCGGAACAGATCAAATTTGGATTCAGTCAATCGGGCGAGAGCGGCAGTGATGTAATTGAACTTATTAAATTGTCGAAATCTTATCCGTCGAAACCGCTCTTTTCCAATATAAATCTTATGGTAAAAAAACGCGATCATGTTTTTATCTCCGGATCAAACGGATGTGGTAAATCCACGCTTATGAAGATCATTGCCGGAACTGAAAAGCAGGACAGCGGATATGTAAATTATGGTTATAACGTAAAGATCGGATACTATGACCAGGAAAACCAACAGCTCGATCCCAACAACACCGTTATTGACGAGCTGTGGAATTGTTACGGCAGGCTGACTCAAACCGAGATACGAAAAGCTCTTGCGGTTTTCTTGTTCAAGGGTGAAGATGTCACCAAAAAGGTAAGTGTATTAAGCGGTGGGGAAAAGGCAAGGCTGACTCTCGCAAAGCTGATAATATCGCCTATAAATCTGCTTATTCTCGACGAGCCTACGAGCGCACTCGACCCGATTGCGGAAAATGAAATTTATCAGAAATATAACGATCTCACGAAAAATACGACATCCGTGTTTATTTCTCACAGACTCGCGTCTACCCGTTTTTGTAATCGCATTTTCTTCCTTGAAAACGGTATTATTGCGGAATGTGGTACGCATGATGAGCTGATGGCAAAGGGCGGAAAATACGCCGAGCTTTACGAGGTACAGAGTCACTATTATAAAGAGGAGGTAAGTGCATGAAAAAGTTTATTCAAGATATCAAAATGTTTTGGAAAACGGCAAAGCATATTGAATCTTTGAGCCGGGGACTGATGATTTTAAATATCATCCGCGCCATTTTCAATTCGCTTTCTCCCTTTATCAATATCTATATGGCAGCACGGATCGTGGATATGATTCTTGCGGGCGAGCCGTGGGAGCAGACGCTTTTGTTGGCAGGCATTACGGTCTTCCTTGATTTCTTTGTGGTGATGATGAAAGCAATCTTGAATTATTTCATCAATATCCGCAAGACAATTTTCAACCAAAATTATAATTATTCTAAAAACCGTAAGGTATCCGTAATGGATTACGACATGGTAGATACGGTAGAAACGCAAAAAACCCTGAACCGCATCAAGCAGTATGAAAACATGGACGCAGAAGGTCTGCGGTCATTTGAACGCAAAATGCCGAATATGATCGGAAATATTTTTACGATACTTTTTTCCGTTGCACTGACCTTGGAGCTTTTCATTTCTCCATATCCGAGGCATCTTTCCGGCATGGCAAAATTCGTTGTAACACCCTATTTTGCCGTTTTCATTCTCCTGTTCTGTGTATTTTCCGTATATTTTACTTCTTACTGTAACGCAAAATGTACCCGTTTCTGCGTGAATGAGGTTGACCGCAGAATGCCCTTTTTCAATGAATTTATCGTTGCTGTTCTCGACGTATTTTCAAATAGCGGTGCGGGGGCGATGAACGTGCGGATTTATCGGCAAAAGCCGATTCTTTTTCAAGGCTTGGAACAGGCGTTCCGTGAGTCGTACGAACTCATAAAAAGCTATAATCAATATCATATAAAGCACAGAACGATTCCTTGCGCGATCATAGAGGTGCTCATGCAGATTATCCTTTATACTTTTGCTGGCATTTCCGCTCTTGTTGGACGATTTTCCGTTGGTTCGATCTCGCAGTATATCAGCTCCATTCTGAAATTCACAGACGCTGTCAGCTCGCTCGTCAGTACGTTTGAAACGCTTCGATATAACAATGAGATCACGAAAATCTATTTTGATTTCATCGAAACACCCTCGCACATGGTTCAGGGTACACTCCCCGTGGAGAAGCGTGATGACCGTGAATACGAGGTGGAATTCCGCGACGTTTCCTTCAAATATCCAAATACGGATTTTTGGGCGCTCCGTCACGTCAATTTCAAATTTAAGATCGGTGAACGCCTTGCCGTTGTGGGTATGAACGGTTCGGGCAAAACCACGATGATCAAACTCATGTGCCGTCTTTACGACCCGACAGAGGGGCAGATTTTGCTTAACGGCATTGACATCCGTAAGTATAATTACAAAGAATATCACTCTATTTTCTCCGTTGTATTCCAAGATTTTAATCTTTTTTCCTTTACGCTCGGTCAGAACGTGGCGGCAAGCACGGATTATGACGAAGAAAAGGTAAGACAAAGCCTGATTGAAGCCAATTTCGGTGAGCGTTTGGATAAACTTGAAAAAGGAACGGAAACGTATCTCTACCGCAACTTTGAAAAAGACGGCGTGGAGATTGCCAATGGGCTTGGGTATTCAACATCGGGGGGATTGCGTCTTTTTCCTGCGAAAGCCAAGAACGGAAAGCTTCGCTACGATTTTAAAACGGACTTTAAGCCCGAGGCGGGAAAGCGCTACAAGTTCGGCTTTAGCTACAGGCCTCACGGCAAGGTGTTTGCTCATTGTTTTTGGGAATCATACGGAAACGGCAAGCATATCCAGGGCTGCTGGAACGTGACCGAAGAGGAACTTGCCGAAGGCTGGAAGCGCAAATGGGTAACTTTCGTTCCTAAGACCGCAGACGCCGACCGCCACGTATTCGCCACGATAGTTCTCGCCGCGAACGCGGAGTGGCGCGTGTGCACCAGTATGGACGAATACGTCGAGTTCGACGACGTGTTCATTGAGGAAGATGAGCCCATGTGGCTTTTCACGAATGTATGGCCCACGCATAATTATGTATTTTCCGATAATCCGCGCGTGCGGTTTTATTCGGGGTATTCGGGCGGAGTTTTGCCTAAAGGCTCTAAGCCTGTATTCAAGGTCGAAATTCTTTCGGAAAATGGAAATGTTCTTTCTTCTCGTGAAGTTCGCGGCGTTGACGGTTCCTTTACGGTCAACTTTGGAAATAATATTAACTACAAGGGCCGTGGCAAGATAAGG
>CALAXC010000266.1 GCA_937894775.1 uncultured Clostridia bacterium
TGCTGATCCCGTTCGGCGCGTCGATCCCCGTGATTCTGATGGCTGCCGCTTGTGCGGTCTTTATGGCGGTCAGACATAAGGAGAACTTCAAGCGGCTCATTCAAGGGAAAGAGTCCAAGTTTTCTCTGAAAGGTAAGAAATGATGAAAGTCATGCTTTGGATTATAGGCGCTATTCTCGGACTTGCACTCCTATACTTTATTATTCCGGGTTTCTTTGCATTGTTTGTTAACCCAAAGAAGGAGTACAAAAAGGACAGTAAGCTTTACCGTTTCCTTTTGAATACAGCAAGCGGCATCGCTCTTTGGATCATGCGAGTGAAGGTTCGCATTTCGGGCATTGAAATGCTACCAAAGGGCGAAAAGCTTTTGTTTGTGGGCAATCACCGTTCCAATTTTGATCCGATCATCACGTGGTACATGCTTCGTAATTGGAAGATCGCTTATATCTCAAAAGCAAGTAATTTTAAGATCCCGATTTTTGGACGTATTATCAGGCGGTGTTGCTTCATGGCAATTGACCGCGAAAGTCCGAGAAAGGCAATCAACACCATCAATCAGGCGTCGGAGCTACTCAAGGAGCAAAAGGTCTCGATTGGCGTATATCCCGAGGGAACACGCTCAAAAAAAGGAGAGCTTTTGCCGTTTCATAACGGCGTTTTGAGGATTGCGCAAAAGGCAAACGCATCGATTGCCGTAGTTGTACTCAAGGGAACGGAGAAGATACATAAAAACTACCCATTTCATCGTACATGCGTTGAAATGACAATTGCCAAAGTAATTCCCGCAGAACAGGTCTGTTCGACGAGATCGGCAGAGCTTGGTGATAAAGTGCGTGATATTATTGAAAACAGTTTGAAATAAATGTATAGGTGAGCAATGAAGGAAGGAAAAGAAAGGATACGGCAAGCAAAGGAAAACAGACTAAATATACTGAATATATTTGGAAAAGTGATCGGTATCGGTTTATGGGCGTCACTCATTATTGTTTGTATCGTCAACAGAGATAAGATAACGGCTGAAGGAATCGTCGGGCTCGTCCCGCAGAACTTGTGGCTGTCAGCTATTGTTTTGCTAATGCTATTCGCCGTCAAGAGTGTTTCGGTAGTCATTTACAGTGGCATTCTCTATGCAGCGAGCGGAATCCTGTTCTCCTTACCGATCGCAATTATCATCAATATCATCGGAACAGTGATCATGGTTACGATTCCATATCTCATTGGACGTAAAGCGGGAACGCCCTTGCTTGAAAGCTTGGTAGCTAAAAATCCTAAGCTCGCTATTATTCGTGACTTTCCAAGTCAGAACGATTTGTTCGTGTCCTTCTTTGTGCGAATCGTCGGCTGTTTGCCCGGTGATCTTGTTTGTATGTATCTCGGCGCTGACCGTCTGAATTATCCGCGCTACCTTATCGGCAGCGTTCTTGGCTCCATGTCCGCCGTAATCTCATTTGCCGTTATGGGCATGAACGCCGATGACATTACATCACCCGGATTTATGATTTCACTTGGAATAGAGTTTCTTCTGATGGTCGGATCAATCGTATTCGGATTGGTCTTTAGCAAGAGAAGAAAACGCATCTCGGAGAAATATGATAGAAAATGAAAAGAACACACCTCACAGAGCACTAAAAATATTCGGACGGATCTTTGTGATCCTGTTTTGGGGTGGATTGATTCTGTTCTGCTTTTTGAACAGAGAAAAAATATCGGTTGATGGCATTGTCGGAATTGTCCCCAAGGATTCGATTTTGTCTGTAATCGTAATGCTGCTCCTTTTTGCCGTCAAAGGCGTTGCGGTCTTTATATACGGCAGTATCTTGTATGCGGCAAGCGGAATACTGTTTTCGCTTCCCGTGGCAATTATCGTGAACACGATTGGAACGGTCATTATGACGACCATTCCGTTTTACATAGGAAAGAAGGCGGGAAGCCGATTGCTCGGAGAGCTTGTCAAGAAAAACTCCAAGCTGGAGCTTTTGCGGGATACGCAAAACAAAAATGAATTTTTTGTCAGCTTCTTTCTTCGCATGGTCGGGCTTTTGCCTGCCGATCTTGTTGCCATGTATCTTGGCGCAAGCGGAATGCGATATAAACCTTACTTCTTTGGAACTGTCATAGGGCTTTTGCCCGCTATCATATGCTTTTCTGTTATGGGAATGAGCATTGATGACGTAGGCTCTCCGCAATTTTTGATATCCTTGATCGTAGAAGTGGGGCTCATGCTTCTGTCCCTCTTGATCTATTTCATTTGGAAACTAAAAAGTAAAAGGAAAAGAGATGACGAAACAAATGAAGCATAAAATGAATCTTTTGGTGACGCTGAACGAAGCCTATCTGCCACACTTGAACACGCTTCTGTTCTCCGTGCTGTACCATAACCCCGATACATATTTCACCGTGTATTTATTACACACATCAATTCGTGAAGAAATGACCGAGCAAACGAAGGCAATTTTAGGAACGAGCGGTGAGCTTGTTATGATTGAGGCGGAGGGGCACGGACTTGACGATGCCCCTACGACAGATCGATTTCCCAAAGAAATGTATTACCGCATCTTTGCGGCAAAATATCTGCCGGAGGATGTGGACAGGGTTCTTTATCTTGATCCCGATATTATCGTCAACGACTCCTTGCTCGAGCTTTATGAAATGCCGCTTGGTGATAACTTTTTTGCCGCGTCATCGCACAACGGTATTATGATGAGGCTCTTTAACGGAGCTCGACTTGGACTGAAGCGCGGATGTCCATATGTTAATTCGGGCGTATTGATTATCAATTTAGAAAAACTACGTCAGGAACAGAAATACGAAGAAGTTTTCTACTACATTCAGAAGAAAAAAAGAAGATTGCTTTTACCCGATCAGGACGTGATCAGCGGTCTATATGGAGAACGGATATATACGCTCGATTCTCATATCTATAACATGACAGACCGCCACTATCGCTTTAACCGCTTGTTTGGAAAGCGACGCAATTTTGATTGGTATAAAAACAACACAGTAATTTTTCATTACTGCGGCAAAAACAAGCCGTGGAAGGAGGACTACTCCGGCGTATTCGGAGTGTTTTATCAAGAAACCCTCGCCCGTATGGGACTCGTTTGTGAGAGTGAAAGGATAGCAGAAAATGCGTAGATTTTTTAAGAAAAATCAAATACTTACGATTCCAAATTTACTTAGCGTTGTACGCCTTGCGTTGATTCCCGTGATCGTATGGCTTTACAGTGTGGAGAAAAATTACTACGGTGCGATCGGTGTTATTGCTCTGTCGGCAGCGACAGATATCGTGGATGGTTGGATCGCAAGGCATTTCAATATGATCTCGGATTTTGGCAAGGCGCTTGATCCTCTTGCGGACAAGCTGACGCAGGCAGCACTGTTACTGTGTCTGTTATCCAAGTATGATTTGATGTGGGGACTTATCGTTATTTTTGGTTTGTGTGAGATCACGAAATTCACGCTTGGTATTATCATTGCCAAGAAGCACGACGAGGTGAACGGCGCAAAATGGTATGGCAAGGCAAAC
>CALAXC010000267.1 GCA_937894775.1 uncultured Clostridia bacterium
AGAGTCGAGCAAAGCTCTCATCTCAGCAAGTCTGCCAGCGGCAAGCTCGTTTACTCTTGTGCGAAGCTGTTCTGCGGTTGTGATGACGGCTCTTGTTTGACCAACGTTCAACCTGTCGCTATCACCGGTGACAATGCCTTTTTTAGCATCCTCATCGGCTCTTGCAAGCACGGCTTGAATCTCTTTAAGCAGTTGATTTTTCTCACGCTCGATTTGTTTGCGTAGTGCTTCGGTTTGATCGTTCAAGAGTCTTGAAGATGAACCTTCGAGATCTGCGAGCATTTTATCAAGTTCTGCCACTTGATTTTCTGCAACCTCGCAAATGCTATGACATTGTACTGCTATTTGCTCATAGTTGATTTGTACTGCGTGACTCATTCATCTTCTCCTTTCAATGAAAATACTGTATCTCTCCATTCTTCAAGTGTTGCTTTATCGAACGGAATTTGTCTTTTTTCGGGATGCTGCAATCCGTTTCTGCACATACGCAGCTTATGCAATCTGTTTGCTTCGTCGCGCTTTATAATGCCTTGATTTTCGGCTTCGTCGATCAACTCGTTAGCCTGAAGAGCAAGATCCGCAGAAAGCAGTATTCGGAGGTCGTACTGTGCTTTGATTAACAGGTTGCTGATAGCAACGCTATATCTTCCACGTGAGATTTGCTCGTCAATGAACTTTCTCGTGATCTTTTCGGGATGCTCGGATGCTGTTCTCTCGATGGATAATACCTCTTGAACAGGATTGAATATCGAATCAAAGCGTTTAAGTTGTTCATAGGAGTCTTTTGCATACGCTTTGTATTTTTCGATTTCCTTCTGTGCCTTGCTGTATGTTGCAAAGGTGTTGAAAAACTCGTCGATATTGTAATCGTCCTTTAGAGTGTAGTCGCTCGGATTCTCTACGCCGAGCATATCGCACAGCTTCCACAGGTTGCCACTAAACAAAGCGAATTTGCTTGCAAGCTCGGTTGCTCCATCAATGGGTGTGCGTTCAAGCACACGGGTTGCGTAAATATCGATTACGTTAACGACAGCCAATATTTCACTTTCAGCAAAGGATGCGCTATCGAGTGCTTGATATACAAGCTCTGCGGATTCCTTGGCTTTCAACGGTTCTGCGAGTGCGGATATATATTCCGCTTCGGGCATATCCATAGCCTTTCTCAAAGGCGTTAACACCGTATTCTTGAAAATGATGCTTTCAAGCTCTATGGTCTGAATATAACGCTCGAAGATTTCCTTGGCAATCTCAGCAAAATATGCGTTCCAACCTTCGCATTTCGAGAAGGTGGTGTTGAGACGAAGGAGAAGATCAATTCTATCCTCATCTGCACCGAGTTCGGAGAGCTTTTTGAGTGTGTATTTGTTTAAGAGTTCTGCATCTCCAAGAACCATTGCAACATATGCAAGTGTTTGGCTGCTCTCGGAAGAACAACCACGCTCGAAGCAATCAAGATAGATCGCCTGCAATACTCGCCTGAACTGTTCCTCGGATGCTACCGTTTCAACGAGAAGCTGCATTTCAAACACATCACCAAAAGTCTTACACGGTATTCTTATATTCAAGGGGAGATAATACTTGCACCCTGCATTATCAAGGAGAGCGAATTCTGCCTTTTCATCAAGAATATCAAGGTAGCCACCGTTTTCATATTTCAGAACATTATCCGTTCTTGAATATCCATGAACACCTCTGCCAACGAAGAGTTTACAAGGTCTTGTGGCTTGCTTGCCTGCATCGCTTGGAATGTAGAGATTATCAACCTTGAGACTCTCAAAGTCTACTGTTGGAACGCTTATATCAAACTTGTATTTGTCTTTCATAAGCATTCCGGCACTCATAAGGGCGGAGGAATAATAGCTTTCAAAGAATGCCTTTTCGTCGCTCGTTGCAAAGCCGAAGTCCATCCCGTCGGCATCAATTGTGATCGTCAGATTTTCTTCTGCCTTTGCCGCTAACTTTTTCGGTTCCTGATAGGTTATTTTGATAATCATTTCCTCGGCTTTGAGTCCGACCTTGGTTTGCACGAATTTCAGATATTCTTCCATGCCGGACACATCATATTTCACTTTATCAAGGAAATCTTCGCCGAGGAACGAGGTTTCAAGCGGTGCATGGCTCTGCGTACAAACAAGCTCGAATTTTCTCGTTACGGGGCTATAGAATACGGGAGTGGTTTTCGCTTTTTCTTGTCCTGTTGGGATTGCTCCTTCGGCAAACATCTTTCTGCCTTTGGCGGTAAGCTCGAACAGATCGAGCGTCATCTGCTCAAAGTATTTGATGTTATCAATATAGGACGAGTTGATACGAGTGTCCAATATACCGTTAGCAACAAGAGACGAGAGTTCCTTTGCAAACATATAGTGCAAATCCGAGGGGATGCCGAAGCGTTTTAAGACTTCGGCAATCTTCTCGCTACCCATTGCGGACTTTTGAATGAGTTCAAGGATGATATATGCAATTCCCGAAGCCTTTCTGACCTCGTTGTAAAGCACGTCTACCTTGTATTCAAGCATAGGAAACGGACAAGAGGTTTTTATCTTCTTGATAGGTTTTAATTCCATTGTCAGCCTCCTATAATATCATTTGCGGTAAGTAATCTACCACGATAATTGATTGTATCAATAATCTCTCTGTACACAGGGAAATTATGTTTGTCAAGTGCATGGTTACCCGATAGATCGGGAAGCTCTATCGTCTGCTCGGAAAGGAATTTCTTTGCACCTACGATGATGAGGAGCTTTCTCGCTCTCGAAAAGGCAACGTTGATTCGCTCAAATTGCTTTACAAATTCGGCATTGAAGCGATGATCCTTCGGGTTTCTTACCATGGATACGATGATAATATCTCTCTCATCGCCTTGGAAATCGTCAACGGTACTGATAACGAGCTTCTGATCATCCTTGCCCGAAAATCCTTTGTATTGCTTTCCTTTTCTGCGCTTCTTGATAAGACCTGCCTGATCTCCGTATGTACAGATAACGCCAACGCTCGGTCTTTCATCGACTCTATGCTCACGGTCGATGACGATTCTACCTCTCGATTGAAGCTCCAACGCGGCTGTATCAAGTCCTTCAAGCAAAGCCATAACGACCTCGGCTTCTTGCTTGTTGATCTTGGATGTGCTTCCTTCGTCGCTTGATTCCTTTTCGTCGCAATCTACAAAATAGATGTGATGGTCGGGATCGATCACGACATTGCCGTTCAAGCGAACCAACAGATTGTGCTGTTTCTCATCGTCCTGCTGCTTTTTACCAACAACAAGACCGCGCTCGTTGCCACCGTAGAAGTGGTTGAACACCTGCATAATGTGGCTGTGGCATCTGTATTGCTTATTCAGCATGACTCTGAAATCGTCGGGTACTTTTTCGTATAAGGTTTTGAAGAAGCATTCCTCGTAAAGCTCGGTGTATCCGTCATTGATCTTCTTCGTAATGATATCCTCATCAAGTCCTTCAAAATCTCCCTCTCGCATATGACGAAGGTCATA
>CALAXC010000268.1 GCA_937894775.1 uncultured Clostridia bacterium
TTTAAGAATGCCACGACACCAAATACTGGTTTTGTATTATCCGGAATTATAATCATTTCGTCATATGATGGATTTATCACTATATTTCCTTTTGTATCTATTATTATCACCCCTTTGTATTATATTGCGATCGATCATTGTTATTTTAACAACCTTAATCGAAAAAAGCAATATTTTTGAAGCAAGATTTGCGAAACTAACAAGAGTTGCATGGTATTCATTCTAATACTCTACAAAAAGAAAAAAACGGATGCAGCCACAATGACTGTCGCTATAGTAATATAAATAAATTCTATTATATTATTTAATAAATTTGCTACTTGAAATGTGAAATCTGATCTATGAGTTGGAACATTATCTAATATTAAAACTATTCTTCTTTCAAATTTTAATTTAGTATAAATATCATCATATGTTTTACCAGCGATCTGCGCAACTAATTCCTTTGCAACATCCTGATTTATATCGTTACTCATATTGTTTTCTCCGTCTGTTTTTTAAACAATAATTGAATTGTTATAGTTTTTTATCACTTCATAACCTTTTCGAGCAGGCTTTGATAGCTATCGACCACATCATACACCACATCATCACTGCTAATAGCTTTAAAATGCTCTCTTGCACAATCAATCTTTGCTTGTTCAACAGGGGAAATGTGGTTAAATGTCATTGTATCCATTGTACCCTTGGTTTCTGCTACAAAATAGATATGCTTTACCTTATCCTCATAAAAGGCAATTGCCCAGTCGGGATTATATTTGCCTACGGGAGTAGTGATGTAAAAGCTATTTGGAAGCTTAACATATACGGCAACATCTGTATTTGTATCAAGTTCTGTTGCAAAATTGCGCTCATTGGTAGAATCATATACGATGTGATCGTACAAGTGATTATTTGCTTTCATCGCGTTTACACCCAGCTTACCCTTGATTGTAGCATCGGTAAAGATATCCGTATCATAGCAGTCATCAATCACACTATAGGTTATATGCTGAATGATTGCTGTTGCCTTTTCGTCATTGATCAATTGAGCTGCTTTTATAATGAAATCTTCTGGATTATCCTTGAATTGATCAAAAACAGTTTTGTCAATGCCTTGAAGAATAGCAACGATTGCTTTACGTGTCAGACCCGTTTCCTCTACCAGCTTACCAACCAAATCGTACTTAACGCTTTGATTTGCGCGAATCGTGTTTTCAATATTGTACATGGAGGATTTTTCTTTGGTAAATGACGATCCTTCCAGTAAAGACTCTTTTGATTTTATTTCAGACATTGCTCCGCTTTCAATTTTGAAGAAAACCTTCGATACTCGGAGCTTGAGATTCAACTTGTCAATTGCTTTGGAAATCAACTCATCCATATCGAAATCCACAACATATACGGATTTTGCATTGATACGCTTCCATAATGCCTTAAATTCCTGCATTTGAAGCTTATCGTTGTTTACCTGCAACTCAACATTGTTGCTTCGAGCGTTCTCGGGTTGCATTACCTTGCTATCATATACAGAATCAAGAATATCAATGATCGATTCTGCGCAATCGGCAACCTCCTCCGCCACCTTAATGTTCGAATTTGCTTTGTCCTCGTAATATTTATCCGTAAGATTACCTTTTCGGTCGATATAGCCGTTGATGATCATCTCATAGTGAATAGCTTGAGCGAGGTCTGCATCAACAACTACTTCATTACCGTTGATATCTTTAATAACCTTACCCTTGAACAAATCCACGGTAACAGCACGCGGACGATTAGCCACAGCATCTGCCAATTCCTCTTGCAATCCTTTGGCAAACTTGTCGTAGCTCTCACTTGCAATGACGGTAAGTACATTGATGCTGTGAACGTCGTTTCCGAGCACGTTGGCATCCATACGCTCTCCGTCTTGATTGACACAAAGGCGCAATCCGCGACCGACTTCCTGTCGCTTACGCACCTCGCTGCTGCTTTGTTTTAACGTGCAAATTTGAAAAACATTCGGGTTGTCCCAACCTTCTCTCAACGCAGAGTGAGAAAAGATAAATCGAATGGGAGAACGCTTGGGATCACGGTCAAGTAACAGCTCTTTATTTTTCATGATGAGGTCATACGCATCAATGTCATCGGAGGTCTTTTCTGTTTTGTCAGAAAATTTGCTATCGGTCATTCGTCCTTTTTTATCAACAGAAAAGTATCCGGCGTGCGTAGCGTTCGCATCAATCGCATTGAGATAACGCATATAATCATCGTCACCGAATTGAAGCTGCATATTACCGAGAATATCGTTATATTCTTCAACAAACATATCCGCATAAATACCATTGAAGGGTTGTCCTGCCTCATCATATTGCTTGTATTTTTGCACTTCATCAATGAAGAACAAGGACAGTACCTTTATGCCCTTATGAAATAGCTTTCTTTCTCTCTCGATATGGGATAGAATGGTTTCTCGAATCTGTATACGGCGGAGCTGATCCTCTGCCACCTTGCCTATAACATCGCCTGCGTAAATTTTGATACCGTTAAGGAACTCAACCGAATCGTCACGACCGTCAATTGCCTTAACAACAAAATTGTTCTTATATTCATCAAGATTGCCTGAATGATCATACAGATTATATCCAATATTGACCGTTGCCGTCTTTTTCTTGACTCCAGAGGTGCCCTTTACGTCGAATTGAATGGTTGCCGTAGGATCCGCCTTGGAAAGATTAATGCTTTCGAGATATACGTATCCCTCAGTTGCCGTGCTTCCAGTTTCGGTGATACCTTTTACGGCAATCTTCTTTACCAATCGTTTGTTGTATGCCTCCATTGCATCCAAACGGTACACCATGTTATAAATGCTGTCGGATTTATGGGTTGCCGAGTAACGCAAGGTGATTAAAGGATTAAATTCCTTCAGTCTTTCCTTGGTTTGCTTTCCTTCCACCGACTGAGGCTCATCAATGATCACAATCGGATTTGTTTTTGCAATAATATCAATCGGACGGCGGGAACGGAATTCGTCCAGCTTCATATAAATGCGTCGTGCATCCTTACCCTTAGCATTGAATGCTTGGGAATTGATGATCATAACGTTGATTCCGTTGTCGGATGCAAATCGGTCGATCTCGGTAAGCTGAGCAGAATTATAGATAAAGAAGCGTACTTTTTTACCGTATTCCTCCGCAAAATGCTCTTGCGTTACCTGAAAGGATTTGTAAACACCCTCTCTGATTGCCACGCTCGGAACAACCACAATGAATTTGCTCCATCCGTAGTGCTTATTTAACTCATACATGGTTTTGATATATGTATAAGTTTTGCCAACGCCTGTTTCCATCTCAATCGTCAGATTGTACCGTCCTTCAAGCTGAGGTGAGGGTGCAATTTGATTGGCACGCTGTATTTTATTCAGATGTTCCAATATGACGGCATCGGAAAGTCCGGGCACAATGCGCTCATTGCGCCAGCCCGTAAAATCTTCATCGTCCGTCGTTTTCATCTGATAAACACTACCTTTGTCCATCATATAGGATGGTGTGAGATAGGGCTGTCCGGCAAAAACATCTACAACCGCTTTTGCAGCATCAGCTTGGAATTTTTGATGTTTAAATTGGAGTTTCATATCTTTCACCTCCTGCTTTTCTTTTTTATATTAGCTTCATTATTCTTCATACATTCGCGGCGATTATTTTCAATTTTGTTATCAATCTCAGCACACTCTTCTGGCGAAAGTGCTATTTCTGATTTTGTAAAGAACACGTTATATCCCAGCTCGAACATCACAATAATAAGCGCATTGGTAAATGCCGAAAGAAATCGTATGTCGAAGGCAGGCGCAAGATTCCCTTCATAACAGTATCTCCATTGTACAAAAGCATCTGACATAAGTAATAATTCATTTTCCCGCTTTTCTACATCTGCATATTCCGATGCTTTTTGCGCAAGGAAGCGCCAGACTCTTTTTTGAATTTCCATAGGGAGTTTTTCAAAGAGGATTTTAAGATTATGCTCGTTATTATAGGGTATATCTTGTTCCACCAAAATAGCCTTAATTATCAATTCAGCAGAAAAAGCTCCATTAACCAATTTAGGAATATACAAAAGCAATTCGTCCTGATCCGGTTCAAGCTGATCAAGGGCGATATACGCATTATAAAATGATTTCGCTAAATATGCTAATGATGGATTTTTCATCAGATCACCTTCACTCTTGTGTCGGGAGCAAGAAGCTTGAATATTTCTGTTACGTTGATCTTTGCAGGGCTATTGGCAAAGCTACTGTCGCGGAAGACTGCGCGGAGGGGCTTACGCTTAGCGATCTCCTTAATAACAAATTCGGGAATGTTTTCCTCAAAGCATGCCACCAGATCTCCGTCATTATAGGTGTGAACGGTATAGTCCTCAATTTTTTCGGACTTATACGGCAGAGAAAGAGGCAATCCCCATTCGAGTAAGCAACCAAACAGCAAATCGAGATCGGTACGGTCATCCTTGACATTTGATTCCAACATAGAAAGCATGTCCTGAGAGTAGTCATCAGCACTGTAATATACACTATTCATATTGGACTCATCAAGCTTGAATACGCGGAAGCCAGTGTCAAACTCAGCCGGCGATAAGTGATTGTCTGCCAGCAATCTATCTCCCACTCTTCTAATACGTTCTTTTCCAATTTCACATATGGTATTATAACCGTTGTTTTTTGCGCCACTACCATCTTCACATTCTTCTGGTAATTGGATCATAATGAATTTTCTTTTACCGCCATCTTGCAAATTCATTTGTATTACCGCATGCGCCGTAGACGCAGTTCCACATCTTTTCGTAGTTACGGCCGCCAACCAGCGCAATATCATTGCCCTGCTCAATGGCAAGACCCTTGGAGTCGGTGTCGCCGAACTTGGCAACATCCTCGTTGGTGGTTTTCTTGTCGAGGAACAGCTGCATCAGAGAGGGCAGAGAGGTCTCGCCCGCCGCCAGCGCCT